>JAGFJG010000090.1 GCA_024102915.1 Caldilineales bacterium
CCCCCATCCGCATCCTCCACTTCGCCGACCTGCACATCGGCATGGAACGCTTCGGCCATGTCGATCCGGGCACGGGCATGAACAGCCGCGTCATGGACTTCTTGCGGCGATTGTCCGACCTGATCGAATACGCCATCGCCAAAGAGGTCGATCTGGTCATCTTCGCCGGTGACGCCTACAAGAATCGCGACCCCAATTCCACCTATCGTCGCGAATTCGCCTGGCGGATCAAAGACCTGGCCGACCACGGCATTCCTGTCGTCCTTCTGCCCGGCAACCACGACCTGCCCGCCGTTTCCGCCCGCGCCTCTTCCATCGACGTGTTCCAGACCCTGTCGGTGCCGAACACCTATGTGCTGTCCGAATTCGATCTGCAAACCATCGTCACCCGCCGCGGCGCGCCCGTGCAGATCGCTTCCGTGCCTTATCCTTTCCTTTCGGAGATCGTGGCCAAGGAGGAATTCCGCAGCGTCAGCCTGGGATCGTTGGACAATCTGCTCGCCACGAAGATGGACGAGATCATCCGGGCGCTGGCCGACGAAGCCCGGCAACAGCCCAACCTCCCCGCCATCCTCGTCGGCCATTTCTCCGTGAGCGAAGCTGAGCTTGGCTCGGAGCGCGGTATCATGGTGGGGCGCGATGTCACGGTTCCCCGCTCGACCCTGGCCGACGATGCCTGGGATTATGTCGCCCTCGGCCACATCCATCGTTTTCAGGATTTGAACAAGGGCGCGCAGCCGCCCATCGTTTACAGCGGCAGTGTGGAGCGGATCGATTTCGGCGAGGAAAAGGAAGCCAAGGGCTGGGTGCTGGCCGAAGTCGCCCGCGGTCACTCGACCTATGAATTTATCCCCGGCTACCGGCGGGAAGCCCGGCGTTTCGTCACCATCGACTGCGACTTGCGAGAAGAAGCCGACCCCACCCAGGCTGTTCTCGATGCCATTGCCCGCCGTAATGTGGCCGAAACCGTGGTGCGCGTGCGCCTGCGTTTGCGCTCCGATCAGGATGCACTGCTAAAGGAGCGAGAGATCCGGGCGGCGCTCGCTGAAGCGTCCGCGCTGGCCGGGATCAGCAAGGATATCGATTGGGGAGTGCGCAGCCGTTTGGGCGCGGTCAATGTGGAGGAGATGAGTCCGCTGGAATTATTGGAGCGCTACTTCCAGGTCTCAGAGATTCCGGCTGAACAGTCGCAGCAATTGCTGGCGGACGCCGAAGAGATCGTGCGGCAGGTGGACGGGGGGGAATAAATAGGCCGCGGATGACGCGGATTGTGCCGCAGATATTCGCTGATTTTCATTGGATTGATCAGCGTGAATCCGTGGTTGACCCGCGCCATCCGCGGCCTATTTCCCCTTAGAACAGGCTGAACACGCGCAGGACCGGCAGCAGGCATCCGCCCGGAACTGGCGGCGGCGTAGGCGTGGGTTCAGGCGTTGGCTCCGGTTCGGGAGTCGGTTCTGGCTCTGGCTCAGGCGTCGGTTCGGGTTCCGGTTCGGGTGTGGGCTCAGGTTCCGGCTCCGGTTCGGGGACGCCAGCTTCCCAGGCGGCGTACACATCTCCGCGGCCCGTGCCCTGCGTATTGGCATCCAAGCCCAGATCGATGGCGGTGGACATCAGCCGTTCTTTGAGTTGGGCGGGCGTCATATCCGGCTCCGCTTCCAAAATCAAAGCCGCCGCTCCGCTGGCGTGCGGCGTGGCCATGCTTGTGCCCGAAGCCTCGGTATATTTGTCATCGATCACGCGGCCCATGGCGGTGCCGCTGGCGCGGGCGGCGATGATCTTGTGGCCGGGGAAACTGACATCCGGCTTGACCCGGCCGTCCAATGTCGGCCCGCGCGATGAAAAATCGGCCATCGTGTCGCTGTCCGTGCTCGCCCCAATGGTGATCACATCCCTGGCGCAGCCGGGCGACCCCACCGTCCGTGCACCCGGCCCGGCGTTTCCCGCCGCCACGATCACCGCGAGGCCCGCGGCCACGGCTGCATCGCACGACTCCGACAGCGCGTCCGTGCCGTCGCAGGAGCCATCAGCGCCCAGGCTCATATTCACGATATCGACGCCCTGATCGACCGCCCATTCCAGTCCGGCGATCACATTGCTCATGCGCCCGCCGCCCCGATCATCCAACACTTTGGCGATATAGAGATCGGCCATCGGAGCCACGCCGCGATATTTGCCGCCGCTGGCTTCGCCCGAACCGGCGATGATCCCGGCCACATGCGTGCCATGACCATTGCCATCCTGCACAGTGCCCTTGCCGCTGAAATCCTGCTGGCCTTTGATGCGTTCGCTCACGTCGGGGTGGTTCAGGTCGCAGCCTGTGTCGAGGATCGCCACCTTGACGCCGGTTCCCTGGCCGCTGCTCGTCCACACGCGCGGGGCTTCGATCAGGGGGACCGACACATCCAGCATGGTGTGCACCGGAAAATCGAACCAGATGCGCTCGACCTGAGGCTGATCGGCCAGGGTGCGGATGTTCTCCGGCGAGGCCTCGATGGCGATAGCTGGGGTGAGTTTGAAAGTCTGGGTGATCACGACGTCATCGGGCGTGGCCTGGGCGGCGGCGATGCCGGCGACCGAGGGCTGGTATCGCACGATGACAGGGATCTGAATGTCGGGCTGCGACTGGTCAAGCACGCGCTTCAAGTCGGAGTGAATGGTTCCATCGCTCATGGTCAGGCGTCCTCGCTGTGCATGGTTTTGACAGGTTGATCAGGCTCGATTCGCACGACCCGCGGCGATTTGGCAAGTTTCAATAAAGCGCCCCCCTGACCCTGCACGGCTAACCCGCGCACCAACCGCAGCCGCCGCGAAACCGTCAATCCCAGGTCGGTCACTGTTAGCTCACAATCCTCGTCCAGCCTGTCAAAACGCACGATAGCCGCCGTGGCGGATTGAGGATTGGCCTCAATCGCCTTACGGAAATCGCTGCTCAACTTGGTCGATAAGGATGTAGACATCCGGAATGGCTCCCCGAACCCTGGTATGGTGAAATCGTAGCCTGGGATCATCTTACTCCAGTTGCCAAAGGGTGTCAATCAAGATTTTCACCGCCCAAAATCACCTTAAACATCTGGCGCTCTCTTATCCACAATTCGCTGGGGATAACCCGGTCGCGACGTGCTTCCACCTGACTGCGCGACCCTGTGACAGGCTCCGCATCCCGGTCGAGATTGGTTTGACGCCTCATCCGGCCAAGCTTATAATCGATTCATCCCTCTTGCCTCCGGAGATGACGCCATGATTGAAGTCACAATCGACAGCGTTCGCATTAGTCTGATGACGCAGCACCGTGTTGTTGTGCTGCGCGAAAAGAACTCGCAACGCTATTTGCCAATCTGGATCGGCGCCCCGGAAGCCGATGCCATCACCTTGCGGCTGCAAGGCGTACAGGTCGAACGCCCTTTGACGCACGATCTGCTGGCGCGCTCATTGGAGACTCTGGGCGCTGAAGTTCAATTCGTCGTGGTGAGCGATCTGCGTTCCGACGTTTATTACGCACAGATCGTCCTGGAATATGGCGAGCGTGAAGTCCGCATCGATTCTCGCCCCAGCGACGCCATCGCCCTGGCTGTGCGCGCCGACGTGGCCATCTATGTCAGCGAAAAGGTCATGACCGACGCCGGACGCATGCCGGATGAGGATATTGCCCCGGCCATCCTGGAAGGCGTTCGTTCCGAGAAGGGCGAGGCCTCGAACGAAGACCTGGGCGTTTTCGCCGATTTCATCGAAGAATTAGACCTCGACGACCTGGGCCTGGACGATTGAATCGCCTGACCAACGCTCGCTTTTCCCCCCGCCGTTGCCAGCCCTCAACCGACGCCTGCCCGCAGGCGTCGCTTTGTCTCTGACGCCAGCCACGCTGCTTCCCCGTTGAGTACCGTTTTGCCCCATGAGTTCCCTCCCCGAACGCACAGTACCCAGTAATATCGACGCCGAAGAAGCGCTGTTGGGATCGTTGCTCACCGATCCCGATGCCGTCGTTCAGGTCGCTACCACCGTGCAGGCGGATGATTTTTATGTGCAACGCAACGGCTGGATATATGAGTCCATCCGCCATCTGCACGATCAACGCCAGCCGATCGACTTTCTCACCCTGACGTACGAGCTGGATCGGCAGGGCCAACTGGCCGACGTGGGCGGCGCCGCCTACATCAGTTCGTTGATCAACGCCGTGCCCACCGCCGTACACGCTGTCGAGTACGCCCAGATCGTGCAGCGCACCTCGACGCTTCGCCAGTTGATCAGCGCCGCCGGCAGTATCGCCCGCATCGCGCACGACGAATCGATCGACGTGCATGAAGTCGTGAACCGCGCCGAAGACTTGATCTTCTCCATTTCGCAGCGCCGGCTGGAACGCGACCTGGTTCCTGTGCGCAGCATCATGGGCGAGGTCATGCGAGACCTGGACGATTTGCACCGGCGTAAGGGCGAGGTGCTGGGCGTGCCCACCGGTTTCAAGTCGTTGGACCGATTGCTCGGCGGCATGCAGAAATCGGATCTCGTCATCGTGGCCGCTCGCCCCGGCATGGGAAAAACCTCCCTGGCTTTGACCATGGCCCTGACCGCGGCGAAGAGACACCAATCCCGTGTGGCCGTGTTCAGCCTGGAAATGAGCAAAGAGCAGTTGGTGCAGCGTTTGTTGTCCCAGGAATCGCGCATCGACTCGCAGCGTTTACGCCTGGGCCAGATCCGAGACGAGGAATGGGGCAGGCTGGCCGAGTCCGCTGGCATCCTCAGCGACTGCCCGCTCTTCATCGACGATAGCGCTGCCCTGACGCCTTTCGATTTGCGCACCAAAGCCCGGCGCATGTATTCCGAGCACGGCATGGACATGTTGATAGTTGATTACATGCAGCTCATGCATAGCGGCTCCCGCTCCGAGAATCGGGTGCAGGAGATCAGCTTTATCTCGCGTTCGCTCAAGCAACTGGCCCGCGAGCTGAACGTGCCCGTCATCGCCCTGTCGCAGCTCAGCCGCCAGGTGGAGAGCCGGGCGGACAAACGCCCGCAGTTGAGCGATCTGCGCGAGAGCGGCTCGATCGAGCAGGACGCCGACGTGGTGATGTTCGTTTATCGCGAGGATGTCTACAAAGAGGAGAGCGAGCGCAAGAATATCGCCGAGATCATGGTCGCCAAGCATCGCCACGGTCCCACTGGCAGCGTTGACCTCTATTTCCACAAGGAATTCACTCATTTCGACGAACTGGCGATGGTGCGCGAGGATATTCGCGTCAATTGAGCCGTTAAACGTATTGCGTGCTGCGTGAGATAATCTTCCCTGCCCTCTGCCTAACCCATGTCCGACTCCTTGCGCGGTTTCCCCGGCTTCTCCGCCGGCAAGACCCGCCACACTCCCATCCCCAACGAGTTCTTCAGCGAATTATTGCCGGTCATCGACGATCTGGCCGAGCTGAAGGTGGTTCTCTACGTCTTCTGGCGATTGGGGCAAGGCGAGGGCGATACGCGCTATGTGCGCCTGAACGATGCGTTGGCGGATATTCTCTTTCTTGAAGGCATGGGCGGCGAGCCGGGCGAGCGCGAGCAGGCCATGGCCGAGGCGTTCAAGCGTGCGGCCCAGCGCGGGGCTTTGATCGAGATCGAAGTCAAGCGCGGTGAACGCAGCGAAATCTGGTATTTCCTTAACTCCGACAAAGGCCGACAGGCAGTGGAGCGTCTGTCTCGTGGCGAGTTCGAGGGCCTGATCCACGACATCGACGATGTGGTGGTGGGACTGGAGAAGGAACGACCAAACGTATTCCTGCTCTACGAACAGAACATCGGCATGGTCACGCCCATGGTGGCGGAGAAACTGCGGCAGGCCGAGCGAGATTATCCACAACCCTGGCTGACCGAGGCATTCTCCATCGCTGTGGCCAACAACAAACGTAACTGGGCCTATATTTCGGCTATCCTGCAAAAGTGGGCGCAACATGGCAAAGACACATCTGCAACCGTTGAACGAACTCCTGCCCGTAACGATATCGAGGGCGACCGGCGTGACCCAAGCTTCGACTGGGATATCATCCGCTAGCGGGCCGGGAGACCCCAACTGCCCGATTTGCGGCGGCAAGGGCTTCGTGCTCAGGGATGTCGAGATCACGCATCCCGATTTCGGCAAAGCTCGGCCCTGCACCTGCGCCCAGGATTTCATTCGCCAGAGCCGCCAGCGCCAGCTAAACGCCCTGGGCGAATTCAGCGCTCTAGCCCAGATGACGTTCGAGACATTTCGACCGGAGGGGGTGGGTCTGCCGCCGGAGCGCCAGCGCATCCTCCGCCAATCCTATGAGGCCTCCCGGCATTATGCCGCCAATCCCCAGGGTTGGCTGATGTTGACTGGCGGCTTTGGCGTGGGCAAGACGCATCTGGCCGCAGCGGTGGGCAACGCTTATACATCCGCGGGCGGGCAGGCGTTGTTCGTGCTCGCTCCCGACCTGCTGGATCACTTGCGTTCCACCTACGCCCCCGACAGCCCCGAGACGTTTGACGAGCTATTCGAGCGCTTGAAGAACACGCCGTTGCTGATCCTCGACGATCTCGGTGCGGAAAGCTCGACTCAGTGGGCGCAGGAAAAGCTATTCCAACTTCTCAGCCATCGTTATCTCCAGCGCCTGCCCACCGTGATCACAACTAACCTGCCCTTGGAATCGATCGAGCCGCGCCTGCGTTCTCGCTTGCTGGATATCGATCTGGTGACGCGCCTGCACATCCTGGCCGCGGATTATCGTGGCGGCGGGTTCCAGGATCGGTTGGTCGAGTTGAGCGAATTGGACATGCACAGCGGCCAGACCTTCGACGCTTTCTATGTGCCGAGCGCCGGCAGTGAAAAACTGCGCCGGAATCTGGAGCGGATTCGCAATATCACCTGGGATTACGCGCAGCGACCGGAGGGCTGGCTCGCCCTTTTGGGTCGGCCTGGCGTGGGCAAGACGCATCTGGCCGCGGCCATTGCCAATCATGTGAGACACACGCAGCCGCAGGTGTTGTTTGTCTCTGTCCCCACCTTGCTCGATCATCTGCGCGCAGCCTTCGCTCCCAGCGCCACGGTCTCATACGATGTGCGCCTCGAACAAATCAAGCGAGCGCCGGTATTGGTGCTGGATGATCTATCGCCGGGCGGCAGCACCGTGTGGGCGCGGGAGAAACTGCTGCAACTGCTCGACCATCGTTATCTCAGCCGCCAGCCCACGGTCTTCACCATCAGCACCAGCGGCCCGGATTTGAAGGAATTGGAACTGGCTGAGCCGCGTATCGCCTCTCGCATCAGCGATAGCACGCTGTGTTTGCATTGTTATCTGGAAGGGTCGGGACGGCCGCGCAGCGGCAGGCGGATGAATTTCGGCGAGTGAGGGAAGAGAGATAGGACGCGGATAACGCGGACTGGTGCAGATCGACACTGATCTCGAAAAATCAGCGTCGCATTGCCCTCTAACTGCCGTCCAACCCCAACTCGGCAGCGTTCTCTTGCATAGCAGTCAGCACGAATTCGATGTGCTCATCCAACGGCATACCCAGCGCCTCGACATTGTGCGTGATCTCATCCCGGTCGATGGCGGCGGTGAAGCGCCTATCCTTCCACTTTTTCTGCACCGACTTGAGGTTGACATCGCGGATATCGCGGCTGGGGCGCACATAGGTGGTGGCAATGATCAGGCCGGTGATCTCATCGCAGGCGCGTAAGGTTTTGTCCAGGGGCGTAATAGCGGGCACGCCCAGAAAGTCGGCGTGAGCGGCGACGGCATGGATGAGTTCTTCCGGCCAGCCCATTTCCTCGAACAGGCGCAGCGCGGTGCGCGGATGGCCGTCCACTTCGTCGTCCATGTCGGGAAATCGTTCGTAATCGAGGTCATGCACCAGGGCGGTGACGCCCCAAAGCTCCTCGTTCGTGCCGAACTTGCGGGCGTAGGCGCGGACGGCGGCTTCCACGGCCAGCACGTGTTTGCGCAGGCCGTCGTTCTCGATCCATTCGCAAACCAGATTCCAGGCTTCGTCTCGAGTCGGTTGGGGCATCGTCATTCTTTCTCCGGATTTTTGCTGGGTCGCCAGGGGATGTCGGGCTGGTTCTGGCGATGGTTTGCCAGTCGCGCCAGCATGAACAACCAATCGCTGAGGCGGTTGAGGTAGCGAAAGGCGTCGTCGTTGATCGGTTCTTGCGCGGCCAACGCCGCGGTCGCTCGTTCGGCGCGGCGGCAAACCGTGCGCGCCATGTGCAGTACGGCTGCCGTCTCTGTGCCGCCGGGCAGGATGAACGAGGTCAGCAGCGGCAATTCCAAATCCCAGGCGTCCATTTCCGTTTCCAGCCGGGTGATTTTTGCGGCGTCGGTGCGCACGATGTAGGTCGTTTTGGCATCCAGCGGCGTCGCCAGATCGGCCCCGACTTCAAATAATTCCGCCTGGACGCGGGCGATCAGGGCGCTGAGATCGGGATCGGTACAGCGGCTGGCGGCTAGGCCGAGCACGGCGTTGGTTTCATCGACCGTGCCGTAGGCTTCGATGCGCAGGTGATGTTTGGGGATGCGACCGCCGCCGAAGAGGGCGGTTTCGCCCAGGTCGCCGGTTCTGGTGTAGATTTTCATGATCTATTCCACTCGGCCAACATAGCCGGGGGCAAAGATGTCGATGGGTTCGCCGCCGATGACTTCGGGGTGCAGGAAGTGAATATCAGCCCAGGCGGCGACGCGGGCGAATGATTCGCGCAGAGCGAACCATCCGGCCAGACGATAGTTCCGCTCGTCCGCGGCCACGCCCACGGCATCGACCCCAAGCTGGCGGCAGATGTACAGCGCCCGGGGCAGGTGGAAGCGTTGGGTGACGAGCACGACCCGGTCGAGGCCGAAGATGTGGCGGGCGCGATAACAGGAATCGTAGGTGCGACGACCGGCGTAATCATAGGCCAGCGCCGCTTCGGGCAACCCGACCTGGCGGGCGTAATCGCCCATGCGCCCCGGCTCATTGTACTCGACCAGGCTGTTGTCGCCAGTGAGGAGCAGTTTTTCGACAGCCCCGTTTTGATAGAGGCCGATGGCCGTGTTCATGCGGTCGGCCAATACGGCGCTGAGCCGCCCGCTGGGATAGATGCCAGCGCCAAAGACGATGGCAGCCGGGCGTTTGCTCACTTCGGCGGGTTGCAGGATCAGGCCGCGATAGCGCAGGGTGACATCCAAATAGGCGAAGAGCAACACCGCCGCCGTCAGGCCGACGATCAGCGCCAGGGCCAGGCCAAACCAGCGCAGGGGATTGCGGCGATGGCTGGCCGAACGCGATTGCGTGCGCCGGGGGGACGAACCCAGTCGGGGGTTACTAAGACTTGTCATAACGCATTGAGCAAAACAGGGGAAGAAAATTCGACACGGAGTTCATAGAGGAGATACAGAGGTTTTTGAGATTGTGTCAGGAAATCTCTGCGCCCTCAGCGGCTTCTCCGTGGCCCTCTGTGTCGATGCCCTTCTCATCCGACGACTATCGCGCCTCGATAGCTCGTTGCAAGGCAGGCAGTAGATAATCGTGGGTCACCACTTCCCAACTCATGCGGTTCCCGATCTCCTGGCCTAGCTCGATCATTTGCTCGCTTTGGGCGTCATCGGTGGGCAGGCGGGCGGCGATGGCTTCGGCCACGCCGCGGCTGTTCTCGATCTCGATCAGGTCACGGCCATATTGGTCCAGTTTCAGCGCATCCCATGGGCTGAGGAAATGCCAGCCCGCGGGCGCGGTCACGTAATCGGCCACCACCACGTTGGGAAATTCGGGTAGATGGGCGCGGGCGCGGCTGATGAAACCCACGCAGCCGCAGACATTGGAGGGCACGCAAATAGCGCCAAAGCTCAAAGGCTCGACCTGAGCGATGCCAAATGGCTCATAAATGCTCTGGCCGAACTCCACGTCCGCGCCTTTACGCAAATCCATGAAGTTCATCTCCGCCGGCATGCGACGACCGCAGCGATCCTGGCTCCACCCGAACTGATTGACAAACACAGCCTTGATCGCACGGCTGCGCAGGTTGAACGGCTCCAGGCTGTGGAAGAAATAATCGACCTCCTGGCCTAGCAGGTCGCCATTGTCGGCGCGGTGGCCCACCGGCCATCCATAGACTTCCTCCCATGCCCGGATCTGATTCGCCGAACGTCCGGTGGGTTCCTGGCTGGAGAGCACGAATAGTGTGGCGGTCAACCTGGCCCCGGCCAGCATGTGGTCGAGATGATCGAGCACGCGGATGTCGCGCCACATCGCTTTGCTGGTGACAAAACGGGTGACATGGCTGAAAACGAAGTCGGGCGAGTAGCCGAGCAGGTTCTGGGCGTAAGCCTGAAGCAGGGCTTTGCTCTGCTTCTTTTCGGCCAGGGTGATAGGGAAGCTGGGGACGCCGTTATAGACCAGGTCGATGTTCTTGTGCGCATAAGCGCCGCCCACGAAGCGCAATTCCTCGACCACGAGATCACCCACGGCCAGGATGGCGTCGCAGACAGCGGCGCGCTGGATCAGGGCGTGTTTGTAGTAATAGGTCTGATCGCCAAAGACCGCATCCATGCTCAACCCCTGCGAGCGGGCGACGGCCATGGCATTGTAGAACCGCGTATCGTGGCCGCGATGTTCTTCGACCAAAAGACGGGCGGTCGCCACTTCGTGCGCATAAAAAGCGGTGCGCCACAATTGCGGATCCTTTATCAGCGCCGCCATGACCAGGGGCATGCCCATCCATTCGTGGGCGAGGATCACACGCGGGCCTTGCACGCCCGCCGCCAGATGAAAGAGGGCGGCATAGGCCGGTTCCGCCAGGTTGACGAAAAGGCGGAATTCGGGGTCGTAGTCGTAGCGGGCGCAATCCAGACCGAACTTATCCCACAGGTAGTACTTGAAACTGCCCACCGCCCCCGGATTGAGCGCGGAAAGGTCAAGCAACAGCACTTCGTGCTCGACGCCGCGGAAAGGGCGCTTGCCGTAGACGATGCGCACATTGTAGGCGGATTCGACCGCGCGTAACGATTGGCTGAGTTCGGCGGGCAGCGAGTTGACGCCTAGCGCCGAAGCATATCGCAGCCGCAGGCCATTGCGCGGATCGAGCAACCGCTCCATCTCACCGGGGTTGCTGGCATTGAGCGGCCCCACCACAATACTGCGGCCCACTTCCTGCACATATTCTTTGGCGCTCAATAGGCCGTCGAGCACAGCGCCGATGCCGCCGACTTTGACGCCGGCTTCGTGGGTGACATGGACTAGGAGATCAACGCTTTGGGGCATGGCAGGGAATATTATGAATGATGACGATGGGACGAACAGACGAAGTTTGACGATGACGATTCGTCCCATCGTCGATTTTCGTCAAGGTTCGTCGTTTTCAAGAATTGGTTCGGTTTGAGTTGTACGGTGATCGTCTTTCGACGAAATGCTTCGGAATTGTATCACAACAACAGCCTCTTTCCGTGCTCCCGCAGAATGATTGTATAATCCTGGGCATGTCTGAACAATTACGACTCATGGGCGTCTTCGCCCACCCGGATGATGAACTCAGCGTGGGCGGGACCCTGGCCCGGTACGCTACCGAGGGCGCGGCCATCACCGTGGTATGCGCCACACGCGGGGAAGCGGCCACGATTTTCTGTGACGATTGCGCCACCCGCGAGACGCTGCCCGTCGTGCGCACGGGCGAGATGGAATGCTGTTGCGCCGAGTTAGGCGTGCAAGACTTGCGCTGGCTGGATTGGCCCGATGGCGGGGTGAGCGATGTGCCGGAGGCGCAGGCTGTGGCGCAGTTGGTGTCGCTTGTGCGAGAAATCAGGCCGCATGTCCTGTTCACGCATCCGCCGCATGGGGGCTACCCCCACCCCGACCACATCGGCGTTTACGAGCGGGTGATGGCGGCTTTTTCCGCCGCCGCTGATCCCGATTTCTTACCCGCTGCGGGACCAGTCTGGGCCACGCCCAAAGTCTACGTGCGAGCGATCCCGGTCGAGGCGTTCGATGTGATCCCGAATTTCCGCGATTATCGAATCCAGCTCAACGGCCAGGCCCTGGCGTTCGAGATGGACCCGCCCGAACACATCAACGCTATCATCGATTGTCACGATTCCGTCGATGCGCGCATTCGCGGCTGGCATTGTCATCGCTCGCAACACAATCCCAACGGCACTTTCAGCCTGATGCCGGAGGAGATGCAGCGGCAGATTTTCAGCCAGGAATATCTACGGCTTCTGGCTCACAATTTGCCATCGCCGCCGTCCACGCCGCACAACCGATTGGAAGCCGGGCTGCCGGAGTTTACGCATGAATGACGCTTTTGTGCAGGACATGATCACGAACCTGCGTTATCACATGGCCTGGATCGCCATCTGCGAGAATTATCTGCGGGCGCAACCAAAGTCAGATGTAACCGCGTTTTTGCAGGCGTTTCAGGCGGCTGAGCAGGAGGCTATCGAGATCATCGCCTACGAATTACGCCAGCGCGGGGTCTCTCCCGCACGACTGGGCGCGCACGAAAACCTGATCACCGATGGCCTGAACCGCCATACGACGCGCAGTCGCGTACAATTCATCGTCATCGGCCTGGACCGCTCGATGGTGTGGTATGAAGAGCGGCTGGCGGGAGGCGATGCAGAATCGACGGCGTTCTGGCAGACCCTGTTCGATCTGCTGGCCCCGCAAGCTGCTGCCGCTAAAGCGCTCATAGAGCATCTTGAGACGCCGCAAAAGACAGGTTGATCGACTCAAACCCAAAACGGAACGCGCAAAACGCATTACTCTTCAAAATAGGAGCAAAATGAACATCCAAACAATCGGCGTCATCGGCTGCGGCCTGATGGGTTCGGGCATTGTCGAAGTCGCCGCTAAATCGGGTTTCGACGTTATCGTCGGTGAACTCAACCAGGAATTCTTAGACACAGGGATGGCCCGCATCCACAAATCATTAGAGCGAGCGCAGAGCAAGGGCAAACTCACCGAGAAAGAAGCGTCCGCAGCGCTGGCCCGCATGAGCGGCACGATCAAAAGTGAGGATTTCGCGCCGGCGGATCTGGTGATCGAAGCGGTGACCGAAGACCTGGAACTCAAACAACGGATTTTCAGCCGTCTGGATCAGGTAACCCAGCCGGATGTCATCCTCGCCAGCAATACCTCTTCGATCAGCATTGCCGCCATCGCCGCCGCCACCAATCGTCCCGACAAAGTGCTTGGCATGCATTTCTTCAATCCCGTGCCGGTGATGGCTTTGCTGGAACTGGTGCGCGGCAGCCTCACCAGCGACGAAACCCTGGCGACGGCCCAGGCATTCGGCGAGCGCCTGGGCAAGACCACGGTCGTGGCCAAGGATAGCCCTGGATTTATCGTCAATCGCCTGCTTATCCCCTACATCGTTGATGCCATCGGCCTGTACGAGGCCGGTCTGGCCAGCAAAGAGGATATCGACGCCGGGGTGAAGTTGGGGCTGGCTCATCCCATGGGGCCGCTGACCCTGGCCGACCTCGTGGGCCTCGATACCACGCTGGCTGTGGCGGACGTGCTGTACGAGGAATACGGCGAGCCGCGCTTCAAAGCCCCGCCCCTGTTGCGGCAGATGGTTACCGCCGGGCTTTTGGGCCGCAAATCGGGCCGAGGTTTCTACGATTACCGGCAGGGTTAGCGCCGCGCCAGCGTGGGCGGCGGAATCTGCCTTTGCTGCACTTGATGCGCATCCCGCCGAGGCGCTCGCCAATTTTACCTGGATCAACAACGTCACGGTCGGGGCCGGAAATTGCCAATTCGCCGCCGATCGGGAACACTGTCTGGCCCGGCACCTGCACCTGCCTTTCCCGGCCATCTCGGTCGAGGGGCATGACCCCGCCATCGTCGCCAATCTGGCCGCACAATTGCTTGAACCCGGCCAGTCGGCCTATTCCCTGGCCGGAAACCGTATCTTCGACCTGTTGGCGAAAGCCGCTGACATCATCGACATCGCCCCTGAATGGCAGATGCACTTTCGGGGCGACCCGACCGCCCTGGCATCCGGCCCCCTCCGGCGTTTGAACGAGGCGGATCTTCCGGACATGATGGCGCTAGCGGCAGCCGGTGATGCCATGGTATTTAGCCCGCAAAGCCTGAAGCGCGGCGAGTTCTTCGGCATCTTCGTCGGGCCAGAGTTAGCGGCGATGGGCGGGGTGCAGACCTATCTGCCCGGCCACGCCGAGATCGGTTCGATTGTCACCCATCCCCAGTATCGCCGCCAGGGGTATGCCACCCAGGTGGTTCACGCCCTTATCCGCCATCTGCACGTCCAGGATTGCCAGACCTTCCTGTGCCTTTTTCAAACCAATCGTAGCGCCCGTTCTCTCTACGAAAAACTCGGTTTCGAGGTTATCAACGAATTGTATCTGATGCACTGGCGTTTGAAGTAGAAAAGGTATTGGGTAGCAGGTATTGGATATCGGGTTTCGCCCATAGCCATCAACCCATAGCTACCCAATATCTGATATCCTGTCCTATGTCCATCTTCACCCTACCCCTCCACCCCCGGCTCGTCCATTTCCCGGTCGCTCTTTTGCTGCTGGGCGCGCTGGCTGTGATCATCTATTTGTGGAAACCCTGGCCGTGGCTCAAAGGCTGGGGATTCATCGGTCTGCTGGCGGGCGTGATATTGACTTTGCCCGCGGTCGTCACCGGCCTGATCGACAAATCGCCAATCGAGCAGGGCACGCAGGCCGACCAGGTTGCCAACATCCACACCACCGGCATGTTCCTGATGTGGGCGCTGTACTCCTTCGCCACGTATCTGATGTACATCTGGCGGGACGATTTAGGCGATCGAGGCAAGCGCTGGCGGATCACGATCTTGCTAACCCTGGCTTCACTGCTCCTTATCGGCGCCACGCACTTCGGCGGCGTGCTGGTTTACGAGCTTGGCGTTGGCGTGCAGTGATCAGGGTATTGGATATTGGGGAGCGCTTCGCACTGATAACCTCACGACCTCACTCTATTCGAGATAACCCATGACCCCAAGATTCGGCGCCCATGTCAGCACGGCTGGCGGGGTGAGCACAGCCTTCGAGCGTGGTGACAGCATCGGCTGCGAGACCATGCAAATCTTCACGCGCAACAATAATCGCTGGGACAGCAAGCCGCTGGCGGACGACGAAATCGCAAAATGGCAGGATTTAGCCGCTCAGACCGGCATTCGCCCTGTGCTTTCCCACGCCTCCTATCTGATCAACCTCGGCTCTCCCGACCCCGACCTCTGGCAGAAATCGATCGATACCTTTGTCGATGAATTGCAGCGGGCGGAAGCTTTGGGCTTGCTGGGCGTCGTCATCCATCCGGGCTCGCACATGGGCGAGGGCGAGGATTTCGGCGTCGAGCGCATCGCCGCCGCCCTGGATCAATGCCATGAGCGTACCGATGGTTTCGCGACCCTGACGCTGTTGGAAACGACAGCGGGCGCGGGTAACCATCTTGGCTATCGCTTTGAGCATCTGGCCGGAATCCGAGCAGCCTGCCAACATCCTCAGCGCGTAGCCGTGTGCTTCGACACATGTCATGTGCTGGCCGCCGGTTACGACTTCCGCACCGAGAGCGGATACGACGAGGTGATGACTCATTTCGACCAGACCGTAGGCCTCGACCTGATCCGCTGCTTCCATTTCAACGACAGCAAATTCGATCTGGATAGTCGCAAAGACCGGCACACCCACATCGGCGATGGCTTTGTGGGACTGGATGGCTTTCGCCACATTATCAACGACCCGCGCTTCCTGCACACGCCCATGATTCTGGAAACGCCTAAGGGCGATGACATGCACGAGGATGTGGAAAACCTGGCCAAACTGCGCGCCCTGATCGACTCCGCTTCGTAATATGAAAAGCCTTGGCCAGTTGGCGGCCGCGCTCGGCCTCGCCGCCGACCAACCCGACATCCCCATTACGTCAATCGAATCTGATTCGCGCAAGGTGCAGCCCGGCTCGCTTTTCGTGGCCTATCGCGGCGTAAGCGTGGACGGCCATCGCTTCATCCCGCAGGCCATCGCCAACGGCGCCACCGCCATCATCGGCGAACTTCCCATAGCCGAACTCGAATCCCCAATCCCCGATCTTCCCTATTTCCCCGTCCCCAACGCCCGCCGCGCCCTCGCCATGCTTGCCGCCGCCTGGGAGGATAATCCCAGCCGCTCCCTCGGCGTGATCGGCGTCACCGGCACCGATGGCAAGACCACTACCAGCAATCTGATCCATAGCCTGTTGGCGGCTGCCGACCTGCCCGCGGGATTGTTGACCACGGTCAATGCCCGCATCGGCGGCCTGACGCTGGACACCGGCCTGCACACCACCACGCCCGACGCCCCGGACATGCAGCGTTATTTGCGACAGATGGCGGAAGCGGGCAACCAATGGGCGGTGATCGAGACGACTTCGCATGGCCTCAGCCAGTGGCGTGTGGCCGGGATCGACTACGACATCGCCGTGTACACCAATGTTACGCACGAGCATATGGACGAGCACGGCGATTACGACGGTTATCTGGTGGCCAAGGCCAGATTGCTCGAACTTCAGGCGATCAGCCCGGCCAAACCGGGCATCCCGCGGGCCGTGATCCTCAACGCCGACGACCGCAGCTATCCCCGGCTGCTGGCCTTCGACCCTGCCGGCGCGTTCAGCTATGGCATCGATGGCGGCGACATTCGGGCGGAAGACATCATCGAAAATCCCGATGGCTTGCAATTCACAATTCGATCGGACATGCGCCCGCCGCTGATCGTGCAAACGCCCCTGGTGGGGCGGTTCAATGTGTACAATTGTCTGGCCGCCGCTGCCGTGGGTTTCACACTGGGATTGTCCGGTGACACGATTCAGGCCGGGCTGGCGCAGATGGCCGGGATTCCGGGACGGATGGAGCGGATCGAGCGCGGCCAGGATTTCATCGCCATCGTCGATTTCGCCCACACGCCCTTCGCTTTGGAAGCCGCCCTCAACACAGCCCGCACGCTGACATCGGGCAAGGTGATCTGTGTGTTCGGTTCAGCCGGTTTGCGCGACGTGGCTAAGCGCCGAATGATGGGCGAGATAGCCGGGCGGCTGGCCGACCTCACCGTCATCACCGCCGAAGACCCGCGCACCGAAGATTTGCAATCGATCATGTCCATCAGCCAGCATGCCTGCGAAGAAATGGGCGGCAATGCGCTATGCGAAGGTGATCGTTACACGGCGATGCAAGTTGCAATCGCTCAGGCCCAGCCCGGCGATGTCGTGATCGTGTGCGGAAAAGGGCATGAACAATCGATGTGTTTTGGCGTGATCGAATACCCCTGGGACGACCGCATCGCCCTAACTCACGCCCTGGATGCGCACCTGGGCCAGGCGACTGACCCCCCGCCATTGTTGCTGCCGACTTACAAAACGTGATGCGTGTCACGTGAAAAATAAAGACACCCGACTCATCTCGCCGGAGCGCTTTTTGTTTTTTGTGATGAGTCTGCGGTTATTCGCGTCCAAATAGCGCGCTTCGGATAGTCATCGACTTGATTTTGGCCCAGGTTTATTGGGTTTTGCGCTCTGACCACTGGTTTTCTTTCGGCTTTTGGTCGTTTTGGTCGATGCCGTGCGACTGAAAGAAGCAGCGCTTGCGCCGGACTGAGTTGGAGGCGTGGGGCTGGATTGTGATCTGGACGAACCGCTGGATCTCGAGTTTCGAGGCATGCGGCTCTGCACCTGTTTCCATTGCTCCCGCTGCTGGATAAAGACTTCCAGCATGATGAACAAAGCGGCTGCAACCAACACCAGCACCCAATCCAGCACGCGGAACACGCGCAGGGTGAGGAGGATGGCGACGAAGAGCCCCGCCCATAGTCCCTGGCGCACCGCCATCCGATTCAATTTGGAATCGTCCCTATCCGGCGTGATGCGGCGTTGCAGGGTTCTCCACAGGGGCGCGGTCGTTCCGCCGACTGCGATGATGACCAGCGGTATCGCCAGGGCCTGGTAGGAGCGCAGCGGTTCAAGATAATTGAACATCAATGCCAAACCTACCCAGGCCAGGATCGCAATCAAAATGCTGAGGGCGACAAAAGTTCGAGTTGACATGGGGGGATCAGTTGATCAAACGGGGGAGGAAAACGGGCGGGCGGCTGGCGCAAAGGCGGACGCTGTCGATCTGAAATCGGGTGGGGAGGGTGTCGATGGCGTTCTGAGCCTGGAACCAGAGCTCTACAGAGCCAGTTTGTTTAAGCAGATCGAGCTCAGAAGGCGACAGCACGTGCAACGCCTGATCCCACGAGGCGGAAGCGCCAATATTGCTGGCATGAAGCAAAGAGATCAGCGGATCGCCTTGCGGCGTTTGCAGCCAGGCCGATAGATGATCCCGGCCAGGATTCATCGGATCGGTTCCCCAGCCGGTATCTGCGCTATCGGCCCACAGGGCGAACGACATAGTGATAGTATAGACGTCGGGGGGGATGGTCACAACCTGGCTGGCCGCAGCCTCCGCTCCCGGCTGGTCGGTCAGAAAGAGCGATTGCTCTCCCGTCGCAGCCAGGGTGTTTGTCAAACTGGCCGAGCCTGACAACGCCCAGCTTGAGGAATCCGCTGCTTCAAAATCGCCATCCTGAATCAATTCCACACAGGTTTCCGGCCAGATCACAGAGGGCAGCCAGTCGGGGGGCGAAACGGGGTCATCGCTGGGCGCGGTCGCCTGTACGGCGGCGAAAGCATCCACACGCCCGTGTCCGAACGCATTATCCCAACCCACCGCGCCCAGATCAGCGGCTGTCGATTCCAGGATTTGGCGCACCTGGGCCGGGCTCAGGGTGGGATTGATGCTGAGGATGAGGGCGGCGACGCCAGCGACGTGGGGCGAGGCCATGCTGGTCCCGCTCAGTGGCCGATAACTGCCCGACGGGGAAAGCGACCAGATGCTGACGCCAGGGGCGGAAATGTCCAGAAAAGCGCCTCGATTGGAGAAGCTGGCGTAACCATCTTTGGCCGTTGTGGCTCCGACGGCGATGGCGGCTTCGTGGGCGGCCGGCCAATGATAAGCATCCCGACCGTCATTGCCTGCGGCGGCCACCACCACCACGCCATGCGAGACGGCGTACTCGACCGCCATTTGCTCGCCCCGGCTGTAGGCATTGCTCCCCAGGCTAAGGTTGATCACCCTGGCCCCCATATCGGTGGCATAGAGGAGCGACTTCACTTCATCGGCGAAAGTGCCGAGCGCCTGGCCGTTGATAGACGCGAAAACGCCGATGGGCATGATCTGGACTTTGGGAGCGATGCCGGCAATGCCGATGCCGTTATTGAAGCGGGCGGCGATGATGCCCGACACATGGCTGCCATGACCATGCCAGTCGTCAACATTGGCCGAATTCGCCGCAAAGTTCCAGCCGATGATGTCGTCGATCAGTCCGTTCTGATCGTCGTCCACGCCGTTGCCCGGAATTTCCCCCGGGTTCTGCCAGATCGCTCCCGCCATATCCTCATGGTCGAGATCGACGCCGCTATCGATCACGGCGACCACGATCTCTTTGCGGCCGCGAGCCGTATCCCAGGCTGCGACCATGTTCATCCGGTTGAGATAACCGCCGACGCTGAGGCTATCGTTGGCGGCATAGTTGAGATAATAGGGATCGTCAGGCTCGTAATCGGGGAAAAGATAATAGTTGGGTTCAGCGAATTCCACGCTCGGATCGGCGTTGACCGCTGCCAGGGTTGTGGCTAGGTCATCGTCGGAGCGGTAAACAACCATGTCCAATTCGGCGATTTCATCGACGAGTAAAGCACTGCTGAGCGCGTCCGGTCGGGTGATGCCCAAAGCCTGGATCTGGTCGTCCCTGTATCGCACCATGATTTCGCCCGGCGCATGGGGATGCTGAAGTTGTGTTTGCCAATAAACCGCATCCGTCACCCCAGGGGCGGCAACGGTATTCGATACAACAGCCTGCCACAATCCGGCCAACAGGAGCAGACCGCATAACAGAATGTAGAGGCGTTGGGATAAGCCAGTCATGGACGACCGCCGGCAATGCCGATAAGCCGTTGTCGGTTATAATGGCGAGATGATGCGCTTCGCTCACCCCGAAGGTTCGTTTTCGGCAAATCAGGCCCGGAGGTCATCGCCATGCGTGTGATCGCCGGCGTGGCCAAGGGCAGAAGATTGGAATCTGTGCCCGGCGATTCCACACGCCCCATCACCGACCGGGCCAAGGAAGCGCTGTTCGACATTCTGAGCACGCATATCGTGGGCGCACGATTTCTCGATTTGTTCGGCGGCACAGGGGGGGTCGGCATCGAAGCGCTTAGCCGGGGGGCGGACGAGGTGATTTTCGTGGAGCGTTCGGCGGTCGCCCTCAAGGTGCTGGGACGCAATTTGCAGCATACGGGGCTGGCCCCGCGGGCGCATGTTGTCCGCCAGGATGCTTTCAAATATCTGACATTGCCCGACATCGGCGCTTTCGATTTCATCTTCGTGGCCCCGCCTCAGTACCAGGAGTTATGGCAACAAGCCTTGGCGCGCGTCGACGCCCGACCACACTTGCTGAACCCGGCCGCTGAAGTCATCGTGCAGATCCACCCGAAGGAATTCAAAGAACTGGAGTTTGCGAATTTGCGGCGGTTTGACACGCGACGATATGGGGGAGTGCAACTCGATTTCTATGGTTTGAAGGTGGAAGATTCGTGATTACTCGCTCTGGTCGGCGAAGTTGACTTCGACCAGCCGGTCGGGGCGAGCGCTGACATTCACATAGTTGGGCGTGACGGAAGTGGAGCCATCGGCGTCCATCTCCACCACGAAGTAAAGCCCTGGCCGGACATTGGCGAAAAGATAGCGCCCGTCCGGGCCGGTGACGACTGTAGCGATCTCGCGGTCAGAGGGGTCGCGCAGGATGACAGTGATGCCGGACAACGCTTTGTCGCCCTGGTCAGGGATGCGGCTGTGGTTGCGGTCATCGTAAACGAGGCCGAAGATATGGCTTTGTTCCGGTTCCGGGTAAGTGATGGGGGTATCGGCCGGGAAACGCTGCAAGGCGGGCGTCCCCGTGAATGGTTCGTCCACTGCCGGCGCGGGCGTTGCCGTAACCGGCGGCTCACTGCTCGGAGTCGCCTCCACCGGGGCGCTGACCGTGGGCGACGGCGCAATGGTGGCCGGAGGTTGCTCGTTTGGTGATGCGGTTGCGCCTGCACCGATGCCGCCGCTGGCCTGTTCCAACGCCTGGCGCAGGCTGCCGACGAAGTTATCAAAGCGTTTGGCCGTGCTGTCCAGTTCGGCAATGCGAGCGGTGATGACGGCGACAGCTTCCTGCAACGATATGTCGTTGTTCACGAGTTGCTGCAAAGTGGAATCGACCGTCACCATTACGGCCTGAATGTCGTTGACCTCAGTGCCGATGGAATCGACATTACCACCAAGGGCATCCACCTGGTCGCTCTGGCTCATCACTTCACTTTCGAGCACGCCCATGCGCTCACCCGCGTCGGCCAGGTTGCCGTCCAGGTTGGAGAGCCTTTCATCTGTTGCGGCGGCGGCGGCGGAAGTCTGATCCAGCGCATCGCTCAAATCTGAGAGTTGGCCCTGCAGGGCGGCGATTTGCTCCCCCTGACCCTGCATCTCCGCCCCCACCTCGTTCAGGCGGGCATCGAGTGTCGCCACGCTGTCCAGGTTTTTGCCTGACACCTGTTTGACGCCATCCATGTCCTGGCGGAGTGTGGCGACATCGCTCTGCAACAACAGGAAGCGTTCATGTTGTGAAAAATCGAGGGTGCCATTGATCAACAACAAAATCAATAGCGACAACAGCGCGCCCAGCAGAGCGGCCAGTAGAATTGTCAGGAAGCTGCGGGAACGAGAATTATCCGGGGAGGCGACTGGCCTCGTTTCGAGGGGGGGAGGGCCTTCATCGGCAGCGGGCGGAGGCGGTGCGGTGGCCAGGACGGTTGCTTCAGCCGGGGCGACTCCAGCATCGTCGGCTGCCAGGAAGCCGTTTTCCGCCTCGGCCTCGATTTCGGCAGCAGAAGGTTTTGACGAACTTACGCTCTTTGCCGGAGGCGAAGCCGGTGTGGGTGCGGGGCGCACGACAGCTTCGCCATTGCCTGGGATGATCACGCCAACGCCGCCGATGCTTTCCTCATCTGCATCGGTTTCAGGCTGGTCGTTTCGTTGGGGTTCGTCAGGCATTTGAAGTTCTCCTTGGCTTAATCTTCCTCGTCTTCGATTTCTTCGTCGTGCGAGCCGGTGAGGAAGACGACCATGGCGATGGTAATGATCAGGAAGGCGGTGAGGGCCAGGAAGGGGATGGTGATGAATCCCAGCCAATTGATCCAGATGCCCGAACAGGGCACGCCGCTGGAGCAGGCTTTGATGCCGCCTTCGAAGAGGTCGGTTTTTTGCAGCAGGTAATGGTACGACGAAACAAAGATGCCAAAGACCGAAAATGGCAGGACGTAGAGAGGCAGTCCATCGTCTTTGCGCAAGATGCCGACAAGAATGATGACGGACAATGGGTACATCAGGATGCGCTGATACCAGCACAAAGTACAGGGAATGAAGCCGGCGACTTCGCTGAAATAAAGGCTACCCAGCATGGCTGTCCAGGCGGCAATGAGGGCGATGTATAAGCTGAGGCGTTCGATGCGCATGTGGGGTTGAAGTTGGAAAGTTGGCGGGTGGGGTGGCGGGGTGGTTGAGGAGGCGTTAGTCAAGCTGCCAGTAATGTCATGATACGGCTGGCGTTTCTGAAGCAGCCAGGGCTCTGGCTTCGGCTCCAAGCAAGATGTTGATGGCGTAATCCTGGCGAACTTCGGGGATGTCGGCCCAGCCTTTGCCGCCTTCGATCAGCTTTTGGACATTGCCCGGCCCCCAGTTATAGGCCACCAGCACCCAGTGGTCGCCGGTCAATTGCAGTTTGTCGCTGAGGAATTTGCGCAGGTAGGTGAGGTACGCGCAGGCTACGCGGATGTTGCTCTCAGGATCGAATGGATCGTAGACCTTGACTTTAGGCGCCCATTCGCTCCAGGTGGCGGGCACGATCTGCATCACGCCCATGTCATTGGCTTTGCCGATCGCCATCGGATCCCATTTGCTTTCGCGCCAGCCTTGCTCGGCCAGCGTGTGCTTATCCAACTTGTACTCGGCGGCGATTCTGGCGAAAAGCTCTTCGTAATCCATAGATCGTCCCAGGTCATTGCGGGGGATGGCAGTCGCGGATTTCAGTATCGAAACTTAAAGATCCAAAACCGCGACAATGACTGCGCAATGAGTGTGCGCCGATTATAACATTCCCCCGTCAATTTGATAACTGGGTCGAGAGCCTGGAAGCCCAACCCTTTGTATCGGGTATGGCTGCGTGCTACAATCGGCGCTGTTACGCGGCCCGCATCTTCGAGGATTCAATTTGAACGCAAACAGCCATTTTTCCGCCGCCCGCATTCGGGGTTTTGGCACGACCATCTTTGCCGAGTATACCGCTCTGGCTGAGGAACACGGGGCCGTCAACCTGGGCCAGGGCTTTCCCAATTTCCCCGCGCCCGACTTCGTGAAGGAAGCGGCGCGGGATGCTGTCGCTGCCGATCAGAACCAATATACGCGCTACGGCGGTCACAGCGCTTTGGTGCAGGCCCTGGCCGCTCAGGCGGAGATCGATTTAGGCCGGAGCATCGATCCGTGGACCGAGATTCAGATCACGTCCGGGGCTACGGCCAGCCTTTTTGCCGCATGCCAGGCATTCCTGGACCCCGGCGACGAGGTGATCCTGTTTGAGCCATTTTATGACGCCTACCCGGTCGATGTGACCATGGCAGGCGGCGTACCGCGTTTCGTGCCGCTGCATCCGCAGGCCGATGGCGACTGGCGTTACGACCCTGACGAACTTCGTACAGCTTTCAGCCCGCGCACCAAGCTGGTATTTCTGAACACGCCGCACAACCCCACCGGCAAGGTCTTCACCCGGCCAGAATTGGAGGAGATCGCCGGATTGTGTCAGGCTTACGATGCCCTGGTCGTCGCCGACGAGGTGTACGAGCGCATGATTTTCGATGGCCGCACGATGGGGCGCATCGCTACGATTCCGGGCATGTGGGAGCGCACGATCAGCATCGGTTCCGCCGGGAAGTCGTTCTCGGTCACGGGCTGGAAAATAGGTTGGAGCATCGGGCCGTCGCCACTGATCGCCGCCATCCGTTCCGTCAGCCAATGGATGGTGTTCAGCGTGGCCACGCCCTTGCAGGCGGCTGTGGCTCAGGCCGTGTCGCTGGCCCCCAGCGCGGGGTATTACGAGGAACTCGCAAGCATGTATCAGGCCAAGCGCGACCGCATGGGCGAAATCCTGGACGCCGCAAACCTGAAGCCATTAACCCCCGATGCCACCTATTTCACCATTGCCGACACATCCGCCTACCATTTCACCGATGACGACGCGTTCTGCCGGTGGCTGACCGCCAAGATCGGCGTGAACGCCATCCCTCCCAGTGCGTTTTATAGTTCAGCCCACAAAGGTCTGGCTCGCCATCTGGCCCGGTTCTGTTTCTGCAAAACGGATGAGACATTGGACGCCGCCGCCGAACGCCTGCAACAGTTGAGCCGGGCAGGAGGATAGCGATTGCGGGTAATCGAACTGCAAGCGAATCTCCGCCGCTGCCAGCGCTGCCTGGAAGCCGGATATGAGATTCAGGGCCCGCCGGTGTTTTCCGGGAAGGCCGGGGCCAGATTGATGCTGGTGGGCCAGGCTCCGGGCAGGTTTGACGGCGACAATGCCGACAAACCCTTCAGCGGCACAGCCGGCTCGCGATTGTTCCAATGGTTGGCGCAGGCAGGCTGGCCGGAGGCGGAGTTTCGCTCGAAGTTTTACATGACATCGATAACCAAGTGCTTTCCGGGGACGAATAAGTCAGGTCGCGGCGATCGTGCGCCCAGCCGGGCGGAGATATCTCTTTGTAGCGATTGGCTGGAGGCGGAAGTAACCCTGATCGACCCGGAGGTCATCCTGCCGGTGGGCAGTCTGGCCATCGCCCGTTTTCTGGGTTCAGGTCGCAGACTGGTCGATGTGATCGGTCAGCGCTTTCAAATCGAAGGTCGCATAGTCATCCCTTTGCCTCATCCCTCCGGCGCTTCATCGTGGACGCAATATCCGGAGAATCGACCGTTGCTCGCCGCCGCGCTGACGCACTTAGCCACAGTGCGTAGGGAACTGGCGTTATGATTCGGTTACTGCCTGAAATGCAAATGAGTTGCACACTTGCCATAGCTTCGCACGAAGGGCGCGAATTCAGGCAAAAATCTCTGTGCAAATTTGTAGAATATGTGGTTGAATTCTCCTACTGCGTAAGCCTTCATCCAAATGATAATGATTCAACCGCTCTTGCTGGGCAATAGTCAGTCATCAATCTCGATTCTCATCTCACTCTGAAGGAGGTTGAAAACATGATCCACAAAATCCCCTTTGGCCGCACGGGCCATGACAGCACCCGCATCATCTTCGGGGCCTTCGCCCTCGCCGAGATGACGCAAGCCCAGGCGGATGCGACGCTCGATCTGCTGCTGGACTATGGCGTCAATCATATCGACACCGCTCCCACCTATGGCGACTCGGAGCTGCGCATTGGCCCCTGGATGAAGCGGCATCGTCAGGATTTCTTCGTGGCCACGAAGGTCAGCGAACGCACTTACGATTCGGCCTGGGCGTCGATCCGCGAGTCCTTGCAGCGTTTGCAGGTCGATCAACTCGATCTGCTGCAATTGCATGATGTCAGCGTGCAAGACGTGTGGGATCAGGTGATGGGCGAGGGCGGGGCGCTGCAAGCCGTGCTTGAAGCGCGCGACCAGGGTTTGACGCGTTTCATCGGCATCACCGGTCACAATTATCAGATCGGCAGACTGCACCGCGAAGCGCTGGAACGGGTGGACTTCGACTCGGTCTTGCTGCCCTACAACATCGTCATGATGCAGGACGCCCAGTACGCCGCCGATTTCGAGCGATTGGTGGCGATCTGCGGAGAGCGCGATGTGGCGGTGCAGACCATCAAAGGCGTGGCCCGGC
Organism: Caldilineales bacterium; assembly: GCA_024102915.1. Lineage (GTDB taxonomy): Bacteria > Chloroflexota > Anaerolineae > J102 > J102 > JAGFJG01. Next base: position 25,977 of record JAGFJG010000090.1, read on the forward strand.
GGCTGTGGGGCGGCCGGCCGCAACAGGGCAACACCTGGTACGAACCGCTCATGGAGCAGGCGGACATCGATCAGGCCGTGCATTGGATTCTGGGTCGCCCCGGCATTTTCCTGAACACGGCCGGCGATGTGGACATCTTGCGCAAAATTCTGGATGCAGCCGCGCGCTATCGCCAGGGTCAAGCGCTGCCCGACATGGCGGCGCTGGCAACCGCGCGGGCGATGGAAACCGTTTTCGCTTGAGGAGGCGAAACATGAAACTGCCCGATTACATTTCGATTGCCGAGGTTCAGCGCGTCTGCGCCGAACTGGGGATTCGGGATTGGACGCAGTTGACGGATACCAGTGTGTTGCCGGAAGAGGCAGCGCTGATCCGCGAGGAAGTCGGGGGCGAGGCTTTGCAGATATCGTTGGAAGCATTCCAAATGGGGCTGGAAGTCGAGCTTGAACATGGCCTCGCATTCCCCGACGCCAATGTCACCAACAACCATCCCCTGCTCACCGGCAAGATCGTCCTGGCCCATCTCAAGGAAATGCTCGATTATTACGAGCGGCTGGAGGTCACCGAACTGGAGGGGGATATGCTCAAAGCCCGCTTACGAGGCGACGAAAAGAAACTGGCTGACAAATATCAAAAACTCATCATTGCACGAGCAAAGCTTGGCAGCAGTGAACAAACCCGATTGGAGAACGCATCATGAAATACCGCACTTTTGGCCGCACTGGCTGGCAGGTTTCGGAAGTTGGCTTTGGGGCGTGGGCGATTGGCGCGGATTGGGGCAACGTGTCCGAAGAGGATGCCATGGCCGCGCTGCACACCGCGCTGGACAAGGGCATCAATTTCTTCGACACCGCCGATGTTTATGGCGATGGCCGCAGCGAACGGCTGATCGCTCGCCTGCGCCGCGAGCGCTCCGAGCCATTCTATGTGGTGACGAAAGCGGGCCGGCGACTGCCCCAACAAACCGTCGAAGGCTACAACGCCGAGAATCTCAACCGCTTCGTGGATCGCAGCCTCAAAAACCTGGAGACCGACTCCCTCGATCTCGTTCAGCTTCACTGTCCACCCACCGAGGTCTATTACCGACCCGAGGTTTTCCAAATTTTGGATGACATGGTGGCGGCGGGGAAAATCAAGCATTATGGGGTGAGCGTGGAAAAGGTGGAGGAGGCGCTCAAGGCCATCGAATTCCCCGGCGTGAAGAGCGTGCAGATCATCTTCAATATGTTCCGCCTGCGCCCCGCCGAGCTGTTCTTCCCCGAGGCGATACGCCGCAACGTGGCTATTCTTGCCCGCGTGCCGTTGGCTTCCGGGCTGCTCACCGGCAAGATGACCCGCAGCAGCGAGTTCGCCGCCAACGACCACCGCCATTACAATCGCCAGGGCGAGAAGTTCGACATGGGCGAGACCTTCTCCGGCGTCGATTTCGAGACCGGTCTGGCCGCGGTGGAACGCATCCGGCCCATGGTCCCCGCCAACGCCACCATGGCCCAACTGGCTTTACGTTGGATTCTGATGTTCGATGCCGTGAGTACGGTCATCCCCGGGGCCAAGAATGTGCAACAGACCGCGGACAATGCCGCCGCCGCTGACTTGCCGCCCCTGACCACCGCGCAGATGGCCGAGGTGCAGGCGATCTACGACGAGATGATCCGGGCGCAGGTGCACCAGCGCTGGTAATAGTCTCCGTTCGGAGTTCAAAGTTCCGGGTTCCGAAATCCGCGATAGACAAACAAAGGCCGGGTGCAGTCACTGATCTCAGACGGTGATTGTGTCCGGCCTTCTTGACTAAGCGAGTCTCTTGCTAATCCCAAATGTACTTCACGCCCGTCAGTTCCTCCGACACTTCCCACAACCGGCGAGCAGCGGCTTCGTCGTGTGATTTGCCGTTGGAATGAACCTTGGCGGGATGCCCGCGCTGCTCGAAGAATCTGTCCGGGCCGATGTAATCGCAGCCGTTGACATCGGCGGCGGTGGCGGCGTAAAGCGTGGGCAGGGCGCCCATCTGCGGGCTTTGGGCCAGGATGTGGTTGAGTAAGCCGAAGACGCCGCTGTGCCGCTGCAAATCGGTGGCTGAATAGCCGGGATGAGCGGCCACGCTGATCGTGCTGCTGCCATGAGCGACGAGACGGCGTTGTAATTCATAGGTGAAGAGCAGGTTCGCCAGTTTGCTGGCCCCATACGCTCCCCATTGCGAGTACTTTTTCTCGGCATTCAGATTCTCGAAATCGATGTTGCCCAGCTTGTGGGCATTACTGCTGACATTGACCACACGGCTATTCGGGGTGGCCAGTACGCGGTCGAGCAGCAGGCCGGTGAGGGTGTAGTGACCGAGGTGGTTGGTGCCGAACTGCATCTCGAACCCGTCCGCTGTTTTCTCATGCTTGGGCAGCGCCATCACCCCGGCGTTGTTGATCAATAAATCCAGGCGATCGTGCCGCTGCTTGAATGTTTCGGCGAACGTGTGAATCGATTTCAGATCGGCCAGATTGATCAGGATGACTTCCAGGCCGCAATCGGGCGAGACGTTGCGGATGTCCATCGCCGCCTGCTCACACTTTTCGGGATTGCGTCCGGCCACGACCACGTGCCCGCCCTTCGCCGCCAGGGCCAGCGCGGCTTCATAGCCGATGCCGCTGTTGGCCCCGGTGATGACGATGACCCGGCCAGTCTGATCGGGGATATTGGCTGCGGTCCATTTGCCGTTTGAACTCATTGAACTACTCCATTGGTTGAGAGGGGATAATAGCTTGGGATCAGATTACTGTCAGCGCCTCGCCGGGCGTCAGGGCGATGATCATGTTTGGCGTCTGCTCTCTTTGCTGGCGGTCCAGGGTGATCAGTGGGACGTCGAGTGTCATGCTCAGCGCCACATAGACGGCATCGCAGCCGCGGATAAACCGCCTGGCGGCGATGCGGGCGGCAAGTATACCCAATTCCTGGTCAATTGTTATTATTTGCAGGCCGGGCACTTCTTGAATAAGCGCAACATCTTTCTCCGCCTTTCCTGAATCCGTCGTGCCGCGGGCGATAGCCGCTGCAATTTCGGCCAGGACAAGCGCCGGTACGCAAATTTCGACTTTTTGCTTGGTAAGCCGCTCTAAAAGCAACCGTCCATCGGCGTGGTAACGTTCCTGCGGCTGAATACTGGCAACGAAAACGCTGGCATCAATCACCACTCGGGCGCTGTTCACAGATCACGTCGCTGTTCTTCAAGCAGCTCCACAGCGCTTTTTTCACTTGTCCAGGCTGCGCCAATTTCAGCTGTCAACGCATCCCACTTTTGCCAAAACGCTTCGCGCTGACGAGCCTCTGCCAGAATGGGTTCCTGGCCCTGAGATTCATCTTCATCTTGTAGCGGCAGGATTCTTGCAACCGGCTCCCCCCGGTACGTAACGATATATTCAACGCGGGCTTCTCGCACTTCGCGGATGATCTCCGACGCTTCGTTTTTCAGTTGGCGGATGCCGACTTCTGGCATAATTCATACACCTCTCTGGTGAAATAACGACTGCTCAGGCAGGTACGCGCTCAGTTTTTTGGAACCGCAGATTTCGCAGATTTCGAAAATGGAAGAATGCATCTCTTGCAATGTGGCCACAATTGTAGCCACATTGTATTGTCATTCGATCTGAATGGCAAATAGCCGTTGAATGAAGTCGTTCGGAAAATGTCGGTCGGTCAGGAGCGCTATTTTGGATGCAGCGTGATTTCTTGCTCTGAATTAAAATCCCGCACTATTATGGATGAGCTTTGCGTTTTCTCCCGATTCAAGCGTGACAACTTCACGCCATATAACGCTCGACTCGATTTTCCATATGCAAATCCAAACTCAACAAGCCAACATCACTGAATTCTCCGCCGACCTGATCATCGTCAACCTGTTCGAGGGCGTCACACGACCGGGCGCGGCCACAGGCGCGGTTGACCGCGATTTGGGCGGGCGCATCACTGAACTGATCGCCCTGGGCGATTGCCCGGCCAAACTAGGCGAGACCACGCTCATCCACACGTTCGGGGCCATTCCCGCGCCGCGCGTGCTCGTCGTCGGCCTGGGCGACAGCCGCAATTTCGATCTGTATGGCGTGCGCGTCGCCAGCGCCAGGGCCATATCCGCTGCGGCCAGGGCTGGCGCGAAAAGGGTGGGAACCATCGTGCATGGCGCCGGTGTGGGCGGGCTGAACCCGCAGGACGCGGCGCAGGCCGTGGTCGAAGCCAGCCTGTTGGAAAACTATCAGATGCCGCGGCAAAGCAGCGCGGGCGGGGACAGGAAAAAGATCGAGTTTCTGACCGTGGTCGAGTTCGATGCCGAGAAATTGCCGGAAATCAAGGCCGGGGCTAAGACCGGGCGCATCATCGCCGAAAGCGCCATCTTCGCCCGCGACCTCGTCGCCACCCCATCCAATCAACTCACCCCCGCCGCCCTGGCCGAAGCCGCCCGAAAGATGGCCGCCGAAACCGGTCTTGACTGCACCATCCTGGAACGCGACGAGTTGGAAGCATTGGGTATGGGCATCTTCCTGGCTGTGGCCAAAGGCAGCGATGAACCGCCCAAATTCGTCATCCTGGAACACAACAAAGCGCGGGCGGATGAAATGCCCACCATCGTGCTGGCGGGCAAGGGCATCACCTTCGACACCGGCGGCTATTCGCTCAAGGTCACCGATCAGGCAGGCATGTGGCGGATGAAATACGATATGAGCGGGGCGGCCAATGTCATCGCCACATTACGGGCGGCGGCGCTGTTGGACGTCCCTCTCCACGTCGTCGCGCTCGCCCCCATCTGCGAGAACATGATCAGCGGGCACAGCCAGAAACCGGGCGATGTCTACCGGGGAATGACCGGCAAAACCATGGAAGTGATCTCGACCGATGCCGAAGGGCGCATGATCCTGGCCGATGCGCTGGCCTATGCCGGGCTCTATCGCCCCGATGCTGTCATCGATCTGGCGACGTTGACCGCCACGATCAGCTATGCGCTGGGGCAAAAAGCCGCCGGTCTTTTCAGCGAGCACGAGGATCTGCAAGCCCGCCTGCTGACCGCCGCCGCCGGAACGGGGGAGCGATTGTGGCCGATGCCCATGTACGAAGAATACAGCGAAGACATCAAGAGCGATTTCGCCGATGTGAAGAATTCCACGGCCCCCGACAAATATTCCGGCGTCAGCACCAGCGCCAAGTTCCTGCAACATTTCACCGAAGATTACCCATGGGCGCACCTGGACATCGCCGGGATGTCATGGACGCGCAAGGCGCGGCCCATGTATCCGTTGGGCGCGGCTGCTTTTGGCGTGCGATTGTTGGTGCAAATGCTGCGCGATTGGTAGATATCGGATGCGGCTCCTCATTGTTTTGGGCGCGGGCGGCCACACCAAGCAAATGTTGCGGCTCGTCGATTTGCTCGGCGGCGACTATGAGTATCATTACGTCGTCGCCGACTATGATGAGGTGTCCGCGCACAAAATCCGCAGGCCGGGCCTGGTCTATCGCATCGTGCAACCCAGGCAGAAATTCAAGGGCGAAACGGAGAGCGCATCCGCGGTTCTGCGCAAGATGCCGGGCGCGCTGAAACAGGCCTGGGAAATCCTGGATGAGGCGCAACCGGCAGCCGTGATCGGGGCAGGGCCGAGCCTGCAAATCCCGATTGCGCTGGCGGCAAAAGTCCGACACATCCCCGTCATCTTCGTGGAAACAGCCTCGAAGGTCGAGCGTGTGACCTTTACCGGGCGGCTGATTTACCGGCTGCGACTGGCCGACCAGTTTTACGTGCAGTGGGAGCATCATTTGCAAGAATACCCGCGGGCGCGCCACGCCGGGCGGCTACTATGATTTTCTGCACAGTCGGCACCACCGAATTCGATCCGCTGGTGCGGGCGGTCGATGAACTGGTCCCCGGTCTGGGCGAGCCGGTGATTTTCCAGATCGGCAACGGCGTTTACGAGCCGCAGCATGGCGAGTGGTTTCGCCTGCGCCCCAGCATCGATGACCTTTTGCGAGAGGCAGGGCTTGTGATCTCGCACGGCGGTTTTGGCACAGTGGTCGAAGTTCTGGAATTGGGCAAGCCGCTGGTGGCCGTGCCGAATCCCGACCGCTTCGACCGCCATCAGGAGGAAATCCTGCGGCATTTCGCAGCCGAGAGCTATCTCATCGCCTGTTTTGATTTATCCGAATTGGCCGACTCAATCGCCCGCGCCCGCGCTGCTGTCTTCCGTCCGTACAAACCGCCGCAAACGACGATGCATTTGGAGATCAGGGCGTTTCTGAAGGGCCTGAAAGCGTGAGGCTGTGCGATGATCTTTCACGCATCGCGCTGAAATCCGCTTGTCCCGCTAAGGCCCAGGTGCTATACTCAGCGCGGTGCATCCCCGTATGATTAGCCGCCGATTCCCTCTCAGTTCATGGGGCAGCTGATGGCAGCCAAACCGCTTTCCGAATATCCCCGCCCGCCGGAAGATAACGGCCGGGGCGTACACTGGTCAGCCTCCGTCTATCATCCCACCGGGGCGGCATTGCAGCGTTGGATTGGCGAACTGCAAGCGATGCAGGTCAAGTGGCTGAAACTGCTCGACGATGGCGGCGGCTCATCGCTGGAAATCTGCCGGGCGCTGCTCGACAATGGCATCATGCCCATCGTGCGGATGTACCGCGAGCGGCCTAATCCCGGACGCATTGGGGGACGGGAAAAGGGGGCGATCCGCAGCCTCATCGACATCGGCGTTCCGTATTTCGAGACGAATAATGAGCCGAATCTGCGGGCGGAATGGCAGGATGACATTCGTCCCGGAAACTGGCTGGACATCGTAGTCGATAACTTCATCTACGATGCCAGATTCATCCTGGGCGAGGGAGGCTATCCCGCCCTGCCTTCGATGGGACCGAGCAGCCAGGCCGACGCCATCCGCAAGGTGGTTGAGAAAGGGCAGGGCGATATTTTCGAACTCGGCGGCTGGATGGCGATCCACAATTACACGCTCAACCACCCGCTCGACTATCCCAGCGATGAGGTCAATCAGACCGGGAAAGCCCTGACCGTCGAGGAGTTCGATCAACTCAAACAGTGGCAGTACAGCCATCTCAGCCCGGAGGAAGCCGCACAGCATGGCATCAGCCGGGCGGATTATGACAAATATCAAGGCTGGGCGTGGGATGGTCGCAATCTGGACATGGTCAATGTCCTGCGGGCGGAGAAGAAAAATCCCGGGTTTACGGTTTTCGATGATTCCAACTGTTTTCGCGGGTTCGAGGTATGGGGTCATCGCGTCTACAATGCCCTGGGCTACTATGTGCCGATCATGAGCACCGAGGGCGGACCGGTCGTGGGGTGGGGAGATGACAAACGCTATGCCAAACTCAACCCCGTCACGCAGGCGGCTTGGCAGATGGAGATCAATCGCTTCATGCAGGATGAAGCGCCAGAATGGTATTTCACCTGTTGCACCTGGCTACTCGCCTCGAAACCGTTAGGCGACTGGAACCCCACCTGGGATCAGATGTCCTGGTTTACCAACGCCTGGGATGTGCAATTTGGGCTTGAAGGTGAATTGCCCCTCGTGCGCATGATGAAGGATACGCCCGCCCAAATCCGGCATGAACTGCGTCCCGACCAGGCGCCCTCTTTGCTTTCCGGCCAGATCAGCGGTCGGGATGGCCTACCGTTGGCCGGGATCGCCTTATCTTTGCGCGATGTGGCGGGCGTCTGGGATGAGACGCGGTCGGATCAGGAAGGGCGCTATCGCTTGCAAGCCCCGCCGGGGCAGTACGATCTGTGGGTCGCCTGGTATGGCCCCGTCGCCCATGACATCATGTTGGGCGAAGCGGACGAAGACGCCATCGACCTGCCCGATTTCGACGCCCCCGGCCAGTTCGTGATCTCCGGCCAGGTGTTGGACGAAAACGGCAAGGGCCAGGGTGGACTCAGGGTGGCGTTACGCCGCAACGGGCTGGAACATGCCTTCACGACGGCTGACGCCGCCGGGGTCTTCAGCTTCGCCCCGAAACTGGCAGGCAGCTATGCCCTGGAGGTTGTGAACGGCAGCGCTGCGGCCACCGTCGGGCCGGATGACCCCCTGGCCGAGATCGAGATTCGCGTACCGGCCCCGCCCGATCCGAAATACGTCCTGACCGAAAAACGCCTGCTCTCGGCTGCCGAGACTGGCAATCGTCGCCTGATCTATGGCCGGGTGCGCGATGCCCTGGGGCGCGGGCTATCGGACATCGAAGTGGAAATGCGGTGGACGAATCCGGCTCCGGGGGCGCGTTTCCCGCGCACGCGTACCGGCCAGAACCCCTTCATCCCAGACCCGACCGGTTACTTTGAATTCCTGCATTCGCCCGGCGAATTTCTAGTCGAAGTCGTGCAGGGCGATTACGATAGCGACATCGCCAGTGGTCTGCTCACCGCCAATGTGCCGGGCCGGGTGGGCGACCCGATCACCTATGAAGTGAACTTCCAGCTTCAGGGCGCCGCCACGATACGGCCAGGGCAAAGCCGACTGTCCGGCAGCGTTCCGGGTGGCAGGACGGGACAGGTCGTGCAATTGTGGAATCGCACGAATTCTATCGACGCCGTGCTGGATGCCAGCCGCCAGTTTCAGTTCAAAGATTTGCCCGCGGGCGCGTACGACCTGTTCCTGGCTGGGATCGGCGTTATCGCTTCCGACATCGTGTTGGACGGCGGCAATGCGGTCGAGATAGAGACGCCGCTCTTGGGCGCTATCGTGGGCCGGGTGCAGAATGCCTCACCCAGCCAGCGCGGCATCGCCCTGGTTTCGGAAACCTATGGATTCTCGCGCCGGGCTGTGTTGGATGCCGGGGGCGTTTATCGTTTCACCAACCTGCCCGGCGGTCGGTATCGCGTCGAGGTCGGCGACGCCATGCTTTCGGGCTTGCGATGTGATGGCCAGTCCGTTTTGCACGCCCCCGATTTCGATGTCTCCGGTTCGCCCGCCCGGCTCATCGCCATTTCCGGGGTCGTCACCGTGCGTGAGAGCGGGCAGCCATTGGCCGATGTGGTCGTCTCGCTGCTGCGAGGCGACACAGTCATCGCCGAAACCGTGAGCGATGACCAGGGTCGTTATCAGATCGTCAATGTGGCGGCGGGCGTTTATGCGCTGGCCGTGCAGGGCGAGGTTGTGGCGGCGGAGGTGACGGTCGAAGGGCTGCGCGACCTGGTGGTTGATCTGGCGTACAGCCTGCCCACCTCCGATCATTCGCTGCCGCGCTATTATTGGTTGCGTATGGCCGACGCCGATCTGCACCCGGCCAGCCTGCGCGTCCTGGCCCCCTGGTTTGCCGTGCAGCCGACCGGTGTTGTCGGGTTCAGCCTGAGCGAGGCGCAGAAATCCGCCACGGTCGTGGCCATTGGCGATGGCATCAGCAATGCGGACCTGGAGGTGGTATCGGACGCAGGCGCCAGAGCCATCGATCTTCGCCATGACCTGCTGACCCTGGCCGCAATGGTCGCCGATGATTTGCAAGGGGAGGACAGCAATGCCTGATCCCATCAATGATGCCGAATCTTATGGCGTGCGCATCGCCCCGGTCTCGGTGGCGGATGGCGAGGAATACTGGCGTGTGACCCGCGTCCACCATCTCACACCTGTTGAGAATGGGGGCAAACATCATATCTATATCGATGCGATGGATGCCGATGGTAACCGCATGTTTGGGCAACGGGCGCTGATCACCTGGGAAGGGGGCAGCCAGGAAGTCGTGATCGAAAAGCCCTTGAACGAGCCAGGCGGCAATTTCCCCATGTTCAAATGGATGATCTGCCGGGCCGAGATGATGGGCTTACCCTCGGATGGCGTGGAAAACCTGCGCACCGATCACCCGGATGAAGCAGTTGGCAACACGCTGTTCCACCATTCTTTCGCCGTCGATTTTCGGCGATCGATTGCAGGTGAAGACGAAGAGCCGCCCGATACCACCCAGTCGGCGCTGGCGAAATTTGTCCTCTTCGGCCCGCCCGATCTACCCGCGACCCAGGTCTATCTCACGGTGCTGGCAGACTACCTGGCGGAAAACGCCCTGGCTTTCGGCTTCAGTCTGGCCGACGCCCTCAAGGCCGGGCATGTGACGCTGGTGGGCGTGCATCCGCAAAGCACGCGCGAGGCTTTGCAGGCGGCGAACATCATTTTCGCAGAATTGCCGATTGATCCCGGCGCTTTGTTGGCGGCGATTTCATAGAGCAATCGATCGCTTCACAATCAACAAGAAATGGTACGCGGATTCGGGCGGATGCAAACGGATCAACGCTGCTGGATACGAAAACGAAGAAATAGCTCGAATAATCCGCTTCGATCTGCGTTGTATCCGCGGCATCCGCGTCCTATTCACCATAAGCCCGCACGTGCAACACCTGAGGGAAATATGACCTCGTCCACCAGCGTCGATGATCTGTTGAGAGCTTATCCGCCGCCCATCCGCGAGACGGTCGCCAGCCTGCAAGCAGTTTTGGCCCAGACAGCGACCGAGGCCACTTGGCGGGTGAACACCGGCTGGAAGAGCATCAATTATCGCCATCCCCGCCTGGGCTATTTCTGCGGCATCTTCCCCTTTGTCGATTCCGGGCAGCTTGTCTTTGAGTTCGGCGTCCTTCTGCCCGATCCCGATGCGGAGTTGCTGGGCGCGGGCAAGCAGGTGCGCTATCTCACCTTCCACAATCCGGGTGACGTGATTGAGGAGCCGATCGTTCGTTTCGTGCAGGCGGCGCTGGAGTTGCCGGAAGAAGCGTCGGTGCGGCGAGCGCTGGCGGCGGCGGGTGCGAAGCCTGCGTGAGACCCTAAACCGTGGATACCGCCAATCCTGTCATCCGGCTTTGCATCCTGGGAACTGAGGCCGAGTTTGCCGGGCGGCTGGCTGAGGCGCGCCGCCTGTACGCGCAGGCCTGGGAAGCCCGCACCGATGATTTCGAAGCCTGTATCGCAGCCCATTATATGGCGCGATTTCAGGATAGTCCTGCCGAAACGCTGCGTTGGAATCAGACTACGATGTACCACGCCCAGGCGGTCACCGATGGCCGGGCGGATGATTTCTTCCCCTCCCTTTATTTGAATCTGGGCCGCTCACACGAACTCTTGGGCGATCCGGCGACGGCGCAGGAATACTACGATCAAGCCGCGGCGTTGGGCGCAGTCCACCAGCCGGACTAAGGTTGCGGCTCGATCACGACGTCGGTCAGATAGACGCTGTCGCCGAGGGGTTCACCCAATCCGCTGCTGACGGCAGCCCTTTGCATCGTCAATAGATCGTACATGCCCACGCGCAGCGGCACGGGGCCGACGGGGCTGTCGGGGTTGATGGGGATGCGATGGGGATCGACGATGATTTCGCCTGGTTGCCAGCCGACGGTGGGGCGGGCGCCGCAGGCGGGTTTGCCGTCGAGTTGGCCGCGCATCACCATGCCATCGTGCAGGTGATTGAAGATCGTGTAGTCGATGGCGGGCGTTTGCAGCGCCTCCCACACCAGGACGAGATCGACATACCCGCCCGGATGCGCCTCCCCGGCGTCGAGGCTGTACCCGACCAGCCGGGCGAAGTCACCGACCACGAAATCCTGGGGGATAACCCCGTCCGGCATCGTCAGCCCAATCGGTTCGTGAACAGCGGCCACCCGCGCCGGCGTCGTGCCAGCGTCGAATGCAGCCTCATAATCCTCCACTCGCAGAAACTGCGGGCGGTCAAGGCTGCCCAGGCGATGCACGGTCAGCTTGGGTTCGCCGCCGACCAGAGCCTGCATGGCCGGGCTGTATTGCGACTCGACCTGGCTCCACTCAATCGCTATCTCGTCCTGCACGTTCACCGCCGTGATGTACATGTCGGGCGTCAGGCAGAACTGGCGGTCGGCATGGCGCGTATAATAATCGGTGATGTGCGGCTCTTCGTTGCTGTTGTACGTTCCTGAAAGCATGTCCAGATCGAACAACGCCCCCACCGTCTTCCAGCCCGCGCGATAGGGAAAGCCGAAGATGCCCGCCTCTGGAATCTGTTCGTAGGGCGTGGGATAGAGGGCAAGCTGCGAAGCCGGGAAGGTGCGGCGGTATTCGGGCGAGTGGCTGACGAACATGATCAAGATGTAGACGGCGGCGAGCAGATAAAGCGCCGCGCCTGCCGCTAACCCCGCCCAGCGCAGACCACGCTGCCGCCGTCGCAGCCAGTTCCAAACGCCCAGCCCGCCCCATGCCGCCAGAATCGCCCAGGGCGGGAAAAAGGTGTGGACGTGCGACCAGGGCACATCGACCACAAACAGATAGAAAATGAAGGGCGTGCTGAACCACACCCACAGCGCCCGGCGTTCCATGGTTTGGGCCGGAGCCAATAGCGCCCCGCCCAACAAGGCGACGAACGGCAAACCGGCCAGGGTCACGCTCCCGAGCACCCAGACACCGGGCCAGATGTATGTGGTGATGGCGAGCAGGATCAGCGCGACAGCCGCGGCCAGACCCGTTCGTCCCCACTTCGACCAACTGATCAAAATACTTGCCAGCAGTCCCGCCAGCAGCAGGGCCAGATAATAGATCGAGTTGTAGACTGTGCTGAGGACGAAAGTATCGCGAAGATTGTTGCCGAATGTGCCGCCCACACGCGAGGCGATATAGGCTGAGGTGTATCCGACCCAGGGGCTGCGATAGAAGGGCACGAAGAAGATGGCGATCAGCGCCAGCCCCAACAGCCCGGCCAACCCCACCGGTATCAGCGCCCGCCCGATGTGATCTCGATCCTGCCAAAACCTGGCCAGGATCAGGAATATGCCCGCGGGCAGGGCCAGAGCGGCATCGTAATGGGACAGGAACGCACCGGCGAAGAGAGCGGCGGCAATCAGCACCAGCTCTGCGTGCCCGCGCTTGAAATAGATCAGCAGGCAGAGCAGGGCCAGGGTGGTCAGGGCGAAGACGATGCTCTGGTATTGCACGATGCGCCCGAACCCGACCAGATAGCCGTCGATCGCCAGCAGCGCCACCGCCAGGGCGCCCAGCCAGGGGCTGCGCAGCCGTCGTCCCACCAGGAAAATGCCAAAGAGGCCGACCACGCTGATCCAGGCGAAGGGCAGCCGCGCCATTAGCTCATTGTGGACGCCGGTCAGCCGCCACTGCGCCATGATCAGGGCGTATTGGGCGGCCGGTTTCTTGGCCTCGAAGATGACGCCATCCTCTCCCTGCAGCACACGCGCCGCCCGGATCATGATGATGGCTTCGTCACCCTGAAATTCGGAATAATCCAGGTTGATGGTGCGCAGGCCGATCGCCAGCAGCAACGCCGCTGCCAGCCAGAACCAGGGCCGCTGCCAGAGCTTTTTCTCCGACGCCGCGTCCATTTTATCCGATTCGACTTTCGCCCGATTCCGGCGCAGGAGCAGCAAAGAGGCGATCACGGGCAGCGCCGTCATCATCACCATCGCCGCCAGAATCTCGCTGCCGCTGAGCGGACCGGGCAGATACGACAGCGCCAACACCGTGATCGGCGTGATGACAAAGCTCAGACCCAGACCGATAGCCGCCCGTTCCGCCGGTCGTGCGTGGCTGGCGGGGACAAGCGAAACCCAGGCCGGCCCGGGCAGAATCCACAGAAAGATAAACGTGCAGGCGTAGCGCAAACCCGTCCAGGGCAGGACGGTGAGCAGCACAGCCAGCAACGCCGAAGCGGCCAGAAGAATCAGACGTGCTGAAATGGGCGAGATCGATTTCGTGTGCATGCGAGCCAATCGCCAATTGTCAGCTTAGGCTGGGGCAGGCGTCGCGGATTACCGCGGCTACGTATTCGATTTCGTCGGAGGTAAGGGACGAAGCCGAGGGCAGATAGAACCCATCCCGGCACAGGCGTTCGGCCACGGGGAAGCGCTGGCCTTTAAACTGCTCCCAATACACAGGCTGGCAGTGCATGGGAATGAAAAACGTGCGGGTCTCGATACCATTGTCGGCCAGCACTTTTCGCAATTGGTTGCGGTTCATGCCATAAGTCTCAGCATCGACCAGAATGCCGTACATCCAATAAACGTTCTTGGCCCAGGGCGCTTCCGGCGGCGTGGTGATGCCGGGGATTCCGGCCAGCAGCCGGGAATAATGCGCGGCGTTGCGGCGACGGGCGCTCACAAAATCGGGCATTTGCTCCACCTGCGCCAATCCCACGGCGGCCTGCAAATTGGTCATGCGATAATTGAATCCCACGAATTTGTGCCAGAAGTGGCGTTCCTGGCTGAAGGCGTGGTCGCGTAAATTCCAGGCCAGACGGGCGATATCCCGATTATCGGTGGTGATCATGCCGCCCTCGCCGGTGGTGATGATCTTGTTGCCGTAGAAACTGAAACCGGCAGCGTCGCCCAGGCTGCCGCACGGTTTGCCCTTGTACTCGGCCCCATGCGCTTCGGCGGCGTCTTCGATCACCCAAATGCCGTGCTTGCGTCCCAGCGCCATCAACGGATCCATATCCACGGGGTGGCCGTAAATGTGCACCGGCACGATGGCTTTCGTGCGTGGCGTGATCAGCGCTTCGACCTGATCGATGTCCATCTGCCAATAATCGATCTCGTTGTCGATCAAGACGGGTTTCGCCCCGCAATAGGTGACGGCGTTGGCGGTGGCGATCATCGTGAAGGTGGGGATGATCACCTCATCGTCCGGCTCCAGGCCCAGGGTGGCTAGCGCCAGGTGGAGGGCGACCGTGCCATTGGCGCAGGCGACGCCATACTTGGCGCCCACAGCCTCGGCGAAGCGCGCCTCGAAGTCGCGGATGAAGCTGCCAGCGGACGAGATCCAGTTCGTCTCCACCGCCCGTTGCACGTATTTCATCTCGTTGCCGCCCAGCGTCGGTTCGCACACGGGGATGATCTGGCGGCGGCTGGGCTGGTCGAAGGCGGGGATGGCGCGATAGCTGAGCTTCACTTCAGGGTCGGCCTGGGGGATGATCTCGGCCAGATCACCCATGTCTTCCAGTTTGAGTTCGTAGGGTTTGAGCATGATGACGGGTGGTGATTACGGGCGTGTTAGTTGGAGCGGGAATTGGAGATCAGATATTGGAGATTGGCAATTGAGTCAGGCTTCAACCTCCCATACCCAGTATCGACTATCCTGCCTTCTTTGCCAGAACGAAGATGCTGAGGCCCGCGGGCAGATCATGGCGGCGGAGCCAGCGGCGTTCGATAGCCAGGGGCAGACGTAAAGTCTGGTTCAGCCAGCCGGGCGGGGTGAGTTCCCAGCGCACGGGCAGCAGGTCGCGTTGTTGCATGAGCCGCAGCAGAATCGTCGGCGGCAGTAGTAAGGTGTTGGCGTAGGTCATTCGTTGCAGCCGAAATCCGGTCTTATTCAGGGCGGCGATCAACTGGCGGCGAGAATAGCGTTGGCCCGTTCCGAAGAGTTCATCGTGCGGGCCGAACAGCCATTCATAAGCGCTGACGCGCAATAATAGTATGCCGCCGGGCCGCAATACCCGCCAAGTCTCTCGCAAGGCCAGATCAAGCTCGACGCCGCTCTGGTCGAAGACGTCGAAGGCGAACACGGCCGCGCAAACGGATGCGGGCAGCGGTAATTCCAGCAGATTGGCGAGGGCCAGGTTTTCGTTCGGATAATACGACCGGGCAGCCGTCAGAGCCGATGCCCAGATGTCTATGCCAATGCAGGCGTTGTCGGAGGAAACATCTGCAACTTCGTGTAGAAAAGCGCCCCGACCACTGCCTAGTTCGAGGATGAGGCCGCTGCGCACGGGAGAAGTGCGCACGAATTGCAGGCTGATCTGGCGCATGCCCATGCTCCACCAGTGGTCATCCGCCAAAAAAGCGCGCTGGCTTTTCGCCTCGCCCCACCCGATCTGTGCCATCGCTATGTCCCGCTTGCGCTTTCGGCTGCAAGATGTCGAGCGTAACGCCAACCGAATGCGAACGTCAGGCCCAAGCCGCCCAAGGCCAGAACGGCGATGGCGATGGCATAACTGTCGACTGTGATTTCGAGAAACAGGAACGGCAGGGCCAGGGATGCAAGCAACAGGATAACGCCCAGGGCGCACAGCCACTTCCCGGCATAACGGTTGGCCGGATACCAGATTTCGGGATTGTTCGTCGTCAGGGGGATGCGGAACCCATAGAATGCGTTGGGCTTGACTTTGCCGCGAATCATCGGGATCGATAGCCCGATCAAAAGGATGCTCGCGGCCGTGTAGAAGATGATCAGCCAGGTCATTATCGGTAGGTTAACGCCTTTCGATTAAGGTTCATTGCACAATGCAGAAGAAAACATCCACAGATTTCGCAGATGTCACAGATTGGAAAATATATATCTGCGTCAATCTGCGAAAGCTGTGGTTAGACTTTTCAGGATATGGTTCGGACAACTTGGGGATAACATGGAAAGGATATCGCTATTTGCCAGCCTATCAGGCCGGTGGCAACATATTCTAGCAGGTCACGTTCGATCTAGCGCGTTCGCCGCCTCGCCTTTACCGATGCTAAACGATCTCTCCGTCTCGCCCCGCCAGAATGCCCCCACCCGAACATGGTGGCTGGCCCTGGCTGCCATCTCGTTGCTGGCGTTCGCATTTCGCTTTTATCGCCTGGGCGACATGCCACCAGGCCTGCACTATGACGAAGCTTTCAACGGGCTAGATGCTTATGCGCTGTTGAGCACGCCCTTGCCGCAATGGCCGCTGTTCTTTACTGGCAACTTCGGGCGCGAGCCGCTGCACATCTACATGCTGGCGCTGGCTCAAGCCACGTTCGACCCCTCCGCCCTGACTTTGCGGTTGGTCCCCGCCCTGGTGGGTACACTGCTCACGCCGACGTTGGCCTGGCTGGCTTGGGAATTATCGCCTTCCCTGCGCGTGCGGAATCGCCAGCGCTTCAGCCTGTGGGCGGGCGCGGCAGCGCTGACCATGTTGTGGAGCCAGGTGTTCGCCCGTTACGCCATCCGCATCGAGCTTTTCGCCTTGATGGAAGTGCTGGTGTGGGCGGCGCTTTGGCGCGCCTGGCGAGGAAATCGCATCCGTTGGTGGGCGATAGCGGGGATTCTGGCCGGGGTCAGTTTTTATTCCTATTTGCCCGTCCGCATCCTGCCCCTGGCGCTGATCCCGATCATTATCCTGGCCCTCTGGCGGTATCGCCCGCAACTGGCTGCGCGCTGGCGGGGCGTGTTCCTCGCCGCCGGAACCGCCGCCCTGGTTGCCGCGCCGTTGGCATTCTATTTCCTGCGCAATCCCCTCTCGTTTTCGACCCGCTCCGGCCAGGTGAATATCCTCGACCAGGGCGGCCTGCCGGCTTTATGGCGAAACCTACTCGCCACCCTGGGCATGGCCTTTGTGCAGGGCGACGCCAACGCCCGCAACAACATCCCCGGCCGTCCCGTTTTGGACTGGCTGATGGCTGCGCCCTTCCTGTTGGGGTTGGTCTATCTCATTCGATATTTGCTGCGGCCAGCCGCCTTATTCCTGCTTTCATGGCTGGCGGTGATGTTGCTGCCCACTATCCTCAGCGACTACGCGCCCGCCTATCATCGAGCGATTGGGGCGATGCCGGTTTTCGCTCTGCTCATCGCCCTCGGCCTGGAGACGGCTGCCGCCTGGCTGGAAAAGCGTCAGGGCCAGGCTGGCGGTTGGGTGCAGTGGGCGGGCTGGGCCTGGTTGTTAGCCGGGGTCATTTTGACGTGGCTGGCGTTCGCTCGTTGGAGCGCCCTGCCCGATCTGTTTTACGCCCGCGATGTCAGATTTCAGATGTTAGGCCAGCGTCTGGCCGAATCCGATCCCAATTCGACCATCTACATCAGCCCGCGTGGGGCCGATCACCCCACCGTTCGCTACACTCTGCTTTCGCAGCCGGCGACGCCCGATCTGCGCGGCTTCGACGGCGGCATTTGCGTGCGGATTCCGCAAGATGGCCGGGCCGAATATGTCTTCCTCGACGCCGAAGACACGCGCGGCCCTGGTCTCATCAGCAGCTATTTGCACGGCGCCCCCCGCTCTCCAGCGATTTCCGATTTCGATGATCGCACCTGGGCCAGCACCCTGAGAGGCGACGCTCCGCCCGTTTTCCCCGAAATGATCGCTTTCCCGCAATCGCTGTCCGACGGCATCAAGCTCAACGGCTATTGGCTGAGCCAGGAGGCGCTCCAGCCCGGCGAACGGCTTTACGTGCGCCTGTTCTGGCAGGCCGATGCCGCGCCCGCGCAAGACTACACGACCTTCGTGCACCTGCTGCGCGCCAATCCCGATGGCGGCCTGGAATGGCTGGCCGGGTCCGACAGCAGGCCGGGCGGCGGTTCCTGCCCGACCGACGATTGGCGTCCGGGCGAGTTCGTCGTCGATGAACTGCAATTCGCCATCCCCGACAATCTATCCCCAACGGGCGCCTATTTTCTGGCGCTCGGCTTTTACACCGCCGCCGACGGCCAACGCCTGCCCATTCCCGGCCAATCCGATGACCAGATTTTGATCGGGCCACAGCCAGCCGTTGGGAGCGGCTGAGCCCGACAAATCACAGAGCCGACGAACGTTGACGAAACTAGACGAACGGACGATGGACCTTTTCGTCAATCTTCGTCCTAACGTCCCTTTGTCATAAAACTGCCAGGCTGTTGAGACCTGGCAGGTGTGAAAGTCGTTACTGATTGGCCGGAGCGCTCTCGATCTCGGCCGGACGCCGGTCGGGTGGCGCAAACTGTTCGTATGCGGGGATTTCGGCGGTGATGGACGCTGGCTTGGACGCGACCGCCGGAGCAGCGACCATCGGGTCGCTGACCACCTGCGTGGCGGCAGCCGGGGGCGGCACAATATCGGCGGAGCGTTTGGCTTGCTTGCCGGGATAAGCGCCGCAGTGCGGGCACCGCTTCCACTCAGGGTTGAGGAGCTCGCCGCATTGCTGGCAGGGGTGGCGCAGTTCGGTTTCGCAATGCGGGCAGAACTGCCAGTCCACCTCGGCCGGGCGGCCGCATTTGTGGCAATGCGGGGCCTGCTCGATCTCGCGCAGTAAGGCTTCTTCCTCCAGCGCCCGGTCATATTGCTCGGCCAGCGTATGTTTCGGGCGCAGCAGCAAATAGAGCAACACGCCCAGGACGCTGAAAATGGCGACCAGAAGCGTGGCGAGAAGGGCGGCGAAGATGTCGGATGAGCGGGTGCGGATGTCGCGCCAGGTCCACACGATCAACCCCACCCAAAAGGCGACCAGCAGGCCGCCGGAAATGGCAACGACCCATTCCAGGCCGACGCCGATCAGGTTTGCGAATTGTTCAGGCATGAAAAAATTGCCTCCAAAGAGGTTACAGACTGCCAGCATCCCATAGCAGTGATGGGTGCGGGCAGGGCGGAATCATAGCACAAGCCGAAGTCCCTGGGAAAACGCGTTCGTCGTTTTCGCGAGTGCGCTGTACCGGTGTTGCCCTGCTTCAGTCCGAAATGATCGGCAAGGTGACCACGAATCTCGATCCATTGCCCACTTCCGAAGTCACCGAGATTTCGCCCTGGCGCTGCGTGACGATCTCTTTGACCAGGGCAAGCCCCAGACCGCTTCCGTTCCCATCCCTGGCCTTGTCGACGCGATAGAAGCGGTCGAAGATCAGCGGCAAATCCGCCGGGGGGATGCCGATGCCTGTATCGGCCACCACGATTTCGATCTGGCCCTGACCTGCCGATGCAGAAAGGTTTACCTCCCCGCCCGGCCTCGTGTATTTGATGGCATTATCCAATAGATTGCGTACCAGCAATTCACAGTCGCTGGCATCCAGCGCCACCGGCGGCAGGCCGGAGGGGATGTAGATGTTCAACGTAACCTGGGCGTGGTCGGCCAGCGGGGCCATGGTGCTGGCCGTGCGAGCCAGACAGTCCGAAGGAGAGGCCAGCGTGGCGGAAGCGGCGGGGGCGGACTGCATACGATTGAGGTCGAGCAATTGCCTCAGAAGTTGGCTGAGACGAGCGGTCTCGTCGCCGATCTCGGCCAGATAGCGCTGTACGTGGGCGCAGTCGTTCAAATCGACGCTCTGCAAAAGCTCGGCTCGCAACTGGATGGCGGTCAGGGGACTGCGCAACTCATGCGAGGCGTTGGCGACAAAGGTCCGCTCTTTGGCCAGCAACCGGCTGATTTGTTCAGCCATATGGTCGAACGCATTCGCCAGGATGCCCAGTTCGTCCTTGCGTTCCAGGTCGAGCCGCGTGCCCAGATCGCCATCGGCCAACTGATTGGCGGCAATGGTGAGCGCGTGAACTGGTCGTGTGATCTGCCGCCCGATGAGAATTGAGGCGATTACTGACAAGACAGCAAGCAGCAAGCCGCTGCTGATCAACAGCACCCATGTGTTCCGAATCTGATCCTGGATGGTCGACATGGGGACGGATAATTGCACCAGGCCTCTGGGCGTCTCGGAATTGCCGACCGGCGCGGCCACGAAAATGCGTTCCTCTTCCGACCATTCATCGAACCGCACATGATATTGTTCCTGACCTTGCAGCGCAGCCACAATTTCGGGGTGGCGGTCTTCGGTATGAATTGGCACGTCGGCATCCGAGGAATAGCGCACAAATAGCGAAGGATCGAGGATTGTGACACGTGCCGCCGTCTGGTCGGCGTAGGCGTCAACCAGGGCTTTGAAATCGCGATCGCCGATGGGCGAATAGACGGGAATGGGGCGAAGCTCATGATCATCTTCATCTTCGCCATCTTCCTCGATTTCGATAGCGCCGCCGTGTTCCCGCTCATAAGCCAGTTGCGTGGACAGCGGCTCCACCATCCCGTTCGCCACGATCATCGCCTGGATCTCCAGCCTGTGCTCGGCTTCCTCCACCACCCCGGCCTGCAGGCGATAACCCGACCATAGCACCAGCCCGCCCAGGGCGACGATGATCACCGCCAGATTGACAATCACCAGGCGCAGAGCCAGGCTGCGCCGCGGGTCAAGGCGTCGAAATAAGCTCATCGGCCGCCACGAAACGATAGCCGTAGCCGCGCACGGTCAGGATCAGTTGGGGATTGGAGGGATCGGATTCCAACTTCTCGCGCAGCCAGCGGATATGGACATCGAGCGTGCGCGGCCCCCCAATCCAATCCTCGCCCCAGACGACATCGAGCAGTTGTTGGCGATGGACGGCATTGCCGGCGCGCTGCATCAACGCTTCCAACAGGTTGAATTCCTTTTCCGTCAGATCGACCGCCTGTCCCTGGCGACGCACCAGGTGCGCGTCGATGTCGAGGCGAATGCCGCCGATATCGATTTGGTTCGGCGGGGTCATGGCCGTGTGCTGCACCCGGCGCAGATTGGCGCGGACGCGCGCCACCAGTTCGCGAAAGCTGAACGGTTTGACGATGTAATCATCAGCCCCGGTCTCCAGCCCCATCACCCGATCCATTTCCTGATCCCGGGCGGTGACCATGATCACCGGCGCCGAGGATTCCTGGCGGATGTGGCGCAAAAGCTGGAAGCCATCGATGCCGGGCAGCATCACGTCCAGCAAAATCAGGTCGGGCTGTTGCGAGCGGGCCAGGGCCAGGCCCTCGTGCCCATTGGCGGCGCGCCACACCTCGAAGCCTTCATTCTGCAGCCCGAAAATCAGCGGGTCTGCGATCATGGCGTCATCTTCAACCAACAATATCTTACTCTGTATCTGGCTCATGGATTGGACTTGGCCGTAATGAAAATCCGGTAAAACGTCAGGAATAGGATACTGCCAATGGCGGCCCCATACAAAAGCCAGAGCTGGTTGGAGTCGGTTCCGGCGGCGATGCTATGCACAGTGACCAGCACAAACATGAGAAAGCTGGCGAAGTGGATTAATCGCCAGGCGCGGCGGCCAATGCGATTGCGGACGTAAAAACTGAAGCTGACAATCAGGCCGAGATAGAGGGCGATCTGGCCCCAGGCGGTGGCGATGGGTTTGTAACCGCTAGCGGCAAATGGAACCAGAATCTGCGGCAAAGTATAGCCGATGTAATGGTCGCCCATCAGGATGACGGCGTGGAATCCGGCGAAAGCCAGAGCCACCAGGCTGGCGAATTGGTGCAGGTCGAAAGCGGCAGGGCCGCCCGGCCACAGGCGGGCCAGCCGGTTGGTGATGCTCAAACCCAGAACCATGCTCAACCACAGCAGGACATAACCGATCACGCCCGAAGCGCGGGAGAGATGCCAGGGCGCCTGGGCGGCGGCGATGTCGGCGGCCAGCAGCGGCGTGCTGCGCGGCAAAAACCAGAGCGCCACCGCAGCGCCGAGAATGGCTCCGGCCAGCAAGAGGACGGCTGCCTGCCAGGGCAGGGCGTGTTGCGCCTGTTGTTCAGGCGTAACGAGGGTGGTAGGCGACAACGTGCGTTGCCAGAGTGTGGGTTTGGTAGGTGCTGCCATCGTTCAATACGAGTAAAATGGGGAGTTCGGTGTGTGTGGAAAGGTAAGTTTGTACGCCGCCGGTGTCGAGAATGGTGAGCGTGAGGGCCAGCACATCGGCCTCGGTCGCGGTGGCGGCGATGACCGTCGAATTCAGAATGTTGGTGGGGGCGGGCGTTCCCAGCCTGGGGTCGATCAGGTGGTGTTGCTGTCGGCCTCGAACCCGCCATTTGCGGTGATCGGTGCCGGACGTCGCCAGTCCGCACTGGCTGAGTTGCAGCAATGCCACATCCTGTTCCGGGGTCAGAGGATCGGCGATGGCGACGAGCCAACCGGCGGTGGCGGGCGGCGGCGCGCCAATGGCCAGATCGCCCCCGGCATCGATGAGCGCCGGCCCAAACGCCGAGAGTTTCTCCAGCGCTTTGTCGGCGGCCCAACCTTTGGCGATTCCCCCAAGGTCGAGTTGCAACCCGTCCGGGATCAGGATCGTGCGGGCATCCGTATCGAGTTCGATGCGATGGTAATCGGGCAGCGATGACGGCAACGTTTTCTCTTGGTCGGAATCGCCGAGTTGCTCGAAGGATCGATCATAACCTGCGGCGATCAGTGTTTGGCCGACGGTGGGATCGAAGAGACCCGCCGTGCTGACAGCCGCGTCCACGGCTGCCAGCGTCACTTCCCACAGGATGTCACCGGCATGGTAAGCGTTTCCGGTCGCCCGATTCAGGCGGCTGAGGTCGCTATCGGCACGAAAACGGCTGAGTTCGGCTTCCACTTGTTGCATCCATAATTCAACGCCGCGCAGGGCCTCTGGCGCTTGGGGGTGATCGCTGTAGACCGTAGCCATCATCTCGCAGTTCATGGCTCGAAAGCGATGCGTGTGCTGACCGGGATGCGTCGCCATCTCGTTAGCGACTGGAGCGGGAGCGGGCAAGCGGTCGGGCGGGAACCTGTTGGGAGACATTGGGGATGGGATTCAATTGCAGAGGTGCGGGTATCGGATCGAGTGAGATTACTGTGCTTGCGCTATCAACTGGCGGGATCACCGTGGGCAGAGGCGCGAGTTGCACCTGTATGCCGGATGCGGCTGTGGGAATTGAAGTCGTCGCGGGTTGTGCGACGGCCACATTCGTGGGATTGGGCTGCTGCGCTGAGATTTCGCTAAGGGCGATTGCGCCCCATCCGCCCAGCGTTCCCGTCAGGGCGCAGGCCACGATCAAGGCCCGGCCCGCTACGGGTTTGGACGGCTTGCGCCGCTTACTCGCGGGTTTTCTGGGTTCAGTCATCGTCGTGCGATTCTGAGTGTTCGGCTTCTTCATGGTCGTTTTCTTGATGATCGTCGTCACCCTGCCAGAAAGCCTGATCAGCGGACGAAGGTTGGCTTTGCGCCTGCATCGATTGCACCTGCAATGCCTGCAGGAATTGTCCTACGGATTCAAGTTGCATTCGATAGGCCTGGTCGCGTTGCAGCAACTCCTGATTCTGCGTCTTGAGCTGGCTGATTTCATCGTACGCTTGTTGAAGCTGGCCGTTCGCCTGTTCGATCTGACTGCGATAGGCGGCGTCGCGGGCCTGTAGCGTTTCCAACAACTGCGTTTCCGCCGGGGTGGGCGACGGCAATACCAACGTCTCAGTCTGAGCAGCCATCTCGGCTGCGGCGACGTTATCGGAATCACTTGCCAGGGCTGTGTCCAGGCTGGGATAGGCCAGAAGAACTGCTGCGACAGCAATGATCACAAAAGCTGTGAGGGCGGCGGATGCGAAAAGGGCGGTGCGTTGTGTCATGATTGAGAATCCTCCAATGGCGGATGATGTTTGGGTGGTGAGCCGGCTGGGCTGCGAGGTGCAAGCGGCGGCGTTTGTATGAATTCTGCCTGAAAACCAGACGTCGCTGGTTAAATCTCGGTCATGGTTATGTTAAGCGTAGTTTAAATGACAGGTCGGGCGGATGAGGTCGGTAAGGCTGCCAGGATGAGTATTTGCTTAACATGCGCTTAACGTCCACTTAACCAACAACCCGGTTTCCGCTGCTAGACTGACCACTTATTGATGAAAGGCCGCCGATCCCCACACGAATATCCGGTTCATCCCCAGGCCGAAATGTTGTTCGCCATCGGGATGAACCCCCAAAACGAGGAGGTTCTATGCAGAAAAAGACAAGTCCAAGACGTAAGATCCGACCCTGGCTTTTCCTGGCGCCCCTGCTGCTGGTCATTTCCGGCCTGCTGGTATGGGGCAGCCGGGAAACGCCGGTGGCGGCCAAGAGCAACTACCTCACGGCCTTCCGCAATGCCTATCCCGCAATTGCCGGAACACAGTTGGACAGTTGCAGCGTG
Organism: Caldilineales bacterium; assembly: GCA_024102915.1. Lineage (GTDB taxonomy): Bacteria > Chloroflexota > Anaerolineae > J102 > J102 > JAGFJG01. Next base: position 50,590 of record JAGFJG010000090.1, read on the forward strand.
TGCCACACTGATTCGATCCCGACGCTCAATCCCTACGGCGCTGACTATCGCAATCACGGACACAGCTTCCCGGCCATCGCCGCGCTCGATTCTGACGGCGACGGCTTCGACAATCTGACCGAGATCAACGCCCTTACCTTCCCCGGCAACGCCGCCAGCCAGCCCGGCGCGCAAGCCACGGCCACGCCGACATCCTCGGCTCCGACCCCGAACAGCCCGACGCCCACGGCTACAGCCACGACAACTGCACCGGGCAATTCTGGCGGTGAATACGAGATCATCGGCTGGAATGATCTGGGCATGCACTGCATGAACGAATCATTCGCCAATGCCGTGGTGCTGCCGCCCTTCAACACACTCTGGGCGCAGGTCATTCGCAAAGGGTCGCAACCCGAAATCGTCACCGATGGGGTCGTGATCGAGTACAGCTTTCAGAACAACACCACCAGCGCCGACAAGGTCAATTTCTGGACCTACGCCAAGCAACTCTTCGGCGTCGATCTGCCGCCCAATGTGGGGCTCACCGGCGTCGGCTTGAGCGGGAATCTGCACGCGGCGGGCGATCACTTTGTGGTGGAAGGCGTGCCGCTGACGCCCTATGAGGACGGCAAGCCGCACATTCCGCAGCCTTACCAGCTTGCCGATCTCGTCGCTCGCGATGCTGCGACCGGCGAGGTACTGGCCTCGACCACCTTCGTCGCCCCGGTTTCGACCGAAATGAACTGCGACGATTGTCATGGCGATGGCAAGATGGAAGACATCGCCACCGGCAATGTGGAGACGAATATCCTGGCCTTGCACGACAAAGAGGAAGGCACGAATCTGATGGGACAGCGGCCAGTGCTCTGCGCCAATTGCCATGGCTCGAATGCCCTGGGCATGTCCGGCAACCCTGAATTGCCCAACCTCTCGCGGGCAATCCACAGCAAGCACGCGGATGAGGGCGACGATGGTGATGACGATGGCGCGGCTGATGTCGAGGCTGCGGGAATGAATGCGAGCGCAGACGCGGCTCCCACCTGTTACCAGTGCCATCCCGGTCCTGAAACCGCCTGTTTGCGCGGCGTCATGGCCGAAGCCGGACTGACCTGCGAATCCTGCCATGGATCACTGCAAGATGTAGCCAACCCAGCCCGCCAGCCCTGGGTCGATCTGCCCCGTTGCGGCGATTGTCACGACCCCCAATATGCCGAGAACCCTGGAAAACTGTTCCGCCAATCGGTCGGGCATGGCGGCCTCTATTGCGAAGCCTGCCACGGCAGCACGCATGCCATCCTGCCCAGCACGCAGCCGCGCGACAACATCCAAGTGATCCGGTTGCAGGGGTGGGCCGGCACGTTGACAGACTGCCGCGCCTGTCATGGCGACAACATCCCCGACGGCCCTGGCCCGCACGGCATGGCGAATCCGAACCCGCAACCAAGCCCGACGGCTACGGCGATCGCCACCCAAACTCCCACTACGCAGCCCAGCCTCACCCCAACGGCCACGGCGACCGCCACCCCCACCAGACAACCGAGTCCTACGCCTACCCGCGTATCGCCCACGGCCACACCGACTCGAACGAAAGCCGCCGCCACGGCGACCGTCACTCGTACCCCCACCAGGAAGCCCAGCCCTACGCCCACACGCGTATCGCCCACGGCCACGCCGACTCGAACGAAAGTCGCCGCTACACCGACCGTCACCCGTACCCCAACCAGAAAGCCCAGCCCTACGGCCACGCCGACTCGAAAGCGGGTGCGCCGCACAGTCACGCCCGATGTCGACGTTGATGGGATCGCACAGAACTACTACTTCCTGCCCATCATCCGCACCAACTGACATCGCTCGCCACGATCGAGCAAATTCCAACCAGCGACAGCCGTCAGTCCCCCTGACGGCTGTCGCCTTTTTTACCTACGCCAATAGCTCGGCCGCCAGCCTCACCGTCTGGAAATGGATATCGACGGTATCCTCAACCAGCCTGGCATACCCGCCCGACATCGTCACGGCCACCGGCAATCCCGCCTGCCGGCATCGCTCGAACACCATGCGGTCACGTTGGGCCAGACCCGCTTTGCTCAGATTCAGACGGCCGAGCGCATCACCGGCGAAAGGGTCGGCCCCGGCCAGATAGATCACCAGATCCGCCTCAAATTGTGCGAAGACTGAATCCAGGCTCTCATCCAATATCCGCAAATACGCCTCATCTTCCGTGTGATCGGGCAGGGCGACATCCAGATCGCCAGGCTCTTTGTGAAATGGGAAATTCTTGGCGCCGTGGATCGAAAAAGTGAAGACGGCGGGGTCGGCGGCGAAAATGGCGGCCGTACCGTTGCCCTGATGCACATCGCAATCGATGATGAGTACTCGTTTCGCCCGGCCTTCCGCCTGCATGGCACGTGCAGCCACCGCCACGTCATTGAACACACAGAAGCCCTGACCGTGATCGGAAAAGGCGTGATGCGTGCCTCCGGCCAGGTTCACGCTCACGCCATCGGCCAGCGCCGACCGGCATGCGGCCAGCGTGCCGCCCACCGAACGCCGCGAGCGCTCGACCAGTTGCAGCGACCAGGGGAAACCAATACGGCGGACTTCTTGAGCGCTCAATGCCCCGGTCACGACACGATTCACGTAATCCGACGTGTGCACCCGCAGCAAGGCAAGGTCATCGGCTGCGGCGGGCAAACAAAGCCGGTGCGGCGGGATCAAATCGGACGCGGCCACGCGCTGTCGCAAAAGCGCATATTTCTGGATAGGAAACCGGTGTTGCGACGGCAGGGGCAGGACGAATTGATCGGAATAGTAAATATCCACGGCTGATGAGTGTAATCCCTTGTTTTGGCGGCCGCCAGGTTAGGGCGGCATCTATTTTGACGCGCGGCATTCCAGACAGTATAATCACATGTTACGTCGGGGGGAGGCCTATTAGCCCCCCTACTTTTATGCCAACCAACAGGCGCATGACGTTTTCGGGCGTTGTGACCTGCACATCGATATCGAAGGACTAGAACCATGACGAAACGAACCTGGCAACCCAAAGTGCGCAAGCGCGCACGCACCCACGGCTTCCGCGCCCGCATGAGCTCTCGCAATGGACGTATCGTCCTCAAGCGGCGGCGTTTGCGCGGCCGCAAGCGGCTGACCGTCTAACCCTGCCCCCCCAAAAGCTCGGTGCGTCGCCGTTATCGTCTGCGAGACAGTGAACGGTTTCAATATGTCCGCCGCCAGGGCGAAAGCCGCAAAGGACGCCTGGTCATCCTGATCTATTTGAAGAATGGGCTTGACCAGAGTCGTTTCGGCTTTTCGGCCAGCCGTCGTGTCGGCAAGGCCGTGCAACGAAACCGGGCGCGACGACTGATGCGTGAATCAGTGCGATTGCAGTTTCAGGATATTGCTTCCGGCTGGGACATGATCTTCCTGGCGCGTTCGCACATTGTAGGAGCAAGCTTTTCGCAGGTTGACGCCGACTGTCGGCGTGTATTGCACCAGGCAGGACTATTGAGACCCGCTGTGAGTTCGGCATCTTCATCCCTCCCGCTCAATGTTTAAAGCATTCGTCCTTGCCTTGATTCGTTTTTACCAGCGTTTCATTTCGCCCGGACTGGGAAGCGCCTGTATCTATCAGCCTACCTGTTCACACTACACGTACGAGGCGATAGAAAAGCATGGCGTTTTGCGCGGGGGGTGGCTGGGCGCCAAACGGATCGCTCGTTGCCATCCTTTTGCCAAGGGCGGCTATGACCCTGTGCCGGATTGATGCGTATGTTGGATATTAGGTATTGGGGCAGACGCTCATAGCAATATCTAATGCCCAAAATCCGGCATCTTCTTCCCGCCCTCGTACAAAACCCGCTGCTTTTGTCATCCCAATCCCGCCGGTTATTCCGGCGACGGAGTTCCTAAGTGAAATTTACCCGTAAGAGACTCGTCATTCTGGGCTTGCTGCTTCTGGCTGCCGTATTGCTGAGCAGTTGCGGCGGCGTTACAGTTGATCCCGCGACAGGCGAGGAAGTCTACAATCCCGGCATCTTTGAGATTATCGCTGGACCGCTACGTCAGGCCATCGTCTTTTTCGAAAGCTTGCTCGAACCCTATATCGGCGCATTGGCCTGGGGCTGGGCGATCATCGTTGTCACGCTGATTATCCGCTTGTTGCTGTTGCCCTTGGGCCTGCGGCAGATGCGTTCGATGCGGGAAGCCTCGGTCAAGACAAAACAATTACAGCCAGAGATCGACGCCCTGAAGAAGAAATACGGTAAAGACAAGAAGAAGATGCAGGAAGAGCAGATGAAGCTCTACCAGCAGCACGGGATCACGCAGGCGCAGATGGCGGGCTGTTTGCCCACGCTCTTGCAGATGCCCATCCTTTTCGCCTTCTACTATGCGATTCTGGGGCTGGTTGTAACCAGCAACTTCAAAGATAATTCGCCATTCTATTTCATTCCCAGCCTGGCATATCCCGAATACCGGTCAGGCTTATCGTGGCTAACCAGCGATTTTTCGCTGCAAAAGTTAGCCTCGCCCGAAGTCTGGCCCTACCTTGTCCTGCCTGCCATTCTGGCCGTGACTCAGTTTTTCATGACGAGGATGAGCCAAAGCTCGCAGCCGACCATGGGAAGCAATGATAATCCGGCGGCGGGGATGATGGGTCAAATGTCCATTTTGATGACCGGCATGTTTGTATTCTTCGCGTTGCAAGTGCCAGCGGGACTGAGTCTGTACTGGGTTGTCGGCAACGTGCTGGCCATGGCGCAGCAGTACTATGTGAATCGCCAAAAGGATCAGTGGGAATCGGCGGCAAGCCTGACCCCGGCGCTGGCGGCTTCCAGCGCTGGCGGAGCCGACGCCACCATCGATTCCACAGTCGTTTCGAAGAATGGGAATACGGCGTCGCAGGCGATTGAGGCCAGCGGGGAATCCAGTTCGTCTCAGGCGCGCCGCAAACGCCGCAAGCGCCGCTGATCGTTGTAACGCACTCCGTTCTGTCTATATTCAAGACACACTGGCGTGAAAAGACGACGCCAGTCTTGCATCCATTGGAGGCTTTATGCCTGAGTATTCTGGCCGCACTGTGAATGAAGCAATCGAAACCGGTCTGCAAGAATTGAACCTGAGTGAGAGTGATGCCGAAATCACCGTCCTGGAAGAAGGGCATACCGGCGTTTTCGGATTAGGCTCCAAACCTGCATTGGTGCGGGTGCAACCGAAAGGCGCGGAAAAAATCGCTCAGACGGAACCTCAAATCACCCCGCCGGCGGAAAAGACCCAACCGGCATCGCAGCCTCAAGCTTCGCTTGACGAAGAACCAGTCGCAGCGGCTGAAGAGGAGGATGTCGAACCCGCCATTGACGGCCCGGTTGAATCGATGCCCACAGGTGAGGGTGAGCAACCCGAAGCGTTGAGAGAGGCGGCGGTTTTTCTGCAGAATATGCTCGATCTCATGGGATTGAATACCCGTGTCGAGGCATCGGTGCTGCCGCCCGACGAAGAGGATGATCGAGACAGCTATTATCTAAACATCGCCGGAGATGATCTGGGTATTCTGATCGGACGGCGGGGGGAAACCCTGGACGCTATTCAATACCTGGTCAGGATGGTCACCCACCGCCATGCGCGCCGCTGGCCCATCGTGGAGGTCGATGTCGAGCATTACAAACAGCGTCGCGAACTCAGTCTGGAACGTCTGGCGACATCGATGGCCGACAAAGCCGTGCGCGAGCAGCGCACGATTGTGCTCGAAGCCATGCCCGCGCGTGAACGCCGATTGGTTCACATCGCCCTGCGTGATCGTCCCGATGTCTTTACACAGAGCATAGGTGAGGGCGAGAACCGCAAAGTCACCATAGTGCCCAGCTAGCGCACAACTACGGCCCTCCTCGAAGCGTCGAAAAAATGTCGAACCTCCCCCGCCGGGAGGTTCCTTTTTTGAGACACGATTAGCTTCCACACCGTCCTCCGCATATAATATTCTGGTGTCTGCCAACTCAGCCAACCATCTTCAACCCCGTGTTGGCATCATAGCCACGCTTCTCTCCACCGCTGCAACCTACCGTGGCGCCGGCATCCACATTTACAGCCGTCAGCTTCTCCAACATCTGGTAGAACGCGAGCGGCGCATCTCGTTTACCGCATTCGTGAGCGATGATGCTTACCCGCCCCCCCCAGGTTTGTCGCTCGTGCGTTCCGCCCATTTAACCCGAAGCCGCCTGGGCCGCATTATTTGGGAACAGACGGCGCTGCCTTTTCTGGCAAGAAGCAGGCAAATCGATCTCTGGCACGGCCTGGCGTATGCCCTCCCCCTGACCAGCGCTCGACCGGGCGTTGTCACCATCCATGATCTCAGCTTCTTACGCTATCCCCAGGCTTTTAACGCCAGCAACCGACTCTATCTGTCTCGCATTACCGCGCTGAGTAGCCGCCGCGCCCAACGCGTCATCGCTGTTTCTGAAGCGACCGCCGGGGAAGTGCACGAACTTCTGGGCGTGCCTCGCAACAGGATCGACGTAGTCTACAACGGCGTTGATGATGATTTTTCGACCCGACCCGCTGTGGAGATTGAAACGTATCGGGAACAGGCAGGCTGGCCGCAGCGTTTTATTCTCAGCGTCGGAACGTTGGAACCGCGTAAGAATTACCCCTCTCTCCTTCGAGCCTATGCGTTATATCGTCAAATGAGTTCACATCCCCTGCCGCTTCTAATCGGCGGCGGCAAAGGCTGGCGCTACGAAGAAGTCTACAAACTTCAGAGCGAACTGCGACTCGAAGAGAGTGTGCGGTTCCTGGGCTATGTGGCGCCGGAGCAACTCCCCTGGCTTTACAACGCCGCCCAACTGTTTGTCTATCCCTCTCTGTACGAGGGATTTGGGCTGCCTGTGGCGGAGGCGATGGCATGCGGCACGCCTGTGATCACCAGCACTGAGAGCAGTTTGCCTGAGGTGGCTGGCGATGCGGCGCTGATTGTTTCGCCATATGAGGTCGAAGAAATGGCCGTCGCCATGCGCGACATCCTGAGCGACGACGCACGCAGACAATCGATGATTACGGCCGGGCTGGAGCAATCCAGACAATTCCACTGGTCCCGGACGGCTGCCCAGACGGCGGAAATCTACCAGCGCGTCGGCGGGTGGTGATATGGCTGAGAAATTCCTGCGCGTGCACAAGGGGCTTTTGGTGGCGTTCGATGGCGTACTGGTCATCGCCGCGTTCTATCTGGCCTGGTATGTGCGATACGAACTGGAATGGTATCGCAGCGTCGATCCGGCATCCTATACCGAGTTCGATTTTTATCTCTGGATCGCGGTGTTGGCGGCGTTCCTGATCATCCTGGCGTTTTACATGGAGGGGCTTTACCGCTTGCGCCGGGGGACGGGCTATCTGGATGAATTCTATCGGCTGTTCAATGGCGTGACCACGGTCACCATCGTGTTGATGGTAGGGAACTTTATGTTCCAGCCGGCCTATCATTCACGCCTTGTTTATGGTATCGCCGGGATACTCATCCTGGTATTCACCGCCACCGGTCGGGCATTGAATCGCCAATTCGTGGCCTGGTTGCGAAGTCGCGGCGCTGGCATTCGCCGTGTCGTACTCGTCGGCGCGGGCGAGGTCAGTCGCCGCATTATGCGCGTATTGCTGGCGAATCGCGCTTTGGGCTATGAAGTCGTCGGGTTTCTCGATGATAATCCTGAGCGAGGCAGTAGAGATATTGGCCCCTTCCCGGCGCTTGGCCCCATCGATAATCTGCCAGAGATCATCAGCGAGAGGCGTGTCGACGAAGTGATCATCACATTGCCCTGGCAATACCACCGGCGCATCATGAGCGTTCTGGATCAATGCGAACGGTTGGGCGTCCGCACCCGCGTCGTGCCCGATGTCCTGCAAATGAGTTTGGACCGCGTACACGTCGAGGTGATCGAAGGCATTCCGATGCTAGGAATGCGGCAGGGTTCTTTCACCGGCCCGCGTTCGGCTGTCAAGCGGACGATGGATATTTTACTGACCGGATTCGGCCTGGTGCTGATGGCGCCATTGATGATCATCATTGCCATTCTGATCAAACTGGATTCATCTGGCCCCGCCCTGTTCGTGCAAGAACGCATTGGCCGCAACGGCAAGCCCTTCCACGCTTACAAATTCCGCACCATGGTCGTCGAAGCCGAGGCGATGCGCGAGCAATTGACGGCGTTCAACGAGGCTGACGGCCCGCTTTTCAAGATGCGAAATGATCCGCGCACCACGCGGGTGGGGCGTCATTTACGGCGGTTCAGCCTGGACGAATTGCCGCAAACGATTAACGTTCTGCGTGGCGAAATGAGCCTGGTTGGCCCTCGTCCAGGGCTGCCGGCGGAAGTCGCCGCGTACGAGCCCTGGCATCGGAAGCGCCTGGAAGCAATGCCCGGACTCACCGGCTTGTGGCAGGTATCTGGACGGTCGGACCTGGGCTTTGACGAAATGATGCTGCTCGATATTTACTATGTCGAAAACTGGTCTCCCGTGCTGGATATGAGCATTTTGTTGCGTACGCTCCCCAAAGTCCTCTTCGGTAATGGGGCCTATTAACTTCAACCGAGAACACGCATATGGTCTTCTCTTCCCTCACCTACCGCAATAGCGATCCCGTCCGCAAGGACGCCAACAACGATGCAAGCGCCTGTATTGGCTTTCTACAGAGGTTGGTGCAGACCCCCAGCTTATCGGGTCAGGAAGCGGCCGTCGCTCGACTCGTGACGGCCGAAATGCATCGTCTGAATTATCCCGACGTGCGCGTGGATCGCATCGGCAATATCATTGGCCGGTACGGCAAGCCGGGCGGCCCCATCCTGCTTCTCAACGGCCATATGGACACGGTTGGCGTCGGCGATCCGGGAGCGTGGACGCGCGATCCTTTTGGCGGCGAGATCATCGACGGCTATCTCTACGGTCGCGGCAGCGTGGATATGAAAGGCCCCCTGGCGGCGATGATCCATGGCGTGGGCCTGCTGGCGGCGCGTGGCGTCGAACTGCCCGGCGAAGTGATCGTCGCCGCGGTGGTGCAGGAAGAGCCGACCGAGGGCATGGCCATGCGCGTTTTGGTGGAGGAGGAAGGCGTGCGACCCGATTGGGTCGTCCTGGGCGAACCCACGAACATGCAGGTCGCGCGGGGTCAGCGCGGGCGCATGGAAATCAAAGTCGAGGTACTGGGGAGATCCTGTCATGCGTCCGAGCCGGATGCCGGGGAGAATGCTCTTTCCAACGCCGCCCGCCTGATTTTTGGCCTGGATCTGTTAGGAGCGAATTTGATGAACGACGCCGTGTTAGGGCGAGGGACGCTGGCCGTCACCCAATTAACGACGGTGGCGGGCAGCCGCAACGTAATCCCCGATCGTTGCGACATGGTCATCGACCGTCGCCTCACCCTGGGTGAAACCCCGAACCGGGCTTTGGCCGAAGTGGAAACGACTCTGCAACGCGAGGGCGTGCGCGGGACCGTGGATGTGAGCAATTATCGCAGCGTCAGCTACAGCGGCTACGAAACTTCTGGCCCCGAAATCTATCCCGCCTGGCTGCTGGCCGAAGATCATCCCCTGCTGCGTCGCGCTTGCGATTCTCTGGAACGCAGCCTGGGCCGCCGACCGCCCTTGCGCACCTGGCCTTTCTCGACCGATGGCGTATATACGATGGGCATGGTCGGCATCCCCACCATTGGCTTCGGGCCGGGCGAGTCGCGCCGTGCCCATACCAGCGACGAACGCATTCTGTTGGATGACGTCAACCGGGCGGTCCCGGCCTACGCCGCGCTGGTCGTCGATCTCCTCCATTATCTGGCTCGCCCAAACCGGTGATTATCCCAATCGAAGCCTGATAAAGCGCGACTTCTCTCGGCTTGATTTGCGTCGGACTGTGGGAATGTCGTAACTTTGCGCGTGCATCACTGGATCACACCTCTATGATTTCACTGCTCCAATCGCTTGTGCCGTATGCATACCAGTTCTTTGGCGTATTGCTCACCCTTTACGGCCTCTTCGTGTTTTCTACACTCATTGTTTTTTTCGTCCATCGCCGCCGTCATGACTGGCCCATGCCGGATGCGCCGATAGAGGATTGGCCTGCCGTCACCGTGCAGTTGCCAATCTACAACGAACCCAGGGTCGCCGTACGGCTCTTGCAGGCGGTGGCCGATTTCGATTACCCGGCAGACAGGCTGCAAATCCAGGTGCTGGATGATTCCACCGATCAGACGGCGTCGGTTCTCGCCCGCCAGGCGGTCGGATTACGACGGCAGCGCGGTCTCAACATCAGCTATCATCACCGGCACGACCGCACGGGCTACAAAGCTGGGGCGTTGGCCGCAGCTCTTCCCGCCGCCAGCGGCGAATTCATCGCTGTCTTTGACGCAGATTTCGTGCCGCCGCCTTCCTGGTTGCGAGAGTCCCTGCCCGCACTTATCGCGAATGAAAACCTGGCCTTTGTGCAGACGCGTTGGGCGCATCTGAACCGTCATCAAAACATCCTGACCGCGGCGCAAAGCCTGGCTCTCGATGGTCATTTTGTCGTGGAGCAACAGGCGCGTTCGGCTGCCGGGTTGCTGCAAAATTTCAACGGCAGCGGCGGGTTGTGGCGGCGGCGCGCCATCGTCGAAGCCGGAGGATGGACGGCGGACACCGTTACCGAAGACCTTGACCTCTCGTACCGCGCCCAATTGCGGGGCTGGCGCGGCGCGTATCTCAACCAGGTCGCCGCCCCAGCGGAATTGCCGCCCCTGATCTCCAGCTTCAGACGCCAGCAACGGCGTTGGGCCAAAGGTTCAGCCCAAACGTTGCGCAAACTCGCGCCCGAATTACGGCGCAGCGACCGGCCATTGTGGAAGAAGGTCTATGCCTTCGGCCATCTCGCCGGATACGCCACGCATCTGCCGCTGCTCATGCTTCTGGCGCTCACCCTGCCGATGGCGCTGACCCCCGACCGAACGCTGCCCCTGCCCTTCATTGGCTCGATTTCACTACTGGTTTCGATTGCACCTTTCTTGCTTTATGCCGCAGCCCAGAATCATCTTGATCATTGGCAGGGATTGCGTAGATTGTGGGCTTTGCCATTTCTGGCGATGCTCTCTTTGGGCATGTCCCCGGCGATCGGGCAATCCGTTTGGGATGGGTTCAGGCATGGCGGCGGAGCCTTCGAGCGCACGCCCAAACAGGGCGCGGGTCCCGCCCATTCGGCCTTGCCCAAAGACACGAACTGGCGGCAGTTTTACCCGGAGATGCTGGCCCTGACCTATGCCATCCTGACGCTGCTGGTGATCTCATGGACAGGCGCATGGGGGTTGGCGCCGTTGCCAATCCTCTTTAGCCTCGGTTGCAGCTTCGTTCTCATCCACGGCATCCGCGACGCCTGGCGGATGCGTCCTCTGCGCGCCAGCGCCGGAGGGCAGCGGGGGCCGGCGCTCGCCAGCCCTGGGGATATTTATTCTCACTAATGCCTGTATGGGCGGCGCTGCTAATCTGGCTGATCAGCCTGACCGCATTGGGGATCGCTCTCAAGACGGTCGCGCAGTTACGTCGTCCCGCTGAACCCATATCGCTTTCAGATGAACTTGTCGCTATTGTTATTCCCTGCAAAGGCGTTGAGCCAACCCTGCCCACTCTGCTCGATGCCCTGACAGCGCTGGACCTTCCGCGCTACCGCGTTTTCTTCACAATCGCCAGCGCCGAAGATTCAGCCCTGCCGCTGATTCATGCCTGGCTTCAGCAGCACACCAGCCGGGGCGAATGCGTCATTTTCTCACCCCCGCCTGGCCTCGATGGCAAAATCGGAAATATGATTGGCGGCATGCGAGCGGCATTGGCGGCTGACGCAGGCTTTATCGCCTTTGTCGATTCCGACACCCTGCCCTCGCCTCAGTTCTTCGCACGTTTATTAGCGCCGCTGCAAAATGGAGAAATCCATCTCGTCACGGGTGCGCGGGTTTTAACGCCGACGGAGGATTCGTTGGCGCAATGGGCGGTCAGCCTTTGGATGCAGTGCAGCCTGCCCGGAGTTGTTCAGCCGCAATGGGGCAGCGCCTGGGGCGGGGCGATGGCGCTGCGAGCCGATATTCTGCGAAAACTGGATTTGGATTCGATCTGGCGCAACGCCTATTCCGACGATCACACCCTGTCGTCAGCGATACGAGCGCAGGGCGGACGAATCGCATTTGCGTCGGGTTGTTTTCTGGCCAACCCGATTCATGGCGGCTGGCCTGAGACCTTCGATTTTATGATTCGCCAACTGCTTGTCTTGCGCCTGCATGATCGGCGTCTCTGGCTTGTTTCCTGGCTGTTTATCTATCCCCTGCTTCTGCCGTTCCTCGCCGTTGCGCTATGGATACAGGGCGATCTCCTGACTGCCCTGACTGCCCTAACCGCTTTACTGCCACTGGCGGCGGCCCTCATCCTACTGAACGAGGCTGCGGCGACAGGTCTGGATCGCCCGCAAATGCGGTTGCGCAATCAACCCCTAATCCATCGAATCCTGACGCCGCTCAGCTTAATAGCCCTACACCCTTACGCGCTTGTTCGCACAGCCTTGTTGCGGCGATTTTTCTGGCGAGGACGCTGGTACAAAACCCAGGCGACCGGCATCCGCCCCCTTGATTGACGAAAACCATTCGTCCCAACATCCCCTTTCGTCAAAGTTCGTCGCCTGATCAAGCAAGCTGGACAATCTCGAATAGTTACTCCGGCAATTCCAAATCGATCGAAGGGTCTGCTATACTGCCGGATATCCTGAGTCGCCGTCTGCCAGCCATTTCTTTGGAGATATGCGATGTTGCGAAACAGCTTGCTGGCGTTATCACGCAGCAGCAAAGCCCGAAATTTTGTCACCGGATTCGGCCCGGCCAAGCGCGTCGCCCGCCGCTTTGTGGCCGGCGAAACCCGGCCAGAAGCTCTGGAAGCCATCCGCCAGCTCAACGCCATTGGGCTGCTGGCGACGGTGGATTATCTGGGTGAGCACTGCACCGAGCGCGAAGCCGCAACCGCCAATGTCAACGAATACCTGGCGTTGTTAAAGGATATCCGGGCGGAGGATTTGCGCAGCGGCGTTTCGTTGAAGCTTTCGGCCATCGGCCTGCACATCGACCCCGAATTCTGTTTCGAGAATGTGAGACAGATCGTGGCGGAAGCGCAGCGGCAGAATCGCTTTGTGCGCATCGACATCGAAGAATCCGACCTGGTCGATATCACGCTGGACATCTACCGCAGACTCCGCGCCGAGTTCGACAACGTGGGCATGGTGTTGCAGGCATACCTGTTTCGCACCAGGGCGGATATGCAGGCATTGATCGACGAAGGCATCGCCGACCTGAGGCTGGTCAAAGGCGCGTACGATGAGCCGCCGGAGATCGCATGGCAGGAACGCGGCAAAATTCAACAGGAGATGATCGATCTCTGCCAGACGTTGTTGGCGGCGGAAAAGGAAGGCAAAGGCCGGCTGGCCGTGGGCTCGCATGATGATCTGGTCTACAACCCGATGTGCGAGTTCTCGGTGGGAAAAGCCATCGATCCGAGCACGTGGGAGATCCAGTTCCTCTATGGCATTCGCCGTGACGAACAATTGCGCCTGGCCGAAGAAGGCTATCGTCTGCGCATTTACGTGCCCTATGGGCAATCCTGGTATCCCTATTTCATGCGGCGGCTGGCCGAGCGCCCGGCGAATCTCTTCTTTTTCCTGCGGGCATTGGCGGGCGATTGATGACGCCTGCAAAGCCCCTGGCGGACCGCACCGCCGTCATCACCGGGTCGGGGCGCGGGATTGGCAGCGCCATCGCCGTGGAATTGGCGGCAATGGGGGCGAATGTGGCGGTCAATTACTTCCGCAACCGGGCTCCGGCTGAGGAAACCGCCAGGGCGATTACGGAAGCCGGAGGAAAAGCGATTGTGGTGAAAGCGCATGTCGGCAAGCGCGAACAGATCGAACGCCTGATCGCTACCGCAGCCGAGGCTTTTGGCGGGGTGGATATTTTCGTGGCGAATGCAGCGTCGGGCGTGCCACGACCCCTGTTGGAACAAGACGACCGCGAGTGGGACTGGACGGTAGACATCAACGCCCGCTCCTTGTTCCACGGCGTGAAGGCGGCCGCGCCTTTGATGATGACCAATCACTGGGGCCGGGTGATTGGCGTGACCTCGGCGGGATCACGGCGGACGATCCCCAATTACGGCATCGTTGGCATCAGTAAATCGGCTATCGAAACGCTGATCCGCTACTTCGCCGTGGAACTTGCGCCGATGGGGATTATTTGCAATGCTGTTTCGCCGGGCGTGGTGCGTACGGATGCGGTCACGCATTTCCCCGACTGGGAGGAAATGGTCGAGGCCGCCGCTGCGCGCACCCCCACCGGCGGGCTGGTCACCGCCGAGGAGGTGGCCCAACTGGTCGGCTATCTCTGCACCGACGCCGCCCGCAATATTGTCGGCCAGACGCTGGTCATCGATGGCGGTTATGAGATATTGCCATAGACACGGATATCAACCCATTCGCCCCGGAATGACGGAACGAAAACAAACCGGACACGGAGGGCACAGAGGAAATCATGAACGACCGCAAAACCCACATTCGCCAGAAGATGGAAGCGGCACGGGTGCTGTTGGTGGATGTCGCCTCGCAGATCGATGACGGGACGGCCGTGGCCAGCACCGAGAACCCCAACTGGCGCGTGCGCGACATCCTGGCGCATGTTTCTGCCGCCGAAGCCGGGCTGCTGGCGACTGTGCAACGATTTCTGGCCGGTACAGAATTGCCGCCAGGGTTCAGCCTGGATTATTGGAATCAGCGGCAGGTCGAGAAACGGGCAGAGGCCGGGGTGGCCGATCTGCTGGCTGCACTGGCCGACAGCCGCAGCCAGGCATGGGCGCTGCTTGACAGCCTCCGAGAAAGCGATCTCGATGTGGTCGGCGTGCATCCGGCCGGATTCCGCACCACGGTCGCCGGGCTGTTCTATACCATCGCCAATCACGAGATCGACCACGGCAACGAAATGCGCCGGGCTATGGGATTACCAGTCAAGGTTACGGCCGACTGGAAATTGGCGTTACAAATGGAGGGTGAATGATGAGCAAACGCGACGCGTTGCGGCAGCGCCTGTTGCAAAGTCAGGAAGATGTGCTGGCGACGGTTTCCGGACTGGACGCCGAACAGAGTTCGCTGCTCGCCAATGAGGGTTGGTCTGTGCGAGAGATGCTGGCGCATCTCGCTTCGGCGGAACTGGGACATTGCCAGGTGGTTCAGCGACTGCTGCAAGGCAAAGATACCAAGGCGGAAGACTTCGATCTCGACACCTTCAACAATGCCGAAGTCAACGCCCGTCAGGATCGCTCTGTGACCGAGATACTGGAGGAGTACCGGGCCAATCGCTCTGCGACGCTGGAATTGCTCGATACAATAGATGAATCGGACTGGGAGAAGAGCGGGTATCATCCCGGCGGTTTCGATACCACGATCGAGGGGGTTTTTCGGGTGATATCCATCCACGAAAAACGACATTTGCGCGAGATCAAGTCTGCGCTGGCGCCATAAAAAAGTAGAGGCGCTATTTCACGCCTCTACTTGCATGGCTTTTACTTTTATTGCTTTCTCAGGTTGGTGTCCCCCAACACCAACAGTCAAAAACTGCAAGAGTATAAGCCTGTCATCGTGACAAAGACGGTGGCTTTTTGGCTTCTGACGCCCTTGTCAAGAAGAGAATCCTTGCCAGGATGGCGTTGGCAAGGTGAGTTCCCCCTTCCCACCAGACCGCAGACGCATCCTGGCTGAAGGTGATGACGCAGAAGTGCCCACGAAGACACGGGCGCGCGTAAAGTTTAAGAAAAGGACCCGTAACCAGGTCATGATTGGCGTAACTACTGCACGAAGCGCGCATTGATTTCCCGGCCGGGAAGTCAGATCGGAAACCGCAAAAGCAATACGGTCGCGATCACTGCCAGCACAATATACTCTAACGCCCGCCGCATGGTCAGCCGCCCTTGCAGTTCCTGATGCGCCAGCCCCACCATCAAGTAGAAGAGCGTCATCAATGCCAGGCCCATGCGGATGGAAGTGTAAGGCCAGTAGTTGATCACCCAGGTGGTCTGGGCCATGATCAATGCCACGACAGCGCTATACAAAAGCGCCATGCGTAATCGAGGACTGCTGTCCCGTAACAAATCCAACGCCAGCAACCCTGCAATCACCCCGATCAGTGTGGCCGAGATGAGGGAGCGATTACGGGCGCTGTAGATGACGACAAAAGCCAGGGCCGCCAGCACATAGGCCACGACATTGAGCACAATCCGCGACTCGCGATAATGGCGGTCCTCCCGATCCACGGTGTGATATTCGGCAATCGTCGTAGCCGCCAGAGCGAATCCGCATACAAAAAGCAACGCCAACCAGGCAGTTTGGGTGGGGGCTACCGGCAAGACGGCGGCAACGGTGAGGACGATGGCTCCCGGCAGCGCCCAATAACGATAAGTGTGACGCAGCATGGCGCGATTCGGATGCGTGCGAATCGCCGCTTCCAACCCTGCGCAGACGATGACCAGCGCCACCAATCCCACAAGCAAGTTCTGCGAAACCACCAGCGACACCGGTGAGCCCAGGATGTTGGCTGTGTAAACGCGCTGCGGCAGACTGATCACAGTCGCCAGCGCCAATGTCACCAGTGCGGCCCAAATGGTGACGCTGAGATGGCTACGATAGTCGGACATGAGTCAGAGCATTCTAGGGTTGTCCGGTGACCCTGTCAATTTGTGGAACCTGATCCCCGGCTTTCACGTATTGATAAAATGATGACCGTATTCCCACGCGCCCCGGGATGGATGAATTATGTTTGAGATTTTCACCGCATTCGGCCTGTCGGCGGCGGCCGGTTTGAACGCGTACCTGCCCCTGCTTGTGGTGGGTCTGCTCGCGCGTTACACCGACCTGATCAGCTTGTCCGCACCGTGGGACGCCCTGGAAAATCCCTGGGTTTTGGGCGTGCTGGTTGTTTTGCTGCTGATCGAGATGACGGTGGACAAGTTCCCCATGGCGGACACGGTCAACGACGTCCTGCAAACTTTTGTACGGCCGGTGGCGGGAGCGATCCTGTTCGCAGCTTCGGCCAGCGTCATCACCGATATCCATCCCGTCCTCGCCCTGATCTGCGGCATCCTGGCGGCTGGCGCAGTGCATTCGGTCAAGGCGACGGCGCGCCCGGTGGTGACGGCGACAACCGGCGGACTGGGGAATCCGGTTGTGAGCCTGGCCGAGGATGTGGCTGCGCTGACGATTTCATTGCTGGCGATAATCCTGCCGGCGCTCACCGCAGCGGCGATTGTCGTCGTCCTGATCTGGGCCTGGCGGAAATACCGCCGCCGGAGAATGGCAAAACTGGCGGGAAGACGATCAGGAGAAATTAACCGCAGATTTCGCAGATGAAGTGCGAGGATTTCAAGAAGGCGTGCTGGGGCTTGGGACCGCTTGCGGCTGTGCTGAAGTTCTGGTCGAGGGCAGGCCCAGCCCAAACAACCCACTGATGACGGCCAGCAACGCCATACCCTGCAAAACAACGGCCAGCCCGACCTGATCGCTCACCCAGCCGGCGATGGCCGCACCCACCGCTCCGCTGGCGAAGATGAAGCCCAGGGTCAGCCCCGAAGCCAGGGCCTGGCGGTTCGGCAACATCGCCTGTGCCATCACCACGGTCACACTGAACCCGGCCCCGGTGAGAAAACCGATGCTGAGGATGAGCAACGCGAAGACCAGCCCCGACGTTCCCAAATAAAACCACAGCGGTATCGCAGCCAGGAACATGCTGCCGGACACGACTTTGCGCCGGCCCCAATGGTCGGCGAACCATCCTCCCGCCAGATTACCGAAAGCGCTGCCGAGAAACAGCATCGACGTGAAAAGCCCGTAGATGGCGGGCGACCAGCCCAGGTCTTGCAGGTACTTGGGCAGGAATGTGTTGGTCGTCGATTGCACGGTCATGCGGGTGAAGAGCAGCAGGGCGAACAAGACCATCGCCATCACCCCGACCGATACCCTTGCCCTGGACGTCTGTTGGTGATGCGCGTGGTCGGCATGATTATGACGGGGCAGGCCTAGCCGCCATTGCCAGAGACCGACGGCAACGGCCACAACCGCCAGTACGATCAGGCTCTGCCGTCCCCAGAATGCGGCCATGCTCCCGGCCAGCGCCGGACCGATGCCGAGCCCAACCTGGCCGAACAAAAAGAAGACCGAGGTGGCGGCGGCGATGTATTGAAAGGGCACACGCCCGGCTTTCACAGCCCCTTGCGGATGATATGCAGCCGAACCCAGCCCGGAAATGATGATGAATACTACCGCCAGCCAGCCGGGACTGAGTGCGGCCAATCCATAGAAAAGTCCAATCCACAACAAACCCACCGCCCCCATCCAGCGATCACCGAAGCGGTCGGCCAGCCAGCCGAACGCCGGTTGGGTGAGGGAGTTGCCGAAGGTGTGAAGGGTGACGATCAGTCCGATACCGGCGTTGCTCACCCCCAACGAGGCGCTCATCAGCGCCAGCACGATAGGGATAGTGCTGTTGAGCACGTCGATGATGAAGTGTCCGCACGAGTTAGCCAGATAGCGCGGGTCGCGCACGTAACTTGGAAGCATGGGATCAGTCGGGTTTGCGTGCGCGTATGACGCCCTCGCGCAAAGAGAATGTCGTTTCTTCGCCTTGCCCCTGCGGATTCAGGAAATCGCGGGCAGGCCCCTCGCTTTGCCAGAGCATGTCGGTCAGCCGGGCACGGTCTTCTGCGTTCACCTGCATGCGTGCCATCCAGGGGAAAAATTGCATCGGCTTGACGAGCTGCTCTACATGCTCGACTACCAGCCCGGCCTGCGCCACGAACCCGGCCAATTCCGCCAGCGGATACATCCAACCGTGCGAGGGATCACGGATGGTCTCGAATTGATTCACATAGCGCACGGCATCGGGTTCATCCGGCCCGATGTTGTCGACCAACACCAAACGCCCGCCCGGTTTCAAAACTCGCGCCCAATCACGGATGGCGGCGGGTTGGTCGGGGAAATGATGCAGGGCGACGCGGCAGGTTAGCAGATCGAAGACGGACGGGAAGGGCAGCATTTCGCCGCGGCCCTGGACCCAACCGACTAGGGCAACACCCTGTTTTTCGCCGTTCCGGCGTGCAGCCTGCAACATGGGAAAGGTGATGTCGATGGAGACCATGCGCCGCACATGCGGTGCGATGACCAGGGCTGAGTGCCCGCCGCCGGGAGCGACATCCAATGCCAACCAGTGCGGCTGCGCATCCGCCAGTTCCGCCATGCGCGCCAGGCTGTGTCCCTGGGCATGCACCTGCGAACTGACATAGGCTTCGGCGTTTGCGCCGAATTGTTTTTGAACGAGTTCCTGCGACATGACCCTAACTATGCCAGCCCCAGATTCTGATTCAGCCACTCGGCTGCGTCCTGCAAGATCGGGTCGCGCAATTCGGGCAGTTCATTGTGCATTTCGTGCAGACAGTCGGGATACTGGCGGAAGCTGACATCATTGTCGCAGCGGCCGGTGGCGGCGAGGATGGCTTGCCGATTAATGGTGGTGTCCAGCTCGCCCATCAGCACCAGCGCGGGCATCCTCAAAGTGGAGAGCAAATCGCCCGCTTCTTCGGCCTTAGCCAGACAGGCGTTGACAAAGCGAATCGTCACGGTGTGGTGATAGATGTCGTCTGCAAAGTAGGCGGCTTTGGAATCGGGATCGTGGCTGAGGGTGTAGTCATCGTGACTGCCGCTCTGGATGCTGAGCCCAGGAGCGACGCGGCCCAATACCCGCGCCATCGTGAGTTTGAACGGGCTGTAATCGGGGCCAACGCCGTAACCGGGCGAGGAAATGATCGCCGCATTCACCTTGTTATGGCCATATCCCGCCAGATAATGCGTGCCAATCATGCCGCCCAGACTGTGGGCGAAGAACCCCAGCGGCAGGCCGGGATAGGTCTGGCGGGCGAGATCGACGATCTGATCGAGATCACGGAGCACATCGTCGAAATCCTCGAAATCCCCGCGCTTGCCGCCCGATTTGCCGAACCCGCGATGGTCATGCCCGTATATGACATAGCCCCGCTCGTTGAACAACCTGACAACGTGCTGATACCGGCCGGCGTGCTCGCCCAAGCCGTGGACGATGACGAGAATCGCCCGCGGGGCGGAGTCAGGCGTCCAGGTGCGTAGGAACAGATTCAGTCCATCATGGGCGGTGAGGATTGTTTCTTGGTAGGCCATGAGCAGCTCCGAGATGTCTTGTGAGGAACCGAGTGATCATTGCGACTCGCGCATTCTACTATGCTTAAGTTCAATCACGAAGTTACCCCAACCATCCACCTGACAACGAACGTCCGCGGGGACGACGATGGTCGTGTCGGGCTGGACGATGATGGCCGGGCCGGACAACCGATGGCCGGGTCCGAGCAGGGAGCCATTGTAGAAGGGCATTTGCGTAAGCTGGCCGGACGCCAGCACAGCCGGGCGCTGTTCGAACAACGCGAGGGATGAATCGGCGTCCCCATCAGCCATGGAATGTAATGGCGGCGCATCGACTTTGCCCTCGGCTCGCACGCGAATGTTGACGATCTCGACCGCCGCGCCGGACTCGGCGTGGCCATAGACGCGTGCGTGCGCCGTGTGAAAGTCAGCGACAAAGTTAGCTGTGAACGGGATGGTCAACTCGTAAGATTGGCCGACATAGCGCATGTCGAGTTGCCTGTGAAGTTGCATGCGTTCGGCAGGAACGCCTTCGGCCAGCAATTCTCGCCGCGCCAAATCAGTCAGGGTTTCGAAACCGGATAAGTCGAGGTCATGCGGACGCATCATCACCGTCTGTACATAATCTTTGACCACATCGGCGGCCAGCATGCCGAAAGCCGAGAGCACCGAAGCCTGCGGTGGGATCAGCACGCGCTTCATGCCCAGACTGGCCGCCAGCGCGCAGGCGTGCAGTCCGCCCGCCCCGCCAAAACTGACCAATGTAAAGTCCGCGGGGTCATAGCCGCGCTCCACCGGGCGCACGCGCAAGGCCCGCTCCATGTGGGCGTCGGCGATCTGGACGACGCCCAGGGCAGCCGTTTGGGCGGGCGTGAGACCGGGGCGAGGGGTAAGCCGGGCTTGACGCGCCAGGTTGGATAGAGTCGATTCCGCCGCGTCCGCATCCAATGACATAGCTCCGCCCAGAAAATGATCGGGCGACAGGCGGCCCAACGCCAGGTTGGCATCGGTGACGGTGGGCAGTTCGCCGCCGCGCCCATAGCAGGCTGGCCCTGGATCGGCCCCGGCGCTTTGCGGCCCCACACGCAGCGCCCCGCCCGCATCCACATAGGCGATGGACCCGCCGCCCGCACCCACGGTATGAATGGCGATAACGGGGATACGGATGGGCAGGCCGTCGATTTCCGCCTCAGAGGTGATGGGCAGATCGCCGTCGAGCAGAGACACATCGGTGGAAGTGCCGCCCATGTCGAAGGCTATGATGCGCTCGAAACCGGCGTTCTTGGCCACGCGCAACGCACCTACGGCACCGCCCGCCGGGCCGGAGAGGATGCAGCGCACCGCCTGGTTGCGCGCGACCGCCGCCCGGATCATACCGCCGTTCGATTGCATGATCCGTAAAGAACCGGACGCTTTGGTCGAACCTGCGTCATAATCTGTCAATCCCAACTCCAGCCGTCCCAGATAGCGATCCATCACCGGCGAGACAAAGGCGTTGATAGCGGTGGTGCTGGCCCGTTCGTATTCGCGGAACTCAGGCAGGATGTCGGAGGAGGCGGAGACGATGAAGCCCGCCGCCCTCAATTTTTCGGCGATGACCTGCTCGTGGGCGGGATGCAGAAACGAAAACAGCAGGCAGATGGCGACCGACTCGGCTCCGGCCTTGCACAATTCCTCGATCAACGCCGGCAGTTCAGACTCAGCCAGCGGTTCCAGCACCCGCCCCTCGTAGTTCACCCGCTCGCTGATCTCGAAACAGAGTTCGGGCGGGATCAACGGGGCGGGGCGGTCGGCGAAGAAATCATACAGCGCTTCCGGGCTGCGGTTCTGGCGGCCAATGGTGAGAATATCTTTGAAACCGCGCGTGGCGACGAATGCTGTGTGCGCCCCTTTGCGTTCGAGCAGGGCGTTGGTGGCGACGGTGGAGCCGTGGATGATGGCGAATGAGGAATTGCGATTTACGAACTGCGAATTGAGGCCGGCGAGCACAGCTTGCTCTGGCGCGGCGGGCGTGGAGAGGAGTTTGAATGTGCGAAATTGCCCGCTGGTTTCGTCGTAATAAACGAAGTCGGTGAAGGTGCCGCCGATGTCGATGCCGATACGCATGATGGGAAAGCCGGGAGCAATGGTGAAGAGGAAACTGGACTGAAGTCACGACGAGAACAGTAAGTTTCTACTCGATGATGGACGGCGGACGATGGACGATTGAAGGTCGTTTGCCAGCGTAATCGCCATCGTCTATCGTCAATGGTCAATCGTTGACCGTGTGACAAAAGTAGCAGTTTCAAATTGACGTCAGTTTAGATGAACGTAGTCGCCGGTCATGCCAGACGCATGATCTTAGCAGAGGGGTTGGGGATTGAGAAACAAGCGCGGAAGGGAACTTCATTATGACCCGCGTCATGGTTTTTCACAGAAAAGACGCGTATGCTGTCAGATTAGAGGCACGGCGCTTGATCTCAAACTTGCTGATGACCAAGCTCTATGCGCCGCCTTTGCGTGCGCAGGTCGTCTCGCGTCCCCGGTTGCTGGCCCTGCTCGACCAGGGTTTGGAGCGCAAGCTAGCGTTGCTTTCGGCCCCGGCAGGCTTCGGCAAAACCACGTTGGTGGCCGATTGGATGTATACGCGCGCCGCCGAAAGAGACGCAAAAGTCTGTTGGTTATCGTTGGATGAAGGGGACAATGATCCGGTCTACTTTTGGCGCTACGTCATCGCCGCCCTTGAGCCGGTGATAGGCGAGACCGATAGTCAGGCCATCGCCCTGTTGCACGCATCGCCCCCGGCCATCATCCCTGCCCTGACAGCCCTGCTCAACGATCTGTCCGCCATTCCCGATCAGACGCTGGCCCTGGTATTGGACGATCATCACCAGATCCATAACGAGGCGGTGCACGGATCCCTGGCCTATTTCATCGAACATATCCCGCCCCACGTCCATCTCTATCTGCTCACCCGCGCCGACCCGCCCTTGCCTCTGGCCCGCATGCGGGTGCGCGACCAACTGGTGGAATTGCGCTCCGCCGATCTGCGATTCTCGCCGGACGAAGCTCGAAGTTTCCTGGGCGAAACGATGTTGCTGGATTTGTCGGAAGATGCCTTGACCAGTCTGGAGGCCGTTTCCGAGGGGTGGATAGCCGGGCTGCAACTGGCTGCGCTATCCATGCGGGGGCGCGATGCCGCGGGCATCGACGCCTTTATCGCCGATTTCAGCGGCCAGCATCATCGCATCCTCGAATTCCTGACCGAGGAGATACTGAAGAGCGAGCCTGAGTTGGTACGTTCCTTTCTGCTGGAAACATCCATCCTCAACCGGCTCAACGGAACGTTGTGCGAAGCCGTCACCGGGCAAAGTAATGGTAAGGCGATCCTCGCCCGGCTGGTTCGTGAAAACCTGCTGACCGATCCCCTGGATGCCGCCGGGGAATGGTATCGCTATCATCGCCTGTTGTCAGAAATGTTGCGCGGTGAATTGCATCGAAACGCCCCGGAACGTATTCCCGAACTGCATCGCCGCGCTGCCGATTGGCTCGATGAAAATGGTCTTGAGCATGAGGCGATGGCGCATTCGCTGGCGGCCAAGGACTACGAAGCGGCGGCGAAACGCATCCGCCGCATCTATCGCGCTCTAGCCCAACGCGGCGAGTTGGCGACGCTCTGCGGATGGCTTGAGCGCCTGCCGGACGACATGGTACGAAGTCAGCCCTACCTCTCTCTGGTCTATGTCTGGGCATTGTCCTATTCGGGACGCTATGATCTGATCGAAGAACGCTTACAGGATGTCGAGACGAGTGCGGCATTGTTGGCGGAACCCGATCGCTCCCTTGTGCTGGCCGAAGCCACCACCCTGCGCGCAGTCATCCAGTCGATTGCCGGGGACGCGAGGGGAGCCATCGCCAATGCTGAGAAAGCGTTGGAAACTGTGCCCATGAGCGACCCGGCCTTGCGGCTGATCGCCCATCATGCCCTGGGCAATGGCTATCGCCTGTTGGGCAAACCGGCCATCGCCGAAGGGTATCTCTTAGAAGCCAGGACCATGGCCCGCGCTTTGATTGGTCCCATTTTGCAGACGGCGGTCGAGATGCGTCTGGCGCAGGTTCGCACCATGCGCGGGCGTCTGCATGATGCAGCGGAGATATTCGCGCGATTGGCGTATCCCGATGACAGCGCCTACATTTCCATGCCCAACATGTCCGAGGCTTTTGTGCGCCTGGCCGACATCGAGCGCGAGTGGAATCAGCGGGAACGAGCGTTCAAGCTTGTCGAAAGGGGCATCGAACTTGCTCGCCAGAACCCGAACAACCTTGCGCTGCTCAGCGGCTATCTGACCCGGATGCACATTGAAGTGACCGGCGACGATTTCATAGCCGCTGCGGAATCATTGCAATTGGCCGATGAGATTGGGCGACGCCAAAATTACCCATACTTGTCAGAACGATTGGCGACGCAGCGGGCCTGGTTGCAGACGATGGCGGGCGAATGGGACACAGCCGTTGAGTGGGCGGAAGAGTACGCCGCCCAGAGAAAAGGCCAGCGTACCTACGGTTCTTTGTTCGACCTGCAAGAATTGACACTCGCCCGAATTCTGCGGTCGCAAAACCGGCTGGAAGAAGCGAGTGAAGTCCTGGATCAATTGGAATTGGAGGCGAGAGAGGCCGGTCGGGGTTGGTCGGTCTTGCAAACGCTGATACAACGAGCGGTGACTCACGCGATCGCTCACCAATCAGAACAGGCCTTTGCAACGCTACGACAGGCCCTCCATCGCGGTCACAATGAAGGCTTCGTTCGTATTTTCGTCGATGAAGGGGAGCCTATGCGCCGCCTTTTGGGCGAGGTTTATCTGCACGCGCATGACCCGCAGCCGCCCGGACTCAAGGATTATCTTACCCGGCTTCTGACCGCTTTCCCTGACCCCGTCATCCCCCTGACCCGGCAAACAGGCGGTGAGACCACTGTGCCCAAAGTCATGTTGGCGGAGCAATTGACTGAGCGCGAGTTGGAAATCCTGGCGTTCATCGCTCAGGGCGCATCCAACCAGGAAATTGCCAACCAGCTTTTCCTTAGCGTGGGCACAGTCAAAAACCACATCAGCCACATTTTGGGCAAGTTGGGTGCGCAGAATCGCACGGAGGCAGTGGCCGTCGCTCGTCACATCGGGTTGTTGGAAACATGACCTAGATTGTGACTTTCGTCAGACGACACCAGGACCGGTTTGGGCCTATGCTGATCAACAAATGACCTGAACCGGTCCTTCTTTGTACATCAAACTGAGTTCTGGGTTTCAAGCGCCGATTTGAACCTGGAACTTTGAACTGAGATTACATCACCGAGGTGTGCCATGCTCGAACATCTTCGTCGAAAAGTGGCATCCGCTTTAGCGCAAGTACAAAGCGCTACCCTGGCAACTTATGGCCCTGCCGACATTCAGGCCACCGTTGTCCCTTGCGAGGCCGTACAAGACGCTCTGTTCTTGCTGGTGCCATGCTCTTCCGACCACCTATTCAACATCGAACACAACCCGTCCGTCGTCGTCACAACCGCCGGTTGGCAATTAAACGGCCGGGCGCAGATGCCAACGCCGCCGCCTGCTGCGCTTGGCCTCTATCAGCGCCCGGAGATCAACTGGTCGCTCGTCATCGAAGTCGTGCCGGAACGGTTGAACATCACACCTGAGGATTTTTCGCAGCCGCGTGAGACCATCGATCTGATTTAACAGGTCAGTCTGGGTACGTACCAAATGCCAACCAACACCTCGTCTTCGCTAAAAAAGATTTTTGCGGTTTACTGGCGTCCCAACCAGGATTTGGCGGTCGTAGTCATCTCGTGGTTGCTCGTTGTGGGAACGCTTTACACCGCCACCAAGATCGTGGGGAGCACTGCCTGGGGCGGAATGGCCTACTTTTTTCTCTACGCTGTGGTGGGGGCGACGCTATTCGGCGTGGGCATACCGCTCTATTGGATGACGGTCGTGCGGCGGCGCTCTATCGCCGACCTGGGTATCACGAGAGACCGGCTCGGGCTTAGTATTGCCGTGCAGATTGTGCTTGCGGCGCTCCTCTATGTTGCCACACTGGCTAAAGTCCAACTTCCGCCGCTTGAACAACTCGTGCCATTGGCGGCGCTTGCGCTTACCATCGGCTTTTTCGAGGCTATTTTCTGGCGGGGCTGGGTATTGTTGCGATTGGAGGAATCGTTTGGCGTGATTCCCGCCATTGTCCTGGGCTCTCTGCTTTACGCGTTCTATCACATCGGTTATGGTATGGCAGCCAGCGAGATGGTTTTCCTGTTTTTTGTTGGGGTCATGTTCGCTGTGGTCTTTCGCCTGACCCAAAACGTATTCATTCTCTGGCCGTTGTTCCAACCGATGGGGCAATTGGTGACCCTGATTCGAGAAGAGCTGACTCTGCCGCTTCTGGCCGCACTGGGGTTTGTCGAAGTCCTGGCGCTGATGTTCGTGTTGTTGTGGCTGGCTGCACGCTACCATCGTAAACACTCGGCATTGGCTCTCTCGGCCTGAAACCGAATATCTCTATCCGTCACTCATTCCATAAGGAGACTTCTCATGTTGAAAATCGCTTTAGCGCTGCTCATTCCAACCGCAATGCTGCTGACTGCCTGCACTATCCCGCCGAATATTACCAATTTTAGTGGAGTCACCGGCTCCGGTAATCTTGAAACCAGGACCTACGATTTCAGTGATTTCACCGGCCTGGATGTGAGCAACGCCTTTCAAATCGAGATCACGCGAGACGACAATTACGCTGTGGAAGTGACCGTCGATGACAACCTGATCGAACATCTCAAGGTCGAGCAAAACGGTAGCGTGGTCACCATCAGCCTGGAGCCGAATCTGGTTCTTAACCGTACCACGCAGAAGGCGAAAGTGACCATGCCGGTCCTCACCAATCTGACTGCCAGTGGCGCCGTCAGCGCCAATCTATCCGGCTTTGAATCTTCGCAAGACCTGCAGGTTGATGTCTCAGGGGCCAGTCGTGTGCAGGGCGACATCCAGCCCGGCGACTTGAGCGCAGATGTGTCGGGCGGCAGTACGCTGCGATTGACCGGCAGCGGCGGCGACGCCGACGTCACGGCTTCGGGCGCCAGCACCGCCGACCTGGCCGATTTCCCCGTCGTCAACGCCAATGCCGAGGCCAGCGGCGCCAGCCGTATCAACCTGAATGTGTCCGGCGTTTTGCGAGCTGAAGCCAGCGGCGCTTCCAATGTGAGCTACACCGGCAATCCCACGGTCGAACGTGCAGACGAGTCCGGGGCCAGTTCGATCACCGGGAAGTAATTCTCTAAAGCTCAATCCTTCCGCAACACGATTCATACGGTGTGATGATGACGCCTCTCAATCCAACTACAAGCTCATCTGCGCCGAACATCGTACCGCAGCCGGCCTCGAAGGTTCGTCTTTATGAGCTGGACTGGTTGCGAGTGCTGGCGATCCTGGCGGTCTTCCTCTTTCACAGCATGCACTTCTTCGATACCGGCGATTGGCATGTCAAAAACGGCGTTGTCCACCCCGGCCTCGATCTCCTTGCGACCATCCTCCTCGTGTGGATGATGCCGCTCATTTTCCTTGTATCGGGAGCCAGCACTTTCTTCGCCCTGGGCAAACATCCCGGACGCGAATTCCTCAAGGACCGAACGTTGCGGTTGATGGTGCCGCTGGTCTTCGGCATCTTCACGCACATCATGTGGCAGGTGTATCTGGAGCGGGTGACGCACCACCAGTTCGTGGGTTCGTTTCTGCAATTCATTCCCTACTACTTCAACGGACTCTATGCTCTGGGCGGGAACTTCGCCTGGATGGGCCTGCACCTCTGGTACTTATTGATGTTGTGGGTGTTCAGTGTCCTGTTTCTGCCCCTCTTTCTGTGGTGGAGACAGGGGTCGGGCCGGGCGATGTTCGCCTGGCTGGGAAACGTGCTGGCCTTGCCGGGCGTCGTCTATCTGCTGGCGCTGCCGATTTCGATCCTGCTGATCGTGGGCAACCCGTCGCGGCTGGATGGCGCTCGCGTCTGGGGCGGCTGGAGCCTCCTCGGCTATCTGCCCATCTTCCTCAACGGCTTCCTCGTGGTCTCGGACGACCGGCTGTACGACAGAGTGCGGCGGCTGCGCTGGGTCTCGCTGGCCCTTGCCCTGAGCTTGATCTTCGGCCTGCTCGTCATCTATTTGCAGCGCGGCGACCCGGTTTATCACACGCCATACTATTCCTTGCTAAACGGTCTGTACGGCATCGATGCCTGGTTGGGGCTGCTGGCGATTCTCGGTTTTGCCGCCCAGCGGCTGCGCTTCCCCAAACCGGTGCTGGCCTATGCCAACGAAGCCGTGCTGCCTTTCTACGTTATGCACCAGACCGTGCTGCTCACGGTCGGTTACGTGGTAGTGCGTTGGGCGATCTCTGATTTGCTGAAGTGGGCGATCATCGCCGGTGTCTCCTTTACCATCTGTCTGTTGCTCTTCGAATACCTGATCCGGCGGCACAATGTCCTGCGTTTCCTGTTCGGCATGAAGCCGCTGTCCAGACCGGTGACCGCCGCAACGCCCGCCCCCATCCCCGCCTCCTGAAGCCAACGAGCGCGCACCATGAACCTGTCGCAGATATACAGCCGCCCGCAAATCTCCTCAACTTCTCTGCTGGCCCTGACCTGGGCGCTGACCCTATTCATCTCTGAATTGCCGGATATTCTCCTGCGCGAGTTGACGGGCGGCCTGCCGGGGTGGCTGTTCTGGCTCAAGGTGGGATTGCTGGCGGCTTTGGCAACGGCAAGCCTGTTCTCGCAAGCGCTGCGCCCGCTACGCGATTACTTCCTGATTCTTCTGGTCATTTTCCTGGCTGGCAGGGCGTCGGTGGTGCTGGCAAACACCGATTGGTGGCAGGGACGGTTTGTCGTTGCCGTTGCGCCGTTCGGGGCTATGATGCTGGGCGAGCAACTGCAGCGGCTGGCGGTGTCGCTGGCGGTGATCGCCGCCTTTCTACTCATGCGCTATCGCCGCAGAGATTTCTTTCTGGTCAAGGGTCAGCTCGACGCCGTCGGCGCGCCCATCCGCTGGCTGGGCATCACCAGACCCTATTCCTACCGGCGTTTCGGCCCCCTGGCGGCGCTGTGCATCGCCCTGGGCTTGGGCGTTTTTCTCGTGATCGATAACGGCTGGCCGGCGCTTTCGCTGCCAGCGCTGCCTGTCATTCTTTTTGCCGCGCTGCCTCTGGCCGCGCTGAACGCCTTCAGTGAAAACATGACTTATCGGGCGGCGCCGCTGGCCACGCTGGAACCGGCTTTGGGGCCGGCGCAGGCGATGCTGCTCGGAGCCGCCTTCTTCGGCATCGGCCATTACTATGGCGTGCCCTACGGCGTAATCGGCGTGATCATGGCCTTCGCTCTGGGCTGGATTTTGAACAAGACGATGCTGGAAACCCGCGGCTTTGCGTGGCCGTGGTTTATCCATTTTTGCCAGGATGCCCTGGTTTTTTCGTTCATAGGGCTGAGCGCAGTCACGCCCGGCGGTTGAACTCTCACAACTTTCGAACACAGAGGCGGTTTTCCATGACAACTCTATCAACAACCCCATCCGCCGAACAAAACAGCGGACGCGCCCAGGGTTCGGGTCGGAGGATGAGCACGTGGCTGAAAGTACTCATCGGCCTGCTCCTGTTCTTCGTTTTTGTGTGGCTGATCTACCACTTCGTGATCAAGACGTCCATCAACCGTTGGGGGGCTACCGAGGCGGAAGTCTCGGCGGTTTTACCCGGCGACGAACTGGTCCCTCACCCTGCCAGCATCGTCACCCGCGCCATCAGCATTCAGGCCGCGCCCGAACACATCTTTCCCTGGCTGCTGCAAATGGGAGCAAACAAGGGTGGGTTGTACAGCTATGACTGGCTTGAGACCAACCTGCTGCGCTGCCGCCTGGTCAACGCCGATCGCATCCATCCCGAATGGCAGGATTTGAAAGTGGGCGACAAGGTTGAAATGTGTCCCGATCAGGCCATGCCCCCGCCCTACACCGTGTCGATGATCAATCCCAATGAGGCGCTGATCATGGGTCATCAGGAAAACGGCGAGTGGGTGAATCAATGGCAGTTCGTACTGCTGCCCCAGGCCGATGGCAACACGCGGCTGGTGTTGCGCACCCGCACCAATTCGGTCGGCGGCTTTTGGGACATCATCCACCCCGGCGTCTTTATCATGGAACGCGGCATGTTGCTGGGGGTCAAGGAACGGGCCGAAAGCCTAGCAGCAATCAATAGACAGTGATCAGTTGAACGCTGCCACTGAAAACTGATCACTCAAGACTGTCGATTCGAGACCGCAAACACTATGACTGCACAAACCTTAGAAAAAACGAGGACTTCCTCTCACACCCTCGATTCTTTGTGGCAGGCGCGCTGGCTAGGGCCAGTACTCGGCGCGGGATTTGCCGCATTGGCCGGGGTGATCACCGCCTGGGCCATGCCGCACGACCCCGCCACCACCGCCCAGGCTCTCATCGTCATGATTTCTTGCCTCGCTGTCGGCCTCATCGCCGGATTTTCGATGCGTTCGTATTGGTCACTGTTACTGGCGCCATTCGCCTACGTTTGCGCCATCGAACTGGCACGATACGGCGCAGTCGGTCCCACGGTGGATCTGCCCCGGTTCGACGAGACTTTCGGTATCCTCGCCCTGGTTCTGGGCCGTGGCTTCCACGGTCTGGTGGCATTCTTCCCCATGATCGTCGGCGCGGGTATCGGCGTGCGCATCGCTAGGCAGATGGCCGGGACGACAGCGGGATGGTCGGACTGGCTATGGCCGGGCCTGGGCGTACTGGGGATTATCCTTCTCGCCATCTCGATCATCCGCTCCGCCAGCACTCCGCCCATCCTCGATGCTGAAGGCCATCCCCTGCCGGGCAGCATCGCCGAGGTGAGTATGGTTCCGGTCAATGGCCGGGACATGGGTGTGCTTATGCGCGGGCAAAGCGTCGACAATCCCGTCCTTCTCTATCTCGCCGGGGGTCCCGGACAGAGCAGCCTGCCTCATCTCCGCACTATCTTTCAGGATTTGGAACGAGACTTCATCGTCGTAAGTTGGGATCAGCGCGGCACAGGCAAATCCTACGCCGCCCTCGATCCCGCTTCCGACCTGACGCTCGAACAGGCCGTGTCCGACACCATCGCTCTGACCAATTACCTGCGCCAGCGCTTCGACGAGAACAAAATTTACCTGCTTGGCGAATCCTACGGAACCATCCTGGGCGTGCTGGCCGCACAACAACGCCCCGATCTCTACCATGCCTTTATCGGCAGCGGCCAGATGGTCAACCTGACCGAAACCGATCGGCGCCTCTACGACAATGTTCTGGCCTATGCCGCCCAGGCCGGCGATGCTCAACTTGACGATAAAATGCGTTCCTATGGCGAGCCGCCCTATGCCGACCTCCCCTACGGTAACGCCTTTGTCATGGGCCAATACGAGCATCTCTACAAACCCTACACCCCGCCGCAATCCTATATCGACCGCGGGAATAGCGCCGGTATCGACCAATTCGGCATCATGGGCAGCGAATACAACCTGGTCGAGAAGATGAACGTGTTACGCGGGCTGATCGACATGTTCACGATAATGTATCCGCAGCTTCAGGGCATCGATTTCTGCCGCGATGCCGCCAGGCTGGAGGTGCCGGTGTACATGTTGGATGGTCAGGCGGAGCTGGCCGCCCGCCGTGACCTGGCCCTGGAATGGTTCGATATATTGGATGCGCCGATCAAGCGCATGTTCTCCTTTGAAAACGCCGCCCACGCCGTCGCCTTCGAGCAATACGAAGCGTTTCACAAAATCTTATTGGATACCATTCTGCCGGAAACCTACAGGTGAGTCGCTAACATTCCAAGTGCGTCGCACCTCTCAGGTGCGACGCACTTCACCTCGAATACCATGAAAATCATCCTGATCATCCTCATTATTTTTATCGTCCTGATCATCCTCGGCTGGCTGGGTTTGCGCGTCCAGCCCCGGCCATTCGCCGCGTTTCCGCAGCAGACCCCGCCGTTGGAAACCATCGCCCTGCCCGATGGCCTGCCCGCGCCGGTCGAGCGCTACTATCGCCTGGTTTGCGGCGACGAGATTCCCGTGATCACATCGGCGGTACTGAGCGGGCGCGCCACCATGTCCCCGGTCGGCGGCCTCAAAATCCCCGCCCGTTTCCGCTTCATCCACGATGTGGGCCAGGGCTATCGCCATTATTTCGAGATGACCTGGTTTGGCCTCAAATTCGGCGCGGGCAACGAGCACTATCTGGATGGCAAAAGCCTTCTAACCCTGCCGATGGGCTTGAGCGATGAAGGCCCGCAGATTGATCAGGCCGCCAACCTGAGCCTGTGGGCCGAATACATGTGGCTGCCCGCCGTATTCCTGACCGATCCGCGCGTGCGCTGGGAGCCGGTCGATGACGAAACGGCGTTGTTGGTCGTGCCCTTCGGCGATGAGGAGCAAACCTTCGTCGCCCGCTTCGATCCGGACACCGGCCAGCTTCGCTCCCTCGAATCGATGCGCTACAAGGACTCCAAAAGCGCGGCCAAGACCCTGTGGTTGAACGAGTCATCAAACTGGCAAGATATCGGCGGTTATCAGATACCGGTCACCGGCGCTGTCACCTGGTTCGACATGGGCAAGCCGTGGGCGGTGTTCACGGTCGAGGAAGTGGTCTATAACGTTGATGTACAGGATGTCATTCACGAAGGAAGATAACAAAATGAAGAACAACACTCTTGCAAACACCGTACGCATCGGACTTATCGGCGCCTGGCTGACCATCTTTGGCATCCTGCTCTCTGGACCGCTCGGCTTGTTCATCGTCACTGCCGTTCAGCCTTCCGGTCCCTGGCAAGACGCAGCCACCTATGCGCAAAACTACCACCCAATCCAGACGCTGCCCTTCTTTTGCGGGTTTCTGTTGGTCGGCGGCTATGTGGTGATGATGGCGGCCCTGCATCAGCTCGCCGAGGAACGTCACAAAGCCCAGACCTTGATCGCCGTGGTATTTACCACCATCTTTGCCACCCTGATCTTCTTCAATTACCTCAACCAAACCACCTTCGTACCCGCCCTGGCACAGAATTACATTCCAGAATTCGATGCCGCTATCAGCATCTTCTCATTAGCCAACCCGCTGTCGCTGTGTTGGGCAATCGAGATGTGGGGATACGCCTTTCTAGGCGTCGCTACCTGGCTGGCAGCACCGATCTTCAACCGCAATCGCCTGGAAAGGGCAACGGCCGTTTTGATGATCGCCAACGGCGTGGTTAGCATCGTCGGCGCGGTCGTTACTGCCTGGAGTCTGGGCTGGGTGCTTACGGTTCCGGGTATGATCAGCTATGCAGCCTGGAATGTGCTGGTATTCGCCCTCTCGATCCTGGTCGTCCTTTCACTGCGCCGGCGACAAAAGGAAGAGACATCGTGATCCATCGTAAATAACTGATCGTTATGTTAACCGCTCACCAAATGAACCAGAAAAGCGATTGATGAAATCCACCCCCGACAGGCCTCCCTTGATATCTCGTCCGATGGCAGGAGACGCTGATTTCTGGCGAATGCGCGAACTGCTGATCGCCACTGCCTCTGTCACGCCCATCGGTTTCAACTGGGATGTGCGCCGGTTGGATGGCAAGCGTTTCTACAGCGCCGACCCGGCGGACAACCGATTGCAGCGCCGCCCTATCCAGCTTTGGGAAACCGGTGAAGGCCAATTGGTCGGATACCTGCTGGCCGAAGGCGCTGACGACGCCCACTTGCAGGTGCATCCCGATTATCGTCATCTGGAAGCGGAGATGATTGGCTGGGCCGTGGAAAATCTGTCCGTCAGTAGCGAGACCGGGCAGCGCCAGCTCGAAATTTATGTGATGGAATACGACGCTCTGCGCCAACGCCTGCTGGCGGAACGCGGCTTCGAGAAGATGAACTACGGCGGCATGATTCGCCGCCTGCGCCTGGGCGAACAGCCATTGGACGAATCAACACTGGCGGCTGGCTATACACTGCGCACGACCAACCCCGAAGATATCTCCGATTGCCAGCGCATCGCCGATCTGCTCAACGCCGCCTTTCGCCGCGATTTCCACAACGCCGCCGAATATCAGAACTTCGCCCGCCTGGCCCCCAGCTTCGTTCCCGATCTCGACCTGGTGGCCGTGGCCCCCGACGACTCTTTTGCCGCCTATGTCGCCATCCCGTACGATGAAGGCAATCGTCGCGGCATATTCGAGCCGGTCTGCACGCATCCCGACCACCAACGTCGGGGTCTGGCTAAAGCGCTGATGCAAGAGGGCTTGCTGCGCCTGCGGGCGTTGGGCGCCATCGACGTCACTGTCGACACCGGCGACATGATCCCCGCCAACAGCCTGTACGATTCCCTGGGCTTTACCGAGGCGTACAAAGGCTACGCCTGGCGCAAAACGTAATGGCTTTCACGCCCTCCCGCATCACATTTCTTGCTAATCCCTTTTTCCAACTCACGAGGTACTTATGAGCACTCCAACCACAATTGATTTGCCATTCCCCGATACCGAAAATCTGCGGCTTCGTCTCGCCGTGGGCGCTTGCCGCCTGATCATCCGGCCGGGCGCGGGCGAGCGCTGGGTGACCGGCACATACGACGATCCTTCGAATGCCGTGCCGCTGCGCATCACGCAAGAGGGCGGCAATGTCACTATTTCGCAGGAAGTGAACTGGCCGCAGACCTGGGGGACTTTCAAAGAACCGCCAACCTTCGATCTCGTCCTGGGGGCAGGCCGCGCCTATAGCCTGGCACTTGAGGGCGGCGCCAGCGAGACCGATGTCGATCTGGGCGGGCTGCCCATCACCCGCTTGACAATCAAATATGGGGCGGGCAAACAGGTGATCGATTTTTCTGCGCCCAACCCTCAAAAAATGTCCGATCTCACCGTAGCCATGGGTGCGGCGGGATTGGATATCAGCAATCTGGCGAATGCCCGCTTTGCCTACATGTCGGTGGAAGGCGGGGCTGCTGGCTGCAATCTCGACTTCGGCGGCGATCTGACTCAGGATGCGATGGTGCGGATCACGGCGGCTGTATCGGGCATCGAGTTGCGCGTGCCTAAATCCACAGCCGTCAAGGCCAGCGCCGAGACCATCCTGGGCGGGTTCGATGTCGGGGATGGCTTCATGAAGAAAGAAGGCGCATTCTGGAACGAGGCAGCCTTGCAGGGCGGCTCGCCTTTGCTCACTATCACCGCTAGCGTCACGATGGGCGGCATCGATCTGCGCCTGACTTAATGGCGGCCACCTCGACAAAACCGCAGAGAGCGCAGAGACCACAGAGAAAACAACTGATTTCGAGCCTCAAAAACTCGTGAAATCTCTGCGTTCTCCGCGGCCTTTGTGGTTAAAAACCTCTTTACGGACTTGATTCAACCGCACGGCGATTGAGGTCGAAGACGATGTGGATATTCCTGAATGACGCATTCCTGAGCATTGTGGCGCACCGCGATGAGCCGGAGATGTTGCTGGTGCGCTCGCGCTTTCCTGATGATATCGGCCGGGTGTTCCCCGATGCCGTCGTCGAGCACACCCCGGCGTTCGACTATCCCTACCGCACGGTGCTGGCCCGAACGGAAGTGGCCCAGACGTTGGCTGCCCATGTGGAGACGATCCCCTATCCTAACTTCAAGAATTCGATCAAGGAACACTGGCGGCACAATACATACTTTAACGTCTACAACGCCGTCGAGAAAGACCAGCGCTAAGAGAAAAAATCGTACGCGGATTTGCGCGGATGCGACGGAGCAACGTGGATATTTTTCCGGTTAATTTACCTTCCAAAATTTGCGACAATCAGCGTCATCCGCGTCCTATTCTTTTCGTCTCCATCATAGCCAGATAGACCTGATAGGTGTCGGCGGCGACCTGCGCCTGCGTAAATCGTTCCAGCGCTCGTCGCCGTCCTTTTGCGCCCAGGGTCGCGCGCAAATCCGGCTGCGCCTGCAACGCCTGCAAATGCCCGGCCAGCGCCCGCTCGTCTCCCTCGGGGAAAATCAGCCCGGCATCGCCGATCACCCTGGGTATTTCGCCGCTGTTGGAACCGACCACGGGCACGCCGCAGGCCATCGCTTCCACCAGCACCCGGCCAAACTGCTCCATCCAGTTGGTGCGCGTGCGTGAGGGCAACACGAAGGCGTCCAATGTCTGGTAGAACGCCGGCATTTCGGTCGAGGGGATCCTGGCATCCCACCCGATTCGCTGCTCGATGCCGAGTTGGGCGGCCAGCGCTTTCAGGCTTTGTTCCTGGGCGCCGCTGCCCGCCAGCCGCAATTGCCAATCGCCAACCAACATGGCGCAAGCTCGTAAGAGCGTGTCCAATCCCTTTTCGGGAACCAGCCCGCCGGCGTAGCCGATGGTGAACGGCCGGGCGGATTCGACGTCTCCGACCTGGCAAAAGAGGTCGGGGTCGATGCCGAACTGGGGGATGACGCTGAGCGGGCCTCGATAGCCTTTGCTGCGCAGGACCTCGGCTGCGGCTCGATTCCCGGCGATAGCATGGGCGCTGTGGCGATAGGCGTAGCGTTCCCACAGGCTGAAGGGCGGGGGATAGCGGCGGTTGAGGTTCTGCCAGGTGAAAAAACAGGCGGCGATGCCGCGAGCACGAGCCAGGCCGAGGGCGTGGCGGGTGGCGAAATTGTACGGTTCTTCGTCGATGTGCAGGATGTCGGGTTTCAGTTCATCCAATTCCTGCGCCAGCCGCGGATAAAAGTGCCAGTGAAAACGACCGTTCAACGCCAGCGGCGTTTCGCGCAGTTCGTAGCCCTGGGTGAAAACCCGCTCGAGTTTCTGCATCCCGCGGCTGTCCTGCCAGGAAGGCGGGGCCAGCACCGTCAATTCGATGTCCGGCAGCCTGCCCAGTTCCTCCAGCTTCCGTTGATAAGCCCCGACGATGCAGGCCTTGGAGAGCATGACGACGCGCATACGTGCATTCTAACCCAGGATAGCCCTGGGGTGACAAAGCCTTATCGCTGCGGTCATGAAGTCAGTTTGCTATAATGGCAACAGCGCTAAGATTCATCGACGATGAGGCGAAAGGATGATATGGACGATGGCATATCGTTCCATCGTCTACGTTCGTCCACTTTCGTCAACTCATAAACTCAATCTCCAATCCCCAATCCTCATGACCCAACCCACCCAACCTGAAATCACCCTCGCCGAATCCGCTCCCCGCCCGCAGCGCGTACCCGGCCTGCCCTTCGTCGGCAACGCCCTGGACATGGCCCGCGACCCCTCCGCCTTTTTCGTGGATATGTACCGGCGGCATGGCCCGGTCTTCCGCATCAAGGTGCTGGGCGAGGAATACACCGTGCTGGCCGGGCCGGAAGCCAATCTCTTCATGTCGCGGCAGAGCGCCGGGCATTTGCGCTCGCGCGAGTTTTGGCAGGGCATGGTCGAGGAGTTCGAGGCGACGACGCTGATGGTGGCCGAGGATGGCGAACGCCACGCCGACATGCGCAAGATCATGCAGCCGGGCTTTTCCCGCTCGGTGCTGAACGGCCGCTACCAGGAAGTGATCGACATCACCGACGACGTGCTGAAACGCGAATGGCAGCCGGGGACCGAGGTGCCGGTGGTGCAAGCGATGCAGCGCCTCGTCACCAAGCAGTTGGGGCAGATCATCGCCAACCAGTCGCCCGGCGATTACGTGGACGACATCCGCCTGTTTATCAAGCGCATCCTCAACGTGCGCGTCACCCACCAGCGTCCCGGGTTCATGATGCAACTGCCCGACTACAAGCGGGCCAAGAGCCGTTTCTTCGAGTTGGGCCAGTCGATGCTCGACAACCACGAATCCGACCCCGAACGCCCCACCATCCTCATCGACGACCTGATCCGGGCTTCTGAGGAACGCCCCGACCTCTTCCCTGAGTCCGACCTGGTCAGCGAAGTGATCAGCCCCTACATCGCCGGGCTGGATACCGTGGCCAACACCACCGCCTCGTTCGTCTATGCCGTGCTCAAACACCCGGACGTGTTGCAGCGCATCCAGACGGAAGCGGACGCGCTATTCGCTCAGGGAGCGCCCACCATGAGCATGCTCAAAAACGACGCCCCCGCCCTGTTCGGCGCATACATGGAGACACTGCGGCTGTACCCCATCGCCGTGGCCGCCATGCGCAATGCCGACAGCGATTTCGTGTTCGAGGGCTGCCAGGTGCGCGAGGGCGAGCCAATCTACATGGCGACGGCGGTCTCGCACTTCCTGCCCGAATTCTATCCTGACCCCCTCACGTTCGACGTGGATCGGCCGGTGCAGCAATACCGGCAGCCGGGCGCGTTTGCACCATTCGGCCTGGGGCCGCACACTTGCCTGGGCGCGGGCATGGCCGAAATCCTCATCCTGCTGAGCATGGCCACGCTGTTCAATCGTCTGGATCTGGCGCTCAGCCCGCCCGACTACGAACTCAAACTCAGCGTCGCCCCCACCCCCGGCCCAGAAGCGAAGTTCAGGGTGCGCGTGGTGGGACGGCGAACGGCCGCAAACTAGAGACCAGCCTTCTTCGAGATTCCATCCTTTTGGCCGACGACGATAGACGATTGTCAGTCGCCATCGTCCATCGTCCGTAATCTGTCGTCTTTATCTTGCCCCCAGGCTCAAATCTCAATCTCCCCCACCGATTCCTTGATCAGCGTGGGGCGATAAGGGAACCGCTCCACCTCGTCGCGGCTGGTGACGCCGGTCAGCACCAGGACGGTGTCCATGCCGCTCTCGATGCCGGCGATGATATCGGTGTCCATGCGGTCGCCCACCATAACCGTGTCCTCGGAGTGTACGTCGATGTAATTGAGGGCGGCGCGCATCATGAAGGGGTTGGGTTTGCCCACGAAGAAGGCAGCCTGCCCCGTGGCTTTCTCGATCAGCGCGGCCATGGCCCCGCACGCGGGCACGATGCCGCCTTCGCCCGGCCCATTCGGATCGGGGTTGGTAGCGATGAATCTGGCCCCGGCGGCGATCAGGCGCACGGCTTTGGTCAACTGCGGCAGGTTGTAGCTGCTGGTTTCGCCCAGCACCACATAGTCGGGGTTCAGGTCCGTGATCACATAGCCCACATCGTGGATGGCCTGAGTGAGGCCGCTCTCACCGATGACGAAGGCCGTGCCGTCGGGCCGCTGGCTGTGTAGAAAACGGGCGGTGGCCATGGCCGATGTGAAGATGCGCTCCGGCGGGATTTCCAGGCCGATGCTGCTGAGACGATGCGCCAGGTCCTTGGGTGTGTAGACGGGGTTGTTGGTCAATACAAGATATTCGACGCCTTTTTGTTGCAGGCGTTTGATAAAGCGGTCTGCACCCGGCACCATTTCGGGGCCGCGCACAAGCACGCCATCCATATCGGTTAAGTAGTTTTTAGTCATATGTGTGATCCTGTTCAAAATTCCGAGTTCCAAAGGCGATGCTAACGCATGGCTGACGCCCGCGCAATACCGAATACGCAATCTGCATTACGTTTCACGCCTTCTTCCACACCTCGGGATTGAGCAAGCAGGTGGGGCGTTCGCCCGCCAGCAACAGCAAAAGATCATCCACGATCATGCGGCTGTGATGGGTGGGGATATCGCGGCTGGCTCCGGCCAGATGGGGGCTGAGGATGATGTTGTTCAGCGTGCGCAATGGATGATCCGCTGGCAAGGGCTCTTTTTCGTACACATCGATCGCCGCCCCGGCGATGCGGTCATCGCTCAGAGCCCGATAAAGGGCATCGTAGTCAACCAGCGCCGCCCTGGCCGTATTGATGAAATAGGCGGTGGGTTTCATGGCCGCAAAGTGTGCGGCGCTGAAAAGCCCCCGCGTCTCTGCCGTGACCTTGGCCGCCATGACGACGAAATCCGCTCGCCCGGCCAGCTCGACCAACTCGACCTTTTGCGTTCCCAGCCCGGCCAATGCCTCCGCACTCAGGTAGGGGTCGTAGACCAGTACGCGCATGTCGAAAGCCAGGGCGCGGCGAGCTATCTCCCGACCGATGGCGCCGCAGCCCGCCAGTCCCAGGGTCTTGCCCGCCAGTTCCGGCCCCTGAAAACGGGCATAGGGCGCGCTCGGATCCAGACTCCACTCCGAGACCATGCGCCTTTGCGTTGGCGAAAGCGATCCCGGTGGGGCCGTCGCCGCCGCCTGGGTCAGTTCGTCGGTGTAGCGCAAGAGATGGTGGGCGCGGGGAATGTGCCGGGCGATGCCAATCATGAGGCCGAAGGTGTATTCGGCCACGGAGATGGCGTTGCGGCCCGGCGGATAGAGCACAGGCAGTCCCCTCGCTGTGGCGGCGGCGATGTCCACGCTGGCGGCCGGTTCGTTGCGGCAGCAGGCCAAGACGCGTAGCCTCGGCGCAGTTTCCAACACTTCCTGCGTGATCTCCTCGTATTCGAAAATGAAGATATCGATGTCGGCCAGTTCGCGGCGCAATTCCTCCGCGGTCAATTTGGTGCGGGTCACGCCCCAGCCGCCGTAACGCACTTCGGTTGGTTGGGGTCGCAGCCGCGCCAGTTGAGAGTCATCGAAACGGGCGGTTATCAACAGGCGCATGAGATCATCCCTCAGCCCGATTCATGATTGCAGCCATGTGGTCGAACTCGTCGCGCAAACGCTCGTACAGGTCTCGGAAAACCGAATAGAGTTCATTGTAAAAGGCGTGCGCTTGCGGGTCCGGCTCGAATCGAGCCTCGATCTGCACCATCTGCCGCAGCGCGGCCTGCACATCGGGATAGACGCCCGCACCCATCCCGGCCAACACGGCCGCACCGAAAGCCGCGCCCACCGAAGTCCGGGGCACGAGGATGGGGAGGTTCAGCACGTCGGCTTTGATCTGGTTCCACAGGGCGCTGCGACTGCCTCCGCCTACCGAGCGAATTTCGGTCAGGCCCACGCCCGCGCGTTGGGCGATCTCGGCGTTGTGGCGCAGGGCGAAGGCCACGCCTTCCAGGATCGCCCGCACCATCGTTCCCTTGGTCGTTGCCAACGAGAGGCCGAAGAACAGCCCGCGGGCGTTGGAATGCCACAGGGGCGAGCGTTCGCCCATCATGTATGGCAGGAAGATAACGCCATCGCAGCCGGGCGCAACCTCAGCCGCCTGCCG
Source organism: Caldilineales bacterium (assembly GCA_024102915.1). GTDB lineage: Bacteria > Chloroflexota > Anaerolineae > J102 > J102 > JAGFJG01. The sequence goes on from JAGFJG010000090.1 coordinate 91,911, forward strand.
GGTGAGCAATTCGTAGGCATCGATACCGGTTCTGGTCGCCTCTTGCACTTCCATGCCGCCGAATTGGTCGCGGAACCAGCGCAAGCTGGCGCCGGATGTAGCCAAAGCTCCCAGCAATAAATGCAGGTTGGGGACGGCATGCGGGCAGGCGATAAAGGCCGGTTCCACCAGCCCGCGGTCGTTGGGCATAATCAAGACATTAGATGTGCCAGTCATTTCGGCGGCCACGCCCGCCTCGACCGCGCCCGCTTCCACCGCGGCGGCGGCCCCATCCACCACGCCCACCGCCACCGGCGTGCCCGCGCGCAGGCCCGTGACCTCAGCAGCGGAGCGACTGACCTCGCCATGCAGTTCATAGGCGGGGCGCAGCGGCGAAAACTGGCCGGGCGTGACGCCACACAACTCGCACAATTCTGGCGACCAATCATCGGCCTGCCAATCGCGCAATTGCAGCAGACCGCCGTGCACTGGATCCAGCCCGGAGACGCTCGCCAGTTTGCGGCTGATGAAGCCGTTGGCCTGCTCAAAATAGGCGGTTCGGGCGAAGTTCTCGGGCTCGTTCTGGCGCAGCCAGCGGATTTTGGCAGCAACGTAAAAGGGGTCGGCGCGATTGCCGGTGATGCGGACGATTTCTTCCGCGCCCACGGCGTCGCGCAATTCCACGGCTTCGGCCTCCGCCCGCCGGTCCATCCAGATCAGAGCTGGGCGAACAGGCTTGCCGTCACGGTCGAGAGCCAGCATGGTCGGGGCCTGGGCGCTGATGCCCACGGCCAGGATGCGGTCGGCGGCGTCCGGCGCTTTTGCCAGCACCTTATTCACAGCCGCGCACACGCCCCGCCACCAGTCCTCGGGGTCTTGCTCGGCCCAGCCGGGGCGAGGGTGCGAGAGGGGGTATTCGGCGTCGGCGCTGGCGATCAGGCGGCCATCGAAGGAGAACAACGCTGCCTTGGCGCCGCTCGTGCCTGCGTCGATGCCGATCAGGAGGTCATTCATATTTGAGGATATTAGGAATCAGGTATTGGGTATTGGCGCATATGGAAAAGGTCGAATATCAAATACCAAATAGCGACTACCGTTTGTAGGCCAGCAACAATCCATCCCGAATAGGCAAGATGGTTGCCGACCATGCAGGGTCGTTGAAAATCAGATCGGTGAATGCGCGCACGCCCTTGGTGCTGGCGGTTTGCACAGACTCGTCCCAAATGCGTCCGTGATAGAGCATGTTGTCCACGATCAAGACGCCGCCAGGCCGTAATTTTTCGGCTATTACCGGCAGGGAAGCAGGATAGGCTTCCTTGTCGATATCGTTGAAAATGAAGTCGAACCCGCCCTTGCTTTGTTGCAGCGCTTCCACTGCTTCGCCCACGTGATATTCGACCAGATCGGCATAGCCCAGGCGGCTCAGATGTTGCTGCGCCATGCCCGAAAGCTGTTCGTCCCACACTACGTGATGCACGCGTCCGCCGCCATTCTCGCGCACGGCTTTGGCGAACCAGGCTGTGGAATATCCATAGCCGGAACCCATCTCGAAAATCGAGCGGGCGTCGATCATGCGGGCGATGAGGTAGCAGGCGTGACCGGCGGCGGGACCGATAATGGGAAAGCGGTGCTCGGCAGCGTAGGCTTCCATCTTCAACATTTCTGGCGGCCTGGCCGGGGTCAGTTCGGTGAGATAGGCCTGCGCCTGACCATAGGTGAATTCTTCGGCCATTTTCTACGCTCCCTCGCTCCGGCAGATGAACTCGATCTCGTTGCCGTCCGGGTCATCCACGTACATGGTACGGCTGGCCAATACCGGATGTTTGCCCTCGCGCGGCTCATAGCCAGCGGCGGCCAGGGGTGCGTGTTGGCCGTCGACTTCGTCCGGCGGCAGTTAGAAGGCCAGGTGGTGAAGTTGATTGCCCGACGGTTGGGTCATAATCTCTGGCGGCTTGGGCACGAGGACGATCATTTGCGGGATACCGGCATTGCCCTCGCCAGCCTTTAGGAATACGTTTGGCATGTGCGGCGGCGAGATCACCTCCAGGCCCAAAAGGTCGCGATAAAAAGCCAATGCCGCAGTTTTGTTCGCCGTCCACAAGACGATTTCAGAGATGCCGATGATGTGTTTCATGGTTTGCTCGTGTGAATTTGATTGGAAGAAGCGCGATGGAAGAGGTGACAGTCACTTCCGAAGTGACTGTCACCTGACCTACGATTTCATCACTCCATTAACTTCATCACTTCTTCTCGGTATGGGATCGAGGGCTGTGCGCCCAGTTTCGTGGTGGCGAGAGCGCCGGCGGCGCTGCCCCAACGCACCGCCTCTTGCAAGCTTTTGCCTTCGGCCAGCGCCACGCTGAACCCGGCCACGAAGCTGTCCCCGGCGGCGGTGGTGTCCACGGGCGTGACGGGGAAGGCGGGAATACGGGTCATGCCCTCCGCCGTCGCCAGCAAAGCCCCGCGCCCGCCCAGGGTGAGGATCACAGCCTGAGGGCCGGATTGCAGCAGCTTTGCCGCCGCCGCTTCGGCATCCGCATCCGAATTCACCTGCATGCTCGCCAGCAATGCGGTCTCGTGTTCGTTGGGGATGAGGATATCGACCAGGGTCAACAGGTGGGGCGGGGTGGGGCGGGCGGGAGCGGGGTTGAGGATGACTTTGACGCCGTGAGCGCGGGCCAGCGCCGCTGCATGGGTGACGGTTTCGATGGGGATTTCCAGTTGCAGCAACAGGGCGTCCGCCTCAGCAATCGCCGCACCGGCTGCATCCACATCATCCGCCGAGACGCGGGCATTGGCGCCCGACGCCACGACGATACTGTTCTCGCCGGCATCATCCACCAGAATGAGGGCGACGCCGGTAGCCGCCTGCCCATCCCGCACCACAGTCGCATGTTGCACATCGCTGGCCGTCAGGTTAGCCAACAATTCTTCGCCAAACGCGTCTTGCCCCACCCGACCAACCATGTCCACCTGTGCACCCATGCGGGCAGCGGCGACGGCCTGATTCGCACCCTTGCCGCCGGGAGCGGTCAGGTATTCGTGGCCGATGATGGTCTCGCCCGGCAAGGGGATGCGCGGGGTGCGCGTGATCAAGTCCATATTCATACTGCCGACGACGACGATGCGGGCGCTCATGATTCACCTGGGTTTGTGATTAGAAGTTGCAGGTTACAAGTTCAAGGTTCGATGTCCGCAGTTCAACTCCGAACTTTTTACTTCGAACGTCGAACGCTGGCTTTCTATTGTGCGGGATTTCGGCCAAAAACCCAAGATTAGGGCTTGACGGGTTGACGATATTCCACTACAATGAAAGCGCTTTCATCAATTGAACTATTACGCAGGGCCGCCAACTTTAAGATTGTGGATTCAGGTGTGTTGATCGGCGGCTATTTTCATTATCGGTAATGAAAGCGCTTTCATCTAATCGCTCGCAACGATGCGCAAAGGCAAGTCCCGTCCCACCATTTCAGATGTCGCCCGCGAGGCTGGCGTTTCCATCTCCACTGTCAGCCGTGTCATGAACGGCACGGCCCCGGTGGCGGATGAAACCATGCAGCGCGTGCTTGACGCGGTAGCGGCTCTGAATTACACGCCCCAGGCAGCCGCACGCACTCTGGCAGGGCGCAGAACTCAAACCATCGGTTTGCTTTTGCCGGAGATCAGCGGCGGTTTTTTTGTGCCGATGCTGCGTGGAGTGGAGGCGACGGTGCGGGCGGCGGGCTATGACCTGTTGATCTATGCCACGGCGCACGCACACAGCGGTTATGAACCCGCTTTCAAACCTCTGGGCGAGCACAACACCGATGGTTTGCTTGTTTTCGCCGGTCGGTTGGACGATGCCGAGATCGCCCGTTTGTACTCCCAGGATTTTCCTTTGGTTTTGCTGCATCGAAACCCGCCCACAGGCCTGGCTATCCCATACGTCACCTTTGAGAACAAAGCTGGGGCGACGAAAGCGGTCGAGCATCTGATCACGAACCATGGCCGCAGCCGCATCCTCTATCTGGCCGGACCCAGGGGGAATGAGGATTCCGCCTGGCGCCTGGCGGGCTACCGCCAGGCATTGAAAAATCACGGACTGGCCTTTGATTCGGATCTGGTCGTGCAGGCCGATTTTGATGAAGCCTGCGCCCACCGGGTCGTCGCCGATTTGCTGGCGAACGGCGTCAGATTCGATGCCATTTTCGCCGGGGATGATGAGTCGGCGATGGGCGCATTGCTGGCCCTGCGCGAGACGGGAAAGCGCGTGCCCGATGACGTCAGCCTGATTGGTTTCGATGATATTTTGGCGGCGCGGCACATCGCCCCGCCCCTGACCACTGTACGAGCGCCCATCGAGCAGGCGGGAGCAGAGGCGACGAGACAGCTTCTCAATGTAATCGAAGGCAACGACGTCACTCTCAAAACGCTGCTCCCCACCGAACTCATCGTACGGGCGTCTTGCGGATGCCCCCATACCCAGACACACATCGATAACCCCGTTGCAGTAACCGCCATCGCGGCCTGAACGAAACCGCACGGATATATCCCAGCCACACTCACCAACCAGGGAGGCGCAACAATAATAACTCAATCGACTGTTTACGAATCACTGACTTTCATTTCTTTTCAATCACTCGACTCTGGAGAATGAACATGAGAAAGACCTATCTCTTATTGATCGCCCTGCTGGTGATGCTCGGCCTGGTGCTGGCTGCCTGTGGCGGCGGCGCGGCCGAACCCACGGCGGCGCCCGCGCCCACCGAAGCGCCCGCGGAAGAACCGACGGAAGCCCCAGCCGCAGAACCAACTGAAGCTCCGGCGGAAGAACCTGCCATGGAAGCCACGGGTCTGACCGAGCTGGATGCAGCGATGGCGGGCGAGTATGCGGGCAGCGTGGTGACATTGTTGGGCGTCATGGTGGATGAAGACGGCCAGAAGATGGAGATGGCGGTAGCGCCATTCGAGGAAGCGACCGGCATCGACGTGCAGTACACGGGCACGA
>JAGFJG010000142.1 GCA_024102915.1 Caldilineales bacterium
CGTTTATAACCGCGACAGTCTTCACAGCGGCGTGATCGAGATCATCGTCAAGAAAAACGCGCGCTGCCGCTATACGACCATCCAGAACTGGTCGACCAATGTGTACAACCTCGTGACGCAGCGAGCTGTCGCGTACGAAGGGGCCACGATGGAATGGGTTGACAGCAATCTTGGCTCCAAGGTGACGATGAAGTACCCCGCCGTTTACATGCTTGGCGATGGCGCACATGGCGAGATTCTTTCGGTGGCTTTTGCCGGCAAAGGCCAACACCAGGATGCCGGCGGCAAAGTCGTGCATGGTGCGCCCAATACCTCATCGAAAATCATCTCGAAGTCGATCAGCAAGGATGGCGGGCGGGCTTCCTATCGAGGCCTGCTCAAAGTCGCCAAGGGGGCGAAGAACTCCCGCTCGACCGTGGTCTGCGACGCCCTGCTTCTCGATCCCGAATCGCGTTCTGACACCTACCCGTATATCGAAATCGACGAAGATGCGGTGGAGGTCGGACACGAAGCCTCGGTCAGCAAGATCGGTGAGGAACAGCTTTTCTATCTCACCAGCCGTGGCATCAGCGAAGACGAAGCCGCCAGCATGATTGTGGGCGGGTTCATCGAGCCGCTGGTGAAAGAACTGCCCATGGAATATGCCGTGGAAATGAACAGATTGATCCAGTTGCAGATGGAAGGCAGCATCGGTTAGGCGGAGGCAAACGTGACGACACAAGAAATGATCAAAGAGAACGCATCGGTCGCCGATGTCGTGGCAATTAGTGAACAATTCAACGAACCGGAGTGGTTGCGGCAGGCGCGTCTGGCGGCCTGGGAAACATTCAGCGCCACACCCTGGCCCGATTATAGCGAAGAAACCTGGCGGCGCACTCGCCTCACCGGATTCAAACCCGAAAATTTCGCGCTGGACACCGCCATTCCCGCCCGCGTTGCCAGCCGCGGCGAACTTTCTGCAGAACTGGCCGACAATCTCTCGAAAATCGACAGCGCCGGCGCATTGGTGTTCCAGGATGGCGGGCTGATCTATAGCGAGATCGACGCCGAATTGGTCGGGAAAGGCGTCATCTTCTGCGACCTGCGCACGGCCCTGGCCGAGCACGGCGAGTTGGTACGTGCACATCTCGGCGCGCTGGTTTCGGCAGCCGAGAATAAATTCGCCGCCTGGCATTACACCATGTGGCGCAACGGCTCATTCCTGTACACGCCCAAAAATCTCACGGTCGAGAAGCCATTCCAGGTAATCATTGCAGCCGGAGCAGGTAAAGCCGGCTTCCATCACAGCCTGTTCATCGGCGGCGAAAACAGTGAATTGACGGTCGTCGAGGACTTCGTGGGCGGCGCTCGCGGCATGAGCGACAGCGTGGCCGAAATCTACCCGCTGGCCGCTTCCCGCCTGCACTATTTGCGCCTGCAAAACCTGGATACGAGCGCCTGGAATTTCGCCACGATGCGGTCATCCGCCCATCGTGATTCGCTTTACCGCCACCTGCAGGCATCCTGGGGCAGCCGAGTCAGTAAGGTTTGGATCGATCTAGAGATGGAAGAACCGGGCAGCCACGGCGAGCTTTTGGGACTTTATTTCCCGCAAGGTCGCCAGCACATCGACCACCACACCAACCAGAACCACAAGCGCCATCATGCCACCAGCGACCTGCTCTTCAAGGGCGCGCTCGATGACAAGAGCCGCTCGGTGTATCAGGGCATCATCCGGGTGTGGCCGGGGGCGCAAAAAACCGACGCTTACCAGAAGAACGACAATCTCATCCTCAGTGACCAGGCCCGGGCGGACTCGATTCCCGGGCTGGAGATCGAGGCGGACGATGTGCGTTGCACGCACGGGGCCACCAGCGCCAAGGTGCAGGACGAGTACCTGTTCTATCTCATGGCCCGTGGTCTCGGTCGCAAGACGGCCAAGCGCATGATCGTGCAAGGCTTCTTTGAGGAAGTGCTGAACCGTGTGCCGGTGCCGGGCGTGCGCGACAAGCTCGAAGCTGAAATCGCCCGCCGTGTCGGTTTGGAGTAGAATCAGTAGTCAGTATACAGTAATCAGTGATCGGTTCTCAGCGTCTCCATGTTCCTGAGTGCCGATTACTGATCACTGACCACTGGTGACTGAAAATGCCAACCATCTCCCAAATCCGAGCCGACTTCCCCATTCTCGACCGACAGGTGCGCGGCCATCCGCTCGCCTATCTGGACAGCACGGCCAGTTCCCAAAAGCCCACGGCGGTTCTGCGGGTGATGGATGACTATTACCGGCAGGATAATGCCAACGTGCATCGGGGCGTGCACACGCTGAGCGAAAGCGCAACCGCCGCCTACGAAAATGCGCGCTTGCGCATCGCGCGTTTCATCAATGCCGCCAGCCCCAAAGAAGTGATCTTCACCCGCAACGCCACCGAGGGCCTGAATCTGGTGGCCTATAGCTGGGGACTTGCCAATCTGCATCCGGGCGACGAAGTGCTGTGCACGGAGATGGAGCATCATTCCAACATCGTGCCCTGGCAGATTGTGTGCGAGATGACGGGTGCGACGTTTCGCTACGTGCCCATCACCCCGCAGGGTGAACTGGACGAATCAGCGCTGGCTGAACTGCTGAACGAGCGCACACGCCTGTTTGCATTCACGGCGATGTCCAATGTGCTGGGCACGATCAATCCGGTGAAACCTCTGGTCGAGAAAGCTCACGCCGTCGGCGCGCTTGCCGTCGTCGATGGCGCCCAATCGGTTCCGCATCTCCACACCGACGTGCAGGCTTTGGACGCCGATTTCCTGGCCTTTTCCGGCCACAAAATGCTGGGGCCAACCGGCATCGGCGTGCTCTACGGCAAGCGAGAACACCTTGAAGCCATGCCGCCTTTCATGGGCGGCGGCGACATGATCCGTGAGGTGAAGATGTCGGGCAGCCGTTGGAACGACCTGCCCTACAAATTCGAGGCGGGCACGCCGGCCATCGCCGAAGCCATCGGCCTGGGTGCGGCGGTGGATTATCTTTCCGACCTGGGCATGGATTGGGCCATCGAGCACGAACGCTCTCTGACCGCTTATGCCTGGGAACGTCTGCACGAAGTCGAGGGTTTGCGCGTGTTGGGGCCAGGGCCAGAAAAGCGCGGGGGGCTGCTTTCCTTCATCCTGGGCGAGATCCATCCCCACGACGTGGCCGCCATCCTGGACCTGGAGGGTATCGCTGTACGAGCCGGACACCATTGCGCCCAGCCTATCCACGACCATTACGACATCCCAGCCAGCACTCGCGCCAGTTTCTATATTTACAACACGACCGAAGAGATCGACCGATTGGTGGTCGCACTTCATAAGGCAAAATCAGTTTTTGATTTTTAGGCAGATTCCACATCATGGATGATCTTTATCGCGAAAACATCATCGACCACTTCCGCCATCCTCGCAACAAGGGACATCTGGACGCTCCTGATCGTACCTATCACGATGTCAATCCGTTTTGCGGGGACGAGATCACAATCGAGCTCAAGGTGGAAGATGGCCGCATTGTGGACGTCGCCTTCGACGGCAAAGGCTGCGCCATCAGCCAGGCATCAGCCTCTATGCTCACCGAAGAGATCAGGGGCAAGACGTTGGACGAAGTGCGGGCGCTGGACAAAGATTTCATCACGGACATGCTTGGCATCCCCATCGGCCCAGTGCGCATGAAGTGCGCCCTCCTCTCCCTCAAAGTCTTGAAGGCGAGCGTCTGGGGTATGGAGGAATGGCCGGACTAGGCAGAGGCCAGTGGTCGGAAGTCAGTGGTCAGTAATCAGAGAGTCAATCTTCAATCTCTAATCCCCAAATTATCAGTTTTCCAATGTCTAATTTCGTCAAAGTCGCCACGCTATCTGAATTGCCCGCGGGCGGGCGCAAGATTGTGGAGGTCGATGGCATTACGGTAGCGCTGTTCAATCTCGATGGACGCATCTGCGCCATTGAGGACGTTTGTACGCACGATAGCGGCCCGCTGGCCGAGGGTGAATTCGTGTCCCCCGGCGTCATCGCCTGTCCCCGCCACGGCGCTCGTTTCGACGTTTGCACCGGCAAAGCCTTGAGCCTGCCCGCATTCGAAGATGTCGATATCTTCGAAGTCAAGGTCGAGGGCGATGACATCCTCGTGGAAAGCTATTATTAGAAATCCGTCCCAGGAGTAATCGACATGACCATGAATCCCAACGAAGAACCAAAATCCATTCCTGGAATCCAGGAGTTGACGGGCATGCCATCCGTGGAAGAAATGCGGGAAGCGCTGAAAGTCGTCAAGGATCCGGAGTTGATGTTGGACATCATCAATCTCGGCCTGGTCTACGAGATCAAGCCCGATGCCGCCACCAAGACTGTGGATGTGGACATGACCCTGACCAGCCCCGGTTGCCCTGCCGGCCCGCAAATCCTCAGCGGCGTGCATTCGACCCTGATGCAGCGGTTCCCCGAACTCGACGATGTTCAGGTCAATCTCGTCTGGGTGCCGTTCTGGAACCCGCAGATGATGAGCGAGGAAGCGAAGGACGAATTGGGGATATTCTAGGTGAGATTCTGGTATTGGGTATTGGATATTTGGTTGCTGTAAATCGGCGTTCACCAATACCCAATATCCAATATCGCCAACAACTAAAGCTCTACCGTCTGTCCCACCCCGGCCTGACGCGCCAGTTCCAATGCGCGCGATGCCGCTGCGGCATCCTGGGCGGCAAGACCGACGCTTTTGAAGAGGGTGATGTCGTCAGGCGATTTCCGGCCCTTGACCCGGCCCAATATTAAATCGCCCAGGGTGTTCGCAAAATAGCTTTGAGCGATCAAGCCCGCATGGAGTGGCTTCAATAGATCGCCCGCTTCTTCCAATGCAGCCTCGAGTTGGTCGATGAAGATGAGCGAGCGGGCGATGGTTTCGGGCGGCGCTTCTTGCATTTCGGGTGTGAACGCGCCGCTGAGGTTTATATGGGTTCCCGATGCGATATCCCGGTCGTGGAATAACGGTTGGGTGCTGGGCGTGACGCAGGAGACGATGTCGGCGCCAGACAAGGCCTGGGCTGACTCTCGCACGCTGCGTGCGTCCAATCCTTCAGCCCGTAATCGAGCGGCAAGGCGTTCGCAGCTTTCGCCATTGGCGCTGACGATGCGCACTTCGCTAATATCCCTCACGGCTCGCACGGCGGCAACCTGGTCATAGGCCATGCCTCCGGCTCCGAACAGAGTCAGGGTACGGCTGTCCGGTCGGGCCAGCAACTCGGTCGCCAGTCCGGCGGCTGCGCCGGTGCGCATCGCCGTCAGCGTCCCGCCATCCATTAGCGCCGTTGGCAGGCCGGTGGCCGGGTTCAGCACGAGGACAAGGCCATTGATTACGGGCAGGCGGTGGCGAGGATTCTGCGGATAAACCGAAACGATTTTCTGCGCCAGACTGCCGGATTCCTGCAAAAATGCGGGCATGAAAAGCGTGACCCCGTCCATCGTTTGCAGTGGGGTGCGCAACGGCATAATCGCCGAACCATTGGCGACTTCAGCGAATGCAGCGCGCATGGCGGCTATCGTTTCCGCCATTGGCATGACCTGGCGCAGGTCTTGGGCTGATAAGATGAGCAGTTTCATGGGGTACGATTCTAACAGTCCGGGCATTGCCAGCAAAACAGACGTCCAGTGTATAATTGCCCACCGTGATCGAGTCCTGTAGTTTGCCCCATAGCCGAAAAATTCGGTTAGCCATCGCCCTTCTGGGCATCATCCTTTCTTTGTTCATCGCCAGTTGCGGTCAGGTCATCACCCGGCCCACGCCGGCGCCGCCTACCCCTACACCCAGCGCCACGCCCTCACCGCCTCCCACCAGCCTGCCGACCGACACCCCCCCGCCCTACACGCCCGAACCCACCGCCACCCCCACCGTCTCGCCCACGCCGGTCATTCATACCATCGTCAGCGGTGAGACGCTGATTGCCATTGCCCAACGATATGGCGTATCGCTGGCGGCGTTGCAGGAGGCGAACGGCATCCTCGATCCCAGGGCGCTGCGCGTGGGCCAGCAACTCTTCATCCCCACCGACACGGGAGTCGACCCGGCATCGGGATCGCCAACCCCCACACCCACACCGCTGCCGATTGAAATCGGACCCCTTTATTTTGGCAATAATCCGGGCGGCGGGTTATGGGCTCTGGGCGAGGTCGTCAATGATGGACAGGTGGCGCTTGAGGGTGTGCGGTTGCGCGTTGGTCTGCGCGATGCCGCAGGAGAATTGCTCGGCGAAGCTGAAACAATCGCCCAAATCGATCTGGTTGATGTCGGCGCTCGCGCCCCCTTCGGCCTGCTGTTCGAGGATGTGGATGCAATAGACGCCTACGAAGCGCAAGTCATCAGCGCCGTCCCCGCGCCGCTGAGCAGATATTATCGTGATCTGGTTGTCGAGGATATCGTCGAGGAAAACATCCACGATCGATATGTACACATCAGCGGGTCAGTGCGCAATGCCGGGCCCGAAGAGGCTGTGGGCGTGTACGTCGTTGTCACCCTTTATGATGCCCTTGATCAGGTCATCGGCGTCCGGCGATTCGAGCCAGAACACAACATCATCGCCCCCGGCGGAGTCACCACATTCTCCGAAGATGTCTTCCCCGTAGGCGGCCCATACTCCCGTTCAGCCTTTGTTGCAGGCGGTTTGCGCAACCTCAATTCCACATCACCATGAAGCCCCGCTACCAGAAATCGTTCCTTCAGCCATTTTTCCAGGCTATCGTCCGCATATTGATGCGCGTACTGGTGCGGCTTGATGTCCAGGGCGTCGAAAACCTTCCTCGCAAAGGCCCGGCGATCATCACACCCAACCATGTGTCGTGGTTCGACCTGCCCCTTGTTTTTGCGTATGCGAATAGCGCTGTGGTCAGCTTCACAGCCGAAAAGTGGGAAAAGCATCTCGCCGCCCGATGGCTTTTACGAACGTTCGGGCATGCGATCTTCGTGCAGCGAGGCGAAATCGACCGCCAGGCTTTGCAGGAAGCGCTCCAGGTTCTTCGCGAGGATGCCGTGGTAGGCGTGGCCCCGGAAGGGACGCGCTCGTACAGCGGCGTGTTGCAGGCAGGGCATGACGGCGCTGCCTGGTTGGCGGGGCGCACCAACGCCACGGTCGTGCCTGTGGCGATGTGGGGCCACGAACATGTGCTGGCGGATTGGCGGCGGTTGCGACGGCCCACCGTCCACATGCGCGTGGGCGCACCGATGCAGTTGCCGCCCGAAGCGCGAAAGGCTCGCAGCAAAGACCTGCCCGCGTACACGGAGATCATCATGCGACAGATTGCCGCCCTGCTGCCGCCGGAACTGCGTGGCATCTATGGCTGAAGCGCAAGTCAGGATCATTGCCTGCCCCTATTTGCGAGGACGTCGGTCGCCTGAGCCGGAACTCGATCCCGGAGATTTCAATCATTGCATCCTGGCCGCCTCGATCCACCTGCCGCGCACACAACAGATGCGGTACTGCCTGGGCGGGAATCATGAGCAATGCCCCCGATTTCAGCGCCAGGCCACGCAACCTTTGCCGACCTATGTCACCGGTATTCCCCCGGCGCCGCCGGTGAAAATGCCGCCCAAACCCGATCTGCCAGACTTGCCCTGGCGTTCGCGGCGGGTGCGCAGGATTGCCAGATGGCTGCCCATCCTGATTCTTTTGCTGCTTCTGTTTTTCGGCTGGCGTTACCAACAAAGCAATCTCCAACCGACCCGGCTGGTTCGTCCGCCTCTGCCAACGCCGATCGCCACACCGGGCATCGACCAGAGCGGCAACTTCAACCCGGCGTTACTCGGTCCCGCCCAACCCTGAAACCCTCGGCGACGTAGCGATGGCGAGCAGACTGTGGATGCTTTTAACCGCAGCTTTCGCAGGCCTTTCTCTCGACATCCATCTGCGTCATCTGCGAAATCTGCGGTTCGATTCCCGGATTCTAATCCATCAATTCGTATGCCAGTTGCACCCACTGGTCGAGATGAAGTTCCTGAGCGCGCTGGCGTGGATCGATCCCGCAGGCGAGAAGGGCAGCCTCGATCCGTGCAGTCGGGAGGTTGAGGCCAGCGCTCAGGCTATTACGCAGGGTCTTGCGCTTCTGCCCAAAGCCCGCTCGCACCACGTCGAAAAACTGCGTTCTCGCTTCAGTCGGGATCAGGGGCTGCGGTCGGGCGTCAAGCCTGAGCACGGCGGAAGCAACCTTCGGCGGCGGGAAGAAGCTGCCAGGAGCGATGTGGCGCACGATGCGAGGATGGGCGTACGCCTGCACCGAGACCGCCAGCAGGCTCATCTGCGGAGGTTGGGCGACAATTCTCTTCGCGACCTCCAGTTGCAGCGTCACGACCGAACGGATTGGCGCAGGATCGGCTTCGAGGAAATGTCGCAACAGCGCCGAGGTGATGTAGTAAGGCACATTGGCGACAAAGAAATAGGGTTGGATGCCGCCAGTCCGGGCAAGGGCTTGCGCCGGAGATATGGCAAGGGCATCGCCGTGCAGCAGATGAAAATGCGGCTGATCTCGAAAGTGCTGCGCCAGCATTTCGGCCAGGGTGTCGTCGAGTTCGATGGCGACCAGCCTGTCCACGTGCGGCAGCAGCGCAGCCGTCAGAGTTCCAGGGCCAGGACCGACCTCGATCACGACGGCATCTTCCGGCAATTCCGCCGCCATGACAATCCCGTTCAGAATCCCCGGATCGCTGAGATAATGTTGTCCCAATCCCTTGCGAGGTGCGACCTGCATCGCCCGCAAATCAGCCAACATGCTGTCGAGCGACGGTATCGATTTTGCTGACACGCCGGATTCCCTAGCCCCTATCGGGGAATTGCGGCCAACTTGGCAAGACGTAGCGAATGGAATGGCTGGGCGGCGGCGGCCATAGCAAATAGATGTCCGTCCACCAATGCCAGGAACGATAACTGGCGTCATCATAGCCCAGATCGATCCATTTGCCCTGAACCCCGCCGCCCGTGTCGCCCGCAATGGCCAGCCCGTAATTGGGCACATAAAGCTGCTGGCGGAGGTTGATCACGGAAGGATCGACCGCCACGACGCCCTTTTCCAGGGTCATGCCCAGACGCGTGCGCCCATACCACGGCGCTGATTTGGGAGTGCCCGAACGGGCGGGGCTGTACGAATTCGCATAAACCCGCATTTTCCGCCAATAGGTGATTGGGCCGTCGGGGGTGTCCAGGGTTTGCGGCACGATTTTGCGGCCATAGGCGATCACCTTGTCTTCCGGCTCCGCCGCCTGCCACGACGCCTCCAAATCCCGCGACACCTCCTCACCATCTTCGTACCTGACCCGATAACGGCTCCTGAGAACTCCCGACTGTCCGGCGGATGCGACAATGCGCTGGTCGATGGGCAGATCGTCGTCGGGCCTCCACACCGTGGCGAACGGCACACTTTCGTCCTCGTAGAGCACATCTTCGCTCACCCGTGTGATGCGGATGTCGGTGTGTGGCGCAAGGGCTGATGCCAGCGCCGGGGTGACGTAATCCTGGCCGAACAAAACAATGCCCTGCTCCGAGAGCGCATCGGCGACCGTCTCAGTCCGGGTGCGGGTGGTCAGGTCACGGCCATCGACGGAGATTTGCACGGGCAGCGACCGGCGGATGACGACCTTCTGGTCGGGTTGGATGCGGGAGTGCAAGGGCGGGAAAACCTCGTCGCCCAGATACACTTCGATCCCCGCTTCCGCTAACGCCTCACCGACGGTGCTCGATGTCGAGTAAATCGCACTCGGCGCGTTGCCATTATCGTCAATCAGCAATCGTCCCGCCCGGTGGATCTCCAACCGAATTGGCGCCGCCGTGTAATCCCAGGGTTTGTTAGGCCGAGCAAGTTCAGACTGCTGCCACACCATTCCCGGCAAATCGGATTCGACGGAAACGGGTTGACCATCCAGGCTGAGGATGTCGTGCTCGCCCAGAATAATTTGTCGCTCTTCCAGAAATGCCTGGAAAGTCACCGCATGCGTCCAATACGTTCTCACGCGCCCGCCTTCGACTAGACGCACGGGTCGAGCGCGCTGAATGACAAGGCGAGCGTCGGGCGAAAGGCGGGGTGAGGATGTCGTCAGCATATCCTCAGGCTTCAGGGTGAGCCCCAATCCCTGCAAAAGAGGTTGCGGATCTCGTGCATGCGTAAAGATAGAAGTTGTGCGCCCGTCCACCTCGACAATGACATGGATGCGGGTGACGAAGTACTGACGGACCGCCAACGCCAACAACAATCCCAGAACCAGAAGCAAGACGAGCAGCATCCGGCGATTGGATTCCTGTCGGACTTCGCCCTTGACTGCGGTTGCGGGATAGGTGGTTGACATCAGCGGCGCACGATTCGTCGATGAAAAGCTATCTGTTACGCCCCATTCTTCAGTGCGATGATCGGATCATAGGGGAAACTAGACAAATTGACCAGCCTTCCACTTTGGTCAAATGCAACGGTGTCCTCAATCCGCAGACCCCAACCCGCCTCCGGGTCATAGAGGCCGGGCTCGACAGAAACGACATGGCCGGGCTGCAAAATCGTGTCGTTGTCGGGCAGATGATTCAATCCGGGCGCTTCGTGTACGTCCAGGCCAACGCCGTGCCCCAACGAATGGTTGTACCCAACCTGAGTCTTGGAATCCAGGCGGGTCGTGGGATAACCCAGTTCCTCGAAATAGTCACAGGTCATGTGCTGGTAATGAGCGCAGGGCTCACCCACCCGCATTTCGCTGAGAAGCTGGTCGTAAATCGCTTTGATCTGCTGCCAGCGGATGAGGAGATCGTCGGGAGCATAGCCCAGAAACCAGGTTCGGGTAATGTCATGATAGTATCCGGTTTGTTTGTCGCGTGGGAAAATATCGAAAATGATCGGTTCGCCCGTCCGCAATTGCATCCCCCACTGGCCTCGATTGTGCGGCACGCCCGCATCTCTGCCCTGGGCGAAGATGTTCTCGTGCGCCTCGTCCAGATTTCGCATCGCCAATTCCAGCCGAATATGCGCCTTGATATCGCCAATTGTCAATGGGCTGCCATCGGAGCGGACCAGGCCGCCGGCCACGACCTCGTGCTGCTGAATGTACTCGACGACGCTGGCCATCACCTCGGCAGTCTGCTCGCCGACGCGTTTCATGGCGTCCAATTCGGCATCGTCCTTTGTCTGGCGCGCCAGATCGAAAAGAGTCGGGCTGGCCTCGCCCACGATTTCGATCTGCGGGTTCGCAGCAGCAAAAGCCGTCAGCATCGCCCAGGCGTATCCTTGATTCCGCATCCCATAAAATCCCACGCGCCCCGACACCTCGTTGTCTCGCAAGATGTCCGACAGCATAGCGACTTCAGCGTCCATGCGGTTTCCGTATTTCCGCAGGTACATGACGATTGGATAGTCCGACCAAAGCCTGATTTCGTATCCGGAAGCGACAGCCGCTTCTCGCTCAATGGGGCTGACGTACAGCACGGGATCGGCGTCGGCGCGCCAGAGCAACAGGACGTTTTCCAAAGTGGCGCCGCACAGGTAGGCCAGATCACTGCTGGTGTCGGTGTTGCCGTGCACGACAATGGCGTCGAGCTGGCGCTGGCGCATCAATTGGGGAATGTCGGATTTCATAATGCCTCAAAGGTAAGAGTTGTTCGCAAATTGTCTGTCGCAGACTAAGCGCGAGCATGTCGATCTGTCAATCCTCCCGCCCATGAAACGGCTGAGCACGCTACCGATTTTACCATGTCTGCGGTAGAATAGCTGGGTTTGCCCACACCGGCTGTCACCAGGCCCGACCTCATGCGCTCGATCCTCCGCCTCCTCTCCCTGATCCTGTTTGTTGCCCTACTGATTTCGTGCAACCCGATTGCACCGCCCCTGCCCAGCCTGAGCGGAACGCAGCCCGCGCCCGAATTGACTTTGCCCACTCCCGACGGCGAGATGCTGTCGCTGGCCGATTTTCGGGGCGATGTTGTTTTCGTCAATTTCTGGGGCACTTATTGCCCACCCTGTGTGGCCGAAATGCCGGACCTGCAAAAGGTTCAGGACGGCCTGGCCGGTGAGCCATTCACAATCCTGTCTGTGAATGTGGAGGAATCGCCGGACGTGGTGCAATCGTGGGCCGAGGAACATAAGCTCACCTTCCCAGTCGTCATCTCCGACGACGGCACCATCAATCCCACCCTGGCGCTCCATCGCATGCCCACTACCTGGTTTGTCGATGCCGACGGCGTTTTGCGCGGCAAGATGGAGGGCCAGATGAGCGCAACCACCGCTCGCAAAGTCGCCCGAATTTTGCTCGACGAATTGAACTGATCAAACTCAACCATCGTGACCAACATGCTACCCGTAGATCAACAACTGACCATCCTGATGCGCGGCGTCGATTTCGGCGACCGCCAGACTTACGAGAATATGAAATCGGAATTGCGCCAGCGCCTGACCGAGAGCGTTGAGACAGGCCGGCCGCTGCGGATCTATTGTGGCTATGACCCCACCTCGCCCGACCTGCACTTGGGGCACACCGTCACCATGCGCAAGCTGCGGCAATTCCAGGAGTTGGGGCACGAGGTCACTTTCCTGATCGGGAACTTCACCGGACTGATCGGCGATCCCAGCGACAAGGACAGCGCCCGGCCGCAGCAAACCGATGCCGAGGTGATGGAAAAGGCGCGCACGTATACCGACCAGGCATTTCGAGTCCTGGATAAAGAGCGAACACAGGTGCGTTACAATGCCGAGTGGCTGAGCGAGCTATCCTTCAAAGATGTGATCCATCTGGCGAGCAATTTCACCGTGCAGCAATTCCTGGCGCGAGATAAATTCTCGCAAAGGCACGAAAAAGGCGAGGCGATCTGGCTGCACGAATTCTTCTACGCCCTCATGCAGGGTTATGATGCCGTGGCGATGCGGACCGATGTGCAATTGGGCGGAACCGACCAGTTGTTCAACCTCATGGCCGGGCGCAAGTTGATGGAATCGTTTGGCTTGCGGCCGCAAATCGCCATAACGCTGCCGATTCTGGTGGGCACGGATGGCGAATTGCGCATGAGCAAGTCCACCGGCAACTACATCGGCATCGCCGAATCGGCGGAAGAGATGTATGGCAAGCTGATGTCGATCCCCGATTCAGCCATGAGAAACTATGCCGAGCTTGCCAGTTCATGGCACCCGGACTTCATTCAAGAACGGTTTAAAGCTTTGGCGGATGGTAGGGTGCACCCGCGTGATCTGAAAATGGAGTTGGCGCGGGAAATCACCGGGCTGTTCCATTCCCCGGCTGAGGTCGAAGCGGCCGAACAGCATTTCGTGCGCACAATCCAGCAGGGCGAGGCGCCGGAGGATATGCCGGAACTCCAGGTCAACGCCGATGAAACCATCGTCGATTTGCTGGAACGGGCCGGGTTCTCATCCAGCCGCAGCCAGGCCAAAAGGGATGTGGCGGGTGAGGGCGTGCGATTGGACGGCGAGGTCGTCGCTGATCCGCAGATGCAGCCGCAGCCAGGTGCGGAAGGAATGGTCTTGCAGAAGGGCAAGCGTCGCTTCGTGCGGCTCATGCCATCCGGCCAACGATGACCGTAGCCCTGTTGGCGCCCTGCCTTGCGACGGCCATCCGCCCCTCGCTCCAGAGCGCTGTGGTCACGCTGGGCCAAAAACTGGGTCTCGACATCGTTGTAGTGGAGCAGCACACTTGTTGCGGGCTGACGGCGTGGCAGGCGGGTCAGGTGGGGGCCGCGCAAGATGCCGTCATTCGCACTGTGCGCCTGTTTCAAGAATTCGAGGCCACGCTCACAACTTCGTCGGCCTGCCTGCGTATGTTGCGCCAGGTGACGCCCGGACTTTTGGCCGGAGGCGAGTGGGCGGGCGAGGCCAGGAAATTGGCCGGGCGAAGTTTCAGCTTGGGCGAGTTTTTGCTGCAAAACACCACGGTGCAAGAGCGAAACGTGCGCTTCTCCGGCAGCGTCGCTTACTTCCACCCCTGCACGGCGGACGACGACCGATCATCGCTCGCACTGTTGGCCGAGACCAACGGCATCACATCATTGACCGAAGTGGCAAACCAGTGTTGCGGATTCGGCGGAAATCTGTGGTGGCGGCGTCCCGACATCAGCCGTGTCGCCGCCGAACCGGTCGTGGCCGAGCTTCGACTCGCCCGTGCGGATTGCATCGTCACTTCGGATTCCGGGTGTCTCACTCAACTGGCCGGGTTTTTCAATCGGAAAGATGATCCGCCGGTAAAACACATTGCCGAATTTTTAGCGGAGCATTGCAGTTAGATGACCCTCGATCGTTTTGAGCGACAGGCGCTGCAGCGGTTGCGCAGGCGGAGTGAGCGAGCGCAAATCCAGGCCTGGCCTGATCCGGCTGAGAAGACGGAATTGGTGCAAAGGGCGGGGTACGCCAGGCAACGCGCATTGGCGAAATTGCCAGATTACTTGGCGATGTTGGAACAGAACACTGCGGCGACGGGCATCACGGTGCATTGGACGGAAAGCGCTCAAGCAGCGAATCGCATTGCCATTGAGTTGATCAAAAAAGCGGGCGGGCGGGCGTTGCGGAACCACTCGCCTCTACTTGACGAAATCGCTATCGACCGGGCCGCCATCGCCAATGAGGTCGAGCTCGTCCGGGTTCATCCCGGCGATCAACTTGTGCAACTGAGTGGACGCCCGTTGCAACATCCGATTTGGCCGACCGCCCACATACGCATTGCGGACATCAGCAGCACTTTGCAGGAGGCATGGCACGTTCCGCCCAGCGTCGATCCCGACATCCTTGCCAGCACCGTGCGGAATCGGCTGCGACCCGAATTATTGGATGCGACGACTGCGGTTGTGGGGCTGAACTTCGCTGTGGCCGAAACCGGCAGCCTGATCTGCCTGGACAATGAAGGCCATAACGCCTCGTTGGCGACCTATGCCAGGACGCTCATCTGTCTTCTAAGCATCGAACAGGTTGTCGCCGACGCCGCTGATCTCGATATCCTGATCGAAGCGTTTTCACGCAGCGCCTGGGGCAGACCACTGCCAGGTTTCATCTCCGAAATTCGCAGCCCAGCACGCACGCCAAAGGGTGAGATGCAAGCCATTCACCTCATTCTCGTCGACAACAATCGCAGCGACGCCCTGGCGCAGGGTTTCGGCGAGGCGCTGCGCTGTATCCAGTGCGGGGCGTGTCACAGCGTGTGCCCGGTGTTTTTGCAAGTCGGCGGCGCCTACACACAGGACGCATCAACGCCGCAACCGTACAGCGGCCCGATTGGCGCGGTGCTCAACCCAATTCTGTTGAAGTCAGGAAACGCCGCGCGGCAACCTTATCTCAGCACGGATTGCGGTTTCTGTGCGTCGGTTTGCCCGGTGGCAATCGACTTGCCCGGTCTGCTGCAGCGCCAGCGCCAGGCTCAGTCGTCCACTGCCTCCTGGCGAGAGAAGCTGGCATTCTCTCTGTGGCGACGCCTGCTCAATCAGCCGCGCCTGTTCAAGGCGTACATGCGGTTATGGCGGAGGGTGCGGCATTGAACAAAAGCAATGTTGAGGCGCGAGCGCTGATTTTTCAGCGATTGCGCGCAGCTGCACCAGGATCTTCAATTCCAACTCCGGACGACAAATCGGAAGCTCAAGTCCCCGCCATTGATGATACCGTGACCGGGCGTTCGGTGCGTTTTTGCTCGCAGATGGCGACCCACGGCGCTGTGTGTGAAATCCACGATGATGATGTCAACGCTCGTCTGGCGCTCTTACTGCGGCTGCGCGAGGCGGATTGCACACATCTGATCACACATGACGTCCGCATTACCGCTGTCCCCGGGCTGAGTGAATCGTTATTAGATTCGGGCGTGGAGATCAGTTCGCCGCAATCGGTCGCACACCAGACCGAACTGACGATAGGGCTTGCGGTCGCCGATGCCGGACTGGTGCAAACCGGTTCGCTCATTTTCGGTTCCGCCGGCCCACGCTCCTGGCTGCCAATCCTCGCTTCCTATCGTCTCTATCTGCTCGTTCGTCGTTCACAGCTTTACGAAACGATGGCGCAATGGCGACTGGTCGATGCAACTGGGGGCTGGGGCGCTTCCGCCGGTCGGGTCTTGATCATGACCGGGCCAAGCGTCAGCGGCGATGTGGAGTTGCATCCCCATTACGGCTTGTACGGCCCGCATTCACTGCACGTTTTTGTCATTCGTGGCTAACCATACTGCGAACTTGAATTGGTTGGGATTGCTGGTTGCACATGGCTTTTGATATGCTAACCCGCCACACCTCCCAAATTATTGAAAGGAGCGCTTCCACTACATGCTAATCGATTGGTCGCTGGTCGCTACGATCGGATTCATTTTTCTCGTGACATTGATCGGCGCCTGGCTGCGCAGCCGCCGTCGTGACCCCTGTCTCGTCGCCTTCGAGGATTTTCATGTCACACTGGAACGCACAGACAATAAGATAATCTGGGGCAAGCTCAAGGTGACACCGACCGGTTTGGAACTAATCTATCGCCGAGCGGTACAGGACGAAGAGCATATCGAGTCAAGCTATGCCCTTTACAATAACGAATACACGGAAATCCAGGCGATCTACCGCTATGCCGATCAACTGGACGAGGAGAATCAAAAACGCAGGGCCAAAGACCTGAAAAAGTGGTTTCATCCTGGCCCCATGCGCTTTCTGATGCGAAAAACCAGGGGTTTCCTGGCGACCGCTTCCGAATCCCTGAACGAGGTCATCGGCATTATTCTGGGGCGCATGCGCAAACCGGCCGGGCGTTATATGACCGATACCAGCGAAACTTATCTAAAGAAATTCGGCGGCGACCTGATTGGGCATGCCGGCAGCGCCAACGACCCTATGCTGGAGCAATTCATCGGGCAGAGAGTGGTGTTCGAGCTGGTCGAAGATGGCGAGGTGCACGAACACGTGGGCATCTTCAAAAACTACTCAGCCGACTTCTACGAGGTGTTCGACGTGCAGTTTCCGATCCCGCAATCGGTGCCGGTGGAAAAGGATTGCACAGTCGCCACCGACCGTATCACGGCGGTCGAGAGCGAGGGAAAGCTCAACATCAAAAATAATTGCGGCTATCCCATCCTGATTCAATCGCTCAAATCGCTTGACGAATCCGCCCAGGAAGACCTGCTCAACGTCGTCGTCGATGCTGGCGAGGAGATTGTCCTCCACCCGCCCAAGTCATTCGACCGGGCTAAATTGCAGGTCAAGGTCGTTCGCGAACTGGACATGATCGTGCCGCGCACACGCGGCGTGATTCGTCACCGGGCCGTTCAGGTCGATTCGGACAAAATGCCCGACATTATCTTCGACCTTGGCGTTGTGCTGCGCGCCCGCAACCGTGACGAGGCGCATGAGCAACGATTGCGCGAGTTATTATCTGAAGACCCGCAAAATGCAATGGCCGCCGCCAACCTGGGAGGCATACTCTTGCAAAAGGGCCATCTGGAAGAGGCTGATGTCTGGCTGAATCGGGCGATTGCGGTGCGGGATTCGCTGCCCGACAGAGGCCGCAGGGCGGAGATGCAACTGCGTGAACTCGCCCGCAAGGTCAACCAGCAAGAGGAAGCGCAGAAGCCCGATTTTGTGAAAATCGTTCGGGATGGGATGGAAGTGGTTCAATGATTGACGGCGTCATGAGATCGGCATTTATGAATCACGTTTCACGTATCGCTTGATAGCCCATGCTTCCGACAAGCCATGCCGCTTACACCCTGGCTGCCTATCAGTTTTTGAAAAACCGCAAATCGTTGCCAGTTCCGGATGTCGATCTGCGGCTGCTCGTGCTGGCCGCCTGGGGTCCCGACCTGATTGACAAGCCCCTGGCTTCGCTGTATTTCTATCAGCGATACGGGTCAGCGGTGCTGTTCGCCCATACTTTGCTCGTGCATCTGGCAGTGGCGCTGATCACGCTCCGGCGGTTTCCTCAGGCGCGGCCCTACACCCTGGCTTTTCTCGGCCATGCCCTCCTCGACCGGCTGTGGTTCTTCCCCGACACGTTTTACTGGCCGCTGCGGGGTTGGCGATTCACGGTGTGGGAGAGAAGCGGCAGCGAGCAGGGCGACATCAAAATGGCGTATTGGTACGCGTTCACCCGGCGTCGGGAACTGTGGATGTGGGAGTTGGGCGGGCTTTTGAGCGGGCTGTGGTTTGTGATCCGCACCCGGCTGTATAAACCCCGGCGGCTTTGGGCAGTCCTTCGCACCGGCCGCCTGCCCGACTAATTGGCTGGAGCAATCAAGGCCCGACGAAGTTCAGCCAGAGCAGGGCGATGGCCGCAATCGCCAACGCCTCGCCGACGGCTGCCCAAACCCACTGATTGGTTGCCATTCGCATATCCGTCAGAACCGGTCGCATTCCGTCCAAAATGACCTTGAGCTTGGGCCCGGCAAACCAGGCGAAAGCCAGCCCGCCGATCAGACCGCCGACGTGACCCCACATGTCGATGCCGGGCGAAAGGCCGAGAGCCAGATTGATAACTGCGAGAATGAGTATCTCGCGCAAGGCGCGCTGGGTGCGCTGGCGGTCGAAGATGCCCCGATTGAGATAGAGAAACACGCCCTGCGCCGCAAATACGCCGAAGATCGCCGTGGATGCGCCCAGTGAAGGCGCCGGCGTAAAAATCATCGAGCCGACGTTGCCGGCAAAGGCGCCCAGGAAATAGAGCGCCAGGAAACGAAGATTACCGTAGAAGCGCAGGAGCCCGGGGCCGAGCACGAACAGGGCATACATGTTGAAGCCCAGGTGCATGATCGAGCCATGCAAGAAAACCGGCGTGATCAACCGCCAGTATTGGCCACGGGCGATGAATGCATTGGCCTTGATGCCGAGCGCCGCCGGCAGGTCATAGCCCAGAAGGTTTTGGGTGGCAAGCTGTGCGACGAACACGAGCACCGTGATGGCGATCAGACCATAAACCAGCGTCGGGCCGGTCTGAAAGCGCTCCATCGAGACGAGTTGCATGCCATCCTCGACGGCATCATTCCGTTCGCTCGCCGCCATTTCTTCTTCTGAATCCGATTCTTTGTATGAGTACATGGTTATAGGCGGATTACCTGAACGAGCGGCGCCTCGGTATCCCGCACAATCGTGGCGACCACTTCGACGTAGGGTTCGAGACCTGAGCCTTTCAATTTCTCGCGCAGCAACGAATCGATTTGAAACACCCCGGCCGAATGCGTCATGCGGATGCTGACCAACACCGGTTTCTCGGCGCCCTCTTCGATGTGCACGCTCTCGATGGACATGGCTGAGACGGAGTGAATCGAAGTCGAGCCCTGTTCAAAGGGAATGCGGGATCGCCCGCTGGCCATATCGAGGGCGTCAGCCACGCGCACAACCCCCGCCTCGATCGTCAATGGCTTGCCGTCTTTGCGGTGGGCTATAATCGCATGCAGAATCTCCGATTGCACGATCGTTCGGGTGATCACGTCGGGATAGGTCGATGTCAGCAGCGCGCCGAGTTTGCGGTCCGCCAAAAACAGGCTGTATTCCTCGTGATTCGAGCGATGGATGCTGATGCCGAGATCGTGCAGCAAGGATGCCGCCACCACGATCACCTCCGCATCCATTTCGGTCAGTCCATGATCCCGGACCACGCCGGGAACCACGCCCCTGGACATGAGCAAACGCAGCAGACGCAGGGCGCTGTTGGCGATAATTTGCATATGCACCGGGCCATGATCGGTCATCGCCAGGCGAGTCACGGCGTTGACATTCTGACAATACCACAGGGTATAAAGTTCATCGTCCGCGCGCACGGTTTCCATGAACCGCTGCAGCAAGGGGTTGTGACGATCGGGCACATGGATGTGGATGCGCTCTTCCCTCGCTGGCGAGCCGACAGCATTTTGCGTGGAGATGGGGATATTAGTTTCGGACATTCTGGACACTACTTGAAAAAGCTGGCGATTACCGAGCCGACCACAGAGTCAGGCAAAAGACATTGTAACAGCCTGCGGATATAATCGGATAAAAGATGCGCGTCTCGCAAGAAATGGCGGAATACCGTATACTTTCCCTTTGGCCTCTGAGTTATCAGGCTGATTCTCCATTCACTTTCAATCAGGAAATTACGATGCGAGCAGTTGACATCATCGCCAAAAAACGAGATGGGCAAGAGCTAACCCCCGCCGAAATTGATTTTTTCGTGCAGGGGTACACGACCGACGACATCCCCGATTACCAGGCTGCGGCGTGGTGCATGGCAATCATCCTGCAGGGCATGAGCCATGCCGAAACGACGGCGCTGACCCTGAGCATGGCTGACTCCGGCGCTCGCCTCGACCTCAGCGATGTCACGCCCGTTGTTGCGGACAAGCATTCGACCGGCGGCGTTGGCGACAAAGTGACGCTGGCCCTGGGGCCGGTGGTCGCCGCCGCCGGACAGCCTGTGGGCAAGATGTCGGGCCGGGGTCTGGGGTTTTCCGGCGGGACATTGGACAAGCTGGAGTCGATTCCAGGCTGGTCGCCGAACCTCAGCATCGAGGCTTTCAAACGACAGCTCGCCCGCGTTGGATTGGTGGTGGCTGGGCAGACCGCCGACCTGGCTCCCGCCGATAAGAAGCTGTATGCGCTGCGCGATGTCACGGCGACCGTGCCCAGTCTGCCCCTCATCGCCTCCTCGGTGATGTCGAAGAAAATCGCCGCCGGCGCCAATGTGATCCTGCTCGATGTCAAGGTCGGCGTGGGCGCGTTCATGACCACCATGGCCGAAGCGAGAGAGCTGGCCGAGTTGATGGTCGCCATTGGCGCCAGGGCTAACCGCACGGTGGCGGCGCGGGTGACGGACATGAACCAACCGTTGGGCATGGCTGTGGGCAACGCCCTGGAAGTGCGCGAGGCTATCGACACGTTGCGCGGGGCTGGCCCCACCGACTTCTCGGAATTGATTCGAGAGGAGGCCGGATTGTTGCTTTATCTCAGCAGTCGGGCGGATTCGCCGGAGTCCGGGAGACTGATAGCCGAACGGGTGATTGACGATGGCTCGGCGTTGACCAAATTCCAGGAATTCGTCGCCGCCCAAGGCGGTGATCCCAGAGTGGTCGATGACCCCGACCGCATCCTCCCCCGCGCCAAAGTCGTGCTCCCCCTTCCCTCACCTCGCCCCGGCTGGATCAGCGCCGCCAACGCTCGCACCTTTGGCGAAGTCACCGTCGAGCTTGGTGGCGGCAGAGCGCGCAAAGAGGACGACATCGATCCGGCGGTCGGCGTGGTTCTGGCCGCTAAAATCGGTGACCGGGTGGAACGTGGTCAACCCCTGTGCGAGATCCACACGCAGGACGACTTCTCTGCGCAACAAGCCGCCGCTAGACTGCTTGCCGCCTACGAATGGTCGGATGAACCCGTGCAATCTCCTCCGCTCATCCGGGCTTCGATTGCCGCCCCGGCCGGGTGAAGAAGGATATTGGGGATTGGAAATTGAAGCCAACCCGATCAGCTCAAATTTCACTGCCAAAGGGAACACTGATGCCCATGAGTCACATCATCGAAAACACTGACACATTAGATTCTATCCGCCCAGGCGCGCGCACCGCCGTTCGCACCTGTCTCAACATCGGCCCCAGCGACCGGGTCTTCATTCTCAGCGATGAAGCGACCGCCGCCATCGGGCAGGCATTGGCCGAGGAATCGGAATCGGCGGGAGCAACCGTCTCCTTGCGCTATCTGGAGGAATTCGGCCAGCGCCCCATTCTCGCCGTCCCTGCCGGGCTGAATGATGCCGTAGCGGATTTCGCGCCGACCGCCAGCTTTTTCGCCGCCCAGAGCAAGCCCGGAGAAATCGGCTTTCGCATGAAATTACGCGTGACCATGAACCAGAAATACCAGGTTCGGCACGGTCACATGGTGGGAATTACGCCTCGCTTAATGCGCGAAGGCATGACCGCCGACTATGACGAGGTCTATGAGATCACCCAGCGCGTGACCGAGCTTGTGCGCGACTCCTCAGAGATGCGCGTGACCAGTGACAATGGCACCGATTTTCGTGTCACTTTCAGCCCTGATTTGAGGTGGGTTCCCTGTCATGGTCGTTATCACGAGGCGGGGCAATGGGGAAATCTGCCTGAAGGAGAAACCTATACGAGCCCAGCCAATGTGGATGGCGTACTTGTCGCCAACGTTTTAGGCGACCACTTTTCCGAAAAATACGGCGTGCTCGATCACCCAGTTATTTTTCATATCGAATCCGGCATCGCCGTCAGAGTCGAATGCGCTGACAAAGACCTGGAAGCCGAGATCAACGACTATTTGGATCAAAGCGAGAATGGCAGGCGCGTGGGCGAATTCGCCATCGGCACCAACACCGGCTTGACCGGGCTGAGCGGCAATTTACTGCAAGACGAAAAACTGCCGGGCGTGCATGTGGCCTTCGGCAACCCCTACCCGCATTCCACCGGCGCCATGTGGACATGCGATACGCATGTCGATGTGATCCCGATTCGCACGACCATCGATGTCGATGGCCGACGTATCATGACCGATGGCGTCTTCACCCCCGAAATCCTGGCCTGATCCCCGTGTCCGCGCCGCTGCCCATCGCCATCCTCGTCCCTCACTCCGGTCTGCACGTCCCGCCGGAACTGAAGTCCACTTACCGGTTGACCGAAGACGCCATCTTCAACGAGGCGGATATCTACACCGAATTGCTGTATGACTTCCGTGGTCGCGTGACCCACTGGCTGCGCTTCCCCTTAGCCCGCGCCGCTATCGATGTCAACCGCCCGAACGATCCTCGTCGCACCCGGCCTGGCGACGGCGTGGTCAAAACCCAGACCAGCTATGGCGTTGCCTGCTACCAGCCGGAAGCGTTCCCGAATCCCATCGACGAGCAGGCGCTGGTCGAGCGCTATTGGCGAAAATGGCACCAACAACTGGCAAGCATCGCCGCCGACCGCTCGGTCAGATTGGTGCTGGATTGTCACAGCATGGCGGCCATCGGCCCCGACTTGTATGATGACCCCGGCGCTCTGCGCCCCCACGCGTGCGTGGCGAACCTCGGCGACGCTGACGGAGAGGCGGACGAGCAGCGGGGCAGGATTTCGGCCTCGCCTGCGCTGACACGCCGATTCGCCGGGCTGTTGGGTGAGGCGCTGGCGGATGCGCCGACGCTGGCGCCCTCTGAACCGGTCTGCCGCTTGAACTCGCCTTTTTGGGGCGGGTGGGATATCTGGGCGCACGCCAATCGCCGCCAGCCCTGGATGATGGTCGAGATCAGCCGGGCGCTCTATGTGGGGCCGCAATTGCCGCACAGTCTCGTGCAGCCGCCGAACCTCGCCCGCATCGAGGATTTGCGCGAACGCATCTGGCAGGCGATTGTCGGATTCTACGAAACATTGGAATCAGGCCAAACAAGCAGCCATCGAATCCCGCTCAGCGAAGCCCTGCCGGTTCCGGCTTAACCCGCTTTAGCCGCACCGACGCAACTACGAATCATGCCATTTATCGACACCGCTCGCGGACGATTCTTTTATCGCCTGACCCCCGGCGACAGCCCCACCCTCGTTTTTTTGCATAGCAACCTGGGCAATTCGTTGTGGTGGCGACCTGTGCTCGATCTGTTGCCGTCCGGCTGGCAAGGCGTGGCCTATGATGGCATCGGCTACGGCTATTCCGACCGCACGGACCGGCTCGACCGCTTTGCCATTTCAGCCCAAATGCTCGACCTGGCAGCCGTCGTCGATTCTCTGAGTCTCGCGCCGTGCCATATCATCGCCCACAGCAACACCACGCCGGTCGCCATCGAATACGCTCTGGCTTATCCGGCACGTGTCGCCAGTCTGATTCTGGTCGGGCCGGCGCCGAGCACGGGCATCGTCACCCCGCCAGAGGCCTATGAGTTCCTGGAACGGATGCCTGGCAACCCTGATTTGTTGGAACATGCTATTCGATCGAGCGCGCCATCGCTCGATCCGCAATCCGATCTCTTTGCACAGATTTGGGAAGATGCCGTCGCCAACCTGGACGGCATGGCGCTGGTTGCAACCCTGCGCGGGCTGGATGTCTGGCAGGGCGGGGAACGTTTACGCCAACTGACTCTGCCTGTGCTTCTGATTCGGGGCGAGCATGATGTCATGCTCAGTAATGAGGCGGCGCACCAGACATTGCTGGCGATCCCAGGGGCGAACAATCTGGAAGTGATTAAGGGCGCAGGGCACAGTCCTATGGTCGAGCGGCCAGAAGGATTTGCGGAAATCCTCGTTGAGTTTATCGCCGAAGATTGGCAGGCATACGAAGCTGTGAAGGAACAGGCGTAGCTCCGTGCGCCGTTGGGGTCAATTTGTGTCTTTCCAGAGATATGCAATAATTGTCGCAACACAAAGTTTGTGGTAAAAAATCGAACTACTATCCATACTTTGTTTTCAATTCTGTTGGAGGAGATACCCAATGAGAACACGCCTATTGATTCTTGCCCTCGCCATTATGGCGCTGATACTGGTAGTTGCCGCCTGTGCGCCGCCCGCCGCCCAGAACACCGCAGGCGGTCCGTGCAGTACAGCAACGATCGGTGAAAAAGACGGCATGCCCGATCTGGGCGGATGCACCATGCGCATCGCCGTCGAAAACGCGTATCAGCCGTTCAACTACATCGATACCGACACCAACACCGCCGTTGGCTATGACTACGACATCTTCGCCGAAGTCTGCAAGCGTATCAACTGCCAAACCGAATTCGTCGAAACCAGTTGGGACGCTATGGTCGCCGTGATGGGCGGCGAGGGTGAGATGGACACTTATGATGTCGGCGCCGATGGCATCACCATCACCGAAGAACGGGCGCAGAATGTCGATTTCTCGATGCCGTACATCACATCCCAGCAAGTGCTGCTAGTCGGCATAAATGAAGATCGTTTTACCGAGCCAGATGAATTCGCCGCCATGACCGATTTGCGCATCGGCACCCAGCTTGGCACCACGAACTATGATGCCGCCGAGAAACTTGTCGGCGTGGATCGGGTCGTCGCTTATGATCAGTTCGGCACAGCTGTGCAGGCGCTGATCAATGGCGATGTGGATGCGGTGATGATCGACAATGTGGCCGGTCAAGGCTATGTTGGGGCTAATCCCGACAAAGTCAAGATTACCGGCGAAGCCGTCGAGAGCGAGGAGCTCGGTTTCATGTTTGGCAAAGGCAGCGCCCTGGTAGCGCCGATCAACGCCGCCTTGCAGTCGATGCAGGCGGATGGAACCCTGGACACACTGTTCGGCAAATGGTTCGAAACCGAGTAGTGGTTTTTCTCCCACACCCGGAACTGCAACTTTGTTAGTTACACAGACCCTGAAGACCGCCAAGTCTTCGGGGTCTGTTGCATTTTCCCGCCAACGGATCGACGAACAGTTTGAGCCAATCCATCGCCTGCACATGAGGAGAACGAATCAATGAGTGCGAATAGCAATATCCCCGACGCATCCGGTGGTCGATCCCGTCTGGTCGGCAGTGTCGATCAGATGTCCAAATGGCCCTGGTGGCTCCTCATCGCCGTGGCGTTGGGACTCTATATTGTGTACCTGATCGTCACGAATGAACAGATGCGCAACACCTTCTGGTTCATTTCGGGGCAACAACCGGAACTCATCAGCAGTGGGCGCATTCTATTCAAAGGGCTTGCCATCACACTGACTGTGGCGGTCTCAGCATATGTTTTCGCCCTGTTCATGGGCCTGATTCTGGGTCTCATGCGCACTTCGTCCAACCCCGTGCTCTACAACATCGCATCATTTTATGTCGAAATCGTGCGCGGGATCCCGATGCTGGTTTTGCTGCTTTATGTCGCCTTCGCCCTGACGCCTCTGGCCGTGCAATTCATCAACATCCTGGGCATCCCACTGACAACTCGCATGGTTCCGGGCGAAATGCGGGCGATCTTCGCTCTCGGCCTGGGCTATGCTGCGTTCGAGGCGGAGGTTTTCCGGGCGGGCATCCAATCCATCGAAGTGGGGCAATACGAAGCGGCACGAGCGCTGGGCATGGGTTACTTCGCCACCATGCGCCATATCGTGCTGCCGCAGGCGTTCCGGCGAGTGCTGCCGGCACTGGGCAACGACTTCATCGCCATGGTGAAAGATTCATCGCTCGTCGCCATCCTTGGCGTCCAAGACCTGACGCAATTGACCCGACTCTATTACAGCGGCAACTTCCTGTACATGCAATCGCTGACCATGCTGGCCTTCGTTTATTTGATTATGGTTGTGTTGCTCACACGGCTGGTGCGCTGGATGGAAGGCCGATTGCAGCGGGCTTATCAGCGCTAAGATGACTCCGAACTAACCCTCAACGGTAGAAGTCAACCCAGGTGATCGAGAACAAGGTTTCGCCACTGCTGTGGAAATCAGCCGGAGCCTGCACGGTGAAGACCGAACCCTCTTCTGCGTCTGTGACCGACTGCGAAATCTCAAGCCAATAGGGGCTGGAGGCGTCAATTTCGACAGGGGCGGCGGAACCGATCTGCGCACTCTCGATCGGATTACTCTCGCGCGTGCTGGGGATTTCGGCAGAGACGATCACATCGTCATAGGCAAAGGTGAAGCCTTCGAGCCCGTCCAGGTGCAGCCTGATCTCGACTGATGCAGGCATCGCCCCTTGCGTCAGGCTCACCCGCGCTTCGCCAATGCCCGATTCGCTCCAGACCTCCACGACGGCGAGATCATTGCTCGATGTGACGGTCACCCCGTCTCCGGATCGTGGCGCTTCGGCATAAAACTGCGCTGAGGGTTGGGGCGGCGGTGCACAGGCCGCCAGAATTACGAGCAGGGCGTCGATTAACGCCACGACGACGAGGACGTGTTGGAAGCGTTTTGGCGTACAAGCGAGGAACTCTGGATGTCGGATTGGGTGCGCAAAATTGGTTTTCATTGCGAATATTCGCTGTTAGCCCGTAACCTTTGCCTGGCTGATGCGTCATCTTTAGCATAACCGTATATCCGTTTTTCTCTCAACATTGGTGAGGAGTTCTGACCATGAACGTTCAGGGAATCCGGGTCAACAGACCTCGAATGACATTTGTGGCTATTGCTCTGGTGATCGCAGTTTTCGTCGCTGCGATACCCGGAATTGCAATGGCCTCTTCCGCATCCAGCGCCGCCGACAGCTACTATAGCGGTTACTATTATGTAGTGAAGAAAGGAGACACGCTTTCCGGCATTGCCGCCAAGACGGGCACGACCGTTGCCGGCTTGAAGAAGGTCAACGGCATCAAAAATGTCAATAAGATCTACGTCGGACAGATTTTGCTCATCCCCCGGCACTACGCGCCGAGTGCGCAATGCCGGGCGTATCACACGGTGAAATCGGGCCAAACTCTCTCATGGATTGCACGCTATTACGGCACGACCGTCGAAGCGCTACAGGCGGCGAACGGCATCAAGAATCCGAACTACATTGCCGCCGGTCGCACGCTTTGCATTCCCCGCTACGGCGGCGGGGGGATGGTTGGCTCAGGCTATCACTGGGTGCAACCCGGACAAACTCTCTCCGGCATCGCCTATTACTACGGCACAACCGTCTCCTGTCTGATGCACCTCAACGGCATCAGTAACCCGAACAAAATCTATGCCGGCCAGGTGCTCAAGATTGGCTACTGCTAAACCTGCCTGAAGGTCTGCACAAGTGAACAAAGAGCGAGACCGGACGATGGCCTCGCTCTTTTCATTGTCGGCGATCCTCACCTATAATCGCCAGATGCGCCCCTGCAACCATAACCCCGGTTTGACGGAGATGATTTCATGACGGGCTATTACGACCCGTACGGCAGAACCCCGCGCCGCCCCACCGTTGCCGAATACAACCGCCTGATTCAGGCTTACCGCAAGCTCGAGGCGGAGTACGAACGGTTGGGAGCGCTTTATCGCCAGGAGGAGCAACAGCAGGCCGGAGCCGGGCAACAGTTGGCGCAATTGCAGGAACGCTTCCGCACAGTGCAGGCGCAATTGCGCCAGATGGAAGGGCAACTGCAACAAGCGAACGCCCGCTCGCAGGAAGCGGAACGGGCGCTCGGAGAGAGCCGTAAGGAACTGGCGATTCTGGAATCGCAACTGGCGGAGCCAGGGACAGGTGGGGAGACCGAACAACAGCCGGGCCAGGAAAACGAGTGGAAGGTGGAGTTCATGCGCCTGCAGGCCGACATGGAGAACTTCAAGCGGCGGCAGGAACGCCGGTTCGTCCAGGTTGCAAGAGAGGACAGGCACAAGTT
>JAGFJG010000155.1 GCA_024102915.1 Caldilineales bacterium
GAGGTACAGCGCCGACGCTCAATGTCCCGGAGCGTTTGCAGCAGTTCGACAATGCCTGGTACGGCGAGACCATCGCCCAAGGGCGTCCGACAAAAGGCATGCCTGTGTGGGGAAGTGTGCTTTCGCCCCAGCAGATCGGCGATGTTGTAGCGCTGATAGAGGCCTGGCGTAACGGCGAACAAGTCGTGGTAGGCGACCTGGCGAGCTTGCTCAGGGATGCTGCTCATGCCCTGGAACACGGCGAGACCGGCGAAGCTCAGGAGTTGCTGGAACAGGCCGTTGACGCCGCCGAACACGAACAGGCTGAGATCATCGAAGAGGCTCTCGCAGCGCTGGCAAACGGCGATGTTCAAGAGGCGACACACCTTATCGAACAAGTACGGGGTGTGAGCGATGAAATGCCTATGCCGGAGGTCTCGCCGCCGTCTGCTCAGCCCGATCCGGGCGTGAGTCATGTGCTCGAGGCCGTGCATGCGCTCGAACATGATGAGGTCGATGAAGCGATGAAGGCATTGCAGGAGGCGATGGGACTGCTGCCGCCGGGAGACCTCTTTGAGGCCGCCGAACAT
Organism: Caldilineales bacterium; assembly: GCA_024102915.1. GTDB lineage: Bacteria > Chloroflexota > Anaerolineae > J102 > J102 > JAGFJG01. Next base: position 570 of record JAGFJG010000155.1, read on the forward strand.
GCGCTTGAGGATGTGGAAGGCCGCAAGCCCGAAGAAGCCCTCCAGGTGCTGTTGGATGCACTCACTGCCGCGAACATCCCCCTGCCGGAAGACAATACAACGCCCGAAACGACTGAACCCGGTCCATCAGCGCCGGGCACGCAGCTCGATCCGGGAGTGAGTCACCTGCTCGAGGCGGCGCATGCGCTCGAACATGATGAGATCGCTGAAGCGACGAAGGCTTTGCAGGAGGCGATGGGGCTATTGTCGTCGGGAGACCTTTTCGAGGCCGCCGAACATACGCTCGGAGATGTGGAAGGCGGTAAGCCCGTGGAAGCCCTCCAAGCGCTGTTGGATGCACTCACCGCCGCGAACATCCCCCTGCCCGAATAGAAATCGAGAGGACGCGCTGCCAGGTACGTATTGGCAACAAAGCCGACGGAACGAGAAGGCGTCATTCTCGAATCACAAAACGGTGATCTGGTCGGAGTGTGGCAGAAAGAGTGGTTGGAATGCCGCACTCCGACCAGTATTACAGTGCGTGAACGCGACGTATGCAACCTTACACACCGCGAGATTTGAAACCGACGCTTTAACTGGGGGTGTTAGGATTAGTCCTGAAGTGGATCAAGAACATCGAGCTGTGGCTCGCCCCAGTCTTTGTACCAGACCTGACCATTGAAGACGTTGACGTCCATCTCTCCCACGATCTGTCCATCACGGACGACGTGGTACTCGTAAAATCCGTAGTAGCTGCTAATATCGTTGTCAAGATCAAGTCCGGCATCTACGTCTTTCACCGCCGTTGCGGCGAGTTGGCGTGCCTCTCTTTCGCTCAGGCCTGTGACACTTTGGAGTTGTTGCGGCAGCAGACGCCCGATCATGCCGTAGCCTCCACCAATTTCTGCAATCCGGGAGCCGTATTTCGTGTTCCAGAAAATGTTGGGACCCGCTTTTGGTGTTACCTGTCCTGTTTCTTTGCCGATCATCAACCCGAATGCATAGCGACCGGTGCTGTTTTCGACGATCTCTGCCTGGTAGACCCAGCGAAATTCTCGCACGCGCGCCACAGATAGGTCGTTGTCGCCTTGCGTTTCCAGATAGCTCCGAATTATGGGGACAAGATCATCCGCGGGAATGGGGCTGCCCATGGAGTCGTTATAACTAAAAAAGTAGCTGGCCCCACCGCTGACCATTCCCACCGGCCCCTGACTCAAGCTGTAGGCTGGCGGACCTTGAGGCGTTTGCATGCTTTCAGACTCTCTCACAATGGCGTACAGAACCGTAGCGCCGAGTAATATGATTGTAGTCCAAAAAGCAATTTGTTTTTTCATGGCTACCCTCCTGAAGATATGTTAATCTCAGTATAGCCCTAACCCCATTCGCAAAGTAGCGCCAATCAGCCCATGATCGTATCCGTAGTTTCACCTATTTTGTCCTTGTTACGTCTGATTATCGACTTCATGACGACCAAACTAAATAAGCTCCAACCCATTTGGTCGGGGCCTATCGAATATGTTCGTGGCGCAGCCGTCTGGTTCAAGCCGCTACAGTCTGGGGTTGCCTACGAATTAGGTGATTGTAGACGATGCCGCCCATGCCGATGAGGAAGGAGATAATGGAGATCAGCGAGGCGGTCGGCAATGCGCCCATCGTCCAGGCATCCGGCCGGAAGAAAAGCTCAATCCAGAAGCGGCCCAACGGGTACCACATCAAATAGAAAAAGAGCATGTCCCCACTGCGCAAGCGATCTTCGAAACGGCGAATAATGAAGACCGAAAGGCCAACGCCAACTAGATTCCAGAGTGATTCATAGAGAAAAGTGGGGTGAAAGCGGGCGGCGGCCGTTACGCTGCCTTCGGGCGGACACAAGAAATCACCGTAGCGACGCGTGCAGTCGATGGAAATCCCCCAGGGTAAGTCGGTGGGCGGGCCGTAGAGTTCCTGGTTGACGAAATTACCCCAGCGGCCGATGGCCTGCGCCAATAATACGCCAGGAACGGCGATGTCCAGCCATTCCAGGAAATTGAGTTTCTGCCAGGCGGTATAGATGAACATGCCAATGATGCCGCCAAGAATGCCGCCAAATATCCCCAGCCCGCGAAAGCCGCCGTTCCAGAAAGCGATGATCTCGATGGGGTTCTGGCTATAGTAGTCCCAGCCGATGAACCCTCCTGCCGGTCGCGAGAACACATGGTAGAGACGGGCGCCGATGATACCCAACAGTAGGATGATAACGAGCATGTTCCAGATGTGTTCTGGGTCCTGGCCGCGCCATCGGGCGATTCGTGAGGAAAGGTAAGCGCCAAGCACGGCGCCGCTTACAATCAGAACGCCGTACCACTGTACCTGGAAGGGGCCAATGCTAAATAAGGTGGGGTTCATGGATTACTCCTATCCTGCAAACCGGTGAACCTGCGAATGATCAATTCAACCCCAGATTCACTGGGATTTCATAGCGGTAACGCAGGTCAGTTGACGATCAGTTCGTTGCCGACTGCTTGCCAGGCGTTGAATCCGCCATCCAACTCAAAAACATTGCTGTAGCCCAACCGAGCCAAGACCGTTGCTGCCATGGTGCTCATACTGCCGCTGCGGCAATAAACCACAATTGGGGAATCTTGATTGGGTAGAGCATCAAATTGACTCTGAATTAGGTCGTAGGGGATGAAAAGGTCAGTGTCAGGAATTTCGCCGGCGTAAGGCACATGCACATTGACCAGTGTGAAGTCTTTCTGGCTGAGAGCGGTCTGCAATTGTTGGACATTGATATCGACGAAACCGTCGGAGTTAGGTGCAAGGTCAGGGAGGCTGGAAATGGTCGGGGTCAAGGTTATCCACGTGGTCTGGATGCCGTATGCGCCCTGTCCGACGGGAATGGTGCGAGTCACGGTTTCCTGCGCCAGGTCGATCACCGAGATCGTGGCGTCGCCGTTGTTGCTGACCAGCAGCCAGCCTCCGTCGGCGCTGATGTCCAGTTGTTCGGGAATCTTGCCCACCGCGATCGTGCCCAAGACATCGCCTGTGGCCGCGTCGACGATGGCGACGGCGTCGGCCTTGCTCAGAGCGATATACGCTCTTGAACCATCGGGGCTGAGGCGCACGGCGTGAGCGCCGGCACCAACTGGAGCCGTATAGATCACCTCGCCGCTCGGCGCGTCGATCTTCGAAAGCGTGCCATCGCCTTTATTCGTGACGTAAACCAGTTCGCCCTGCTCGCCGCCTGCGGCCAACCCGCGGGGCCTTGTCCCCACCGACACCTTGTTACTGATCTCGAACGTTTCGGTGTCCACCATCGTCATCGTCGAATCAGCCGAGGTCGCCAGGTAAAGCCATTTGCCGTCTAGCGACAGTGCGCCGTCATGTGGCTCAGCCAGATCGGGGATGGCCGCTATGACTTCCCATGTGTTCGTATCAATGACGGTTACGGAGCCTTCATCGGTATTGGTGACGTAGACGCGCTGGCCGTCGGGGCTGGGAATCGGATGGGTGGGACCGCCGCCCACGGGGACGCGTGCCAGAACGTTCCCGGTCGCAGCCTCCAATGCCCACAAGCTATTGGCCTCCACATCGTTATCGATTGCCATCAACATATCTGGGCTGGCCTCGGCTTCGTGCATGCCGCTCATTTCGCCTTCTGCGCTGGCGGCTCCGTTGCTGTCTTCGCTAGCACTCATGTCGGCATGGGCGTTGGGGTCTCGATCATGCTGGCCTGCGTTGATCACGTAGACGACACTGCCGTCGGGGCTGGCTGCCAGGATGTGAGGGTTGATCCCGGCTGGCAAGCGCGCCAATTCGACGCCTGAAGACAGATCGACCACGCTGAGATTGTCATCTATTCCGTTGGCCACCCAGATCGTCCACTGCGGCTCCTCTGATTTTTCGGCTGCGATGGCAGGCTTTTCTGACTGATCATCTGACTGCAGCGCCGATTTGTCGACCTGAGATTGCTGGCTTTCTGACTGCGCCGGTTGCTCAGGCGCGATTGCTGACTGATTGCTGCAGGCCGCCAGTACGAAAATAAGTAGAGCAAGTAGGCTTGTAAGGATCAATTCTTTACGATTCATTGCGTTTTCCTGGAGGTTGAGAAATCAAAGGAATTGGAGAGCAGCTTCAATGCTACATATCGAGCATTTGGGAGATCTGTTGGTGTGGACAAGGATGTCCTAGCGCCCATTGGGGGTCAACCGTCATATGCGCCACATAAAGTTCAGCGCCGTCGCGAAAATGATTTCGGCACGCGGCCGAGCAAAATGCATAGGTAACGCCGTAATAACTGTATTCGAGGACGACCCGATTCGGTCGTAGTTGCATTCCGCAGATAGGATCTGTGCGAATTCTTTTATTCTCGGTGCGAATCTTCATTCATGAACTCCAATATGTAAAAAACCGGGCGGTCGTTGCTTGATCTTCTCAGTTTAAGGGCAGCTGTCTCTGAATCCAGGGCTATTTCGCCCGACATCTACGCGCCATTCTGCCTGTCACACTGATACAGCCGCAGCAAACAGGCAATTTTGCCTGTTTGCTGCGGGCGGCTTGGCGCTCCACGGCGTCGCGTACAGTTGTTAGAGTGAGGTAGACAGGCGTAAGCAGGTTCATCTGCCTGTCTCATTCCCGCCTCTCACGTTTTTTCATAATTCAGGAGTTGCACGATGAAAACGCTGAATATCAAAGCAACCGCCTTTGCACTCACGTCCGTCGCTGTTATCGCCTACGCCCTCTGCGCAGTATTCAGGCCGCTATTCCCGGAATGGCCCATGTATCAGGGTACGCTGTGGCAGGCGCTTTTCCCGGGGTTCAGTTGGACCACTGTCGGTATCCTGATTGGTCTGTTATGGACAGTCGCTTATGCCGTCTTCGGAGCAGTGGTATTCGCAAGCGCTTACAATATCTTCCTGGCACGCACCCGACCTGTCACTGATTCCCTCCGGCCTACTCATCATCTTCACCATTCCTCCTAAACCGATAGAAAGCGGACGGCTTGGCCGGCTCCTCTTTCACTTTTCTCTCCGTGTCACGGATCACGGCGGCGTGTTCTGAGACAGCACGTATATGTAGTCAAGGCACTGATCATGATTGAACAGAAGCAAGACAAAGAACACGATGGCGACTGTCATGTCGAACCGCTCCAAAAGGTGATTGCGCCCGCCGATCTCGAACGCGCACAAGCAGCTTTCTTGGCTGTGTGGGGCATGGGCTGCCCAAACTGCGCTCTACGCGTACGCAATAGTTTACTCGCACTTGACGGTGTGCTTACGGCTGACATCATGGTCGAGCACGGCGTTGCTCGTGTTCTTTACGATCCAACGCGTGTCGTTCCGGAGATATTTTCGGCGGCTGTGGCCGGAGCCGGCAACGATGGCCGTCATCATTACACCGCCCAACTCCTGAGCTAGTCAGGCGGGAGGCGCCCCTTCTCGCTTTGTAACCTGACCCCGGATCTGAACCACTCCGGGGTCAGGCGCGCAGATAGGCCATATGGCCTATCCGGTAAGGGCAGCATGGCGCTACCGAAAAGCGCAATTTCATCGTAACATGAATGATATCTCAAGAGAGTCAAACCTTTGGAATCCATACCCATCAGGACCCCACAAGATGCCAACTGCCATGTGCCACGCTACATAAAAACATCCGGACGCAGGTAGACGTATGTGATCTGGCCCAAACCTATTCGGCCGTTCTCGCCGTTCAGGGCGTGGGCTGCGGAAATTGCGCCATGCGCGTGCGCAACAGCCCACTGCGATTGGACGGCGCCTTCTCTGTCGAAGTTGAACTCGAACGAGCATTGGTGCATGTTCACTTCAATTCCTCGCGAGTAGTGATTCCTTCTTTTGAAAAGGCCATGGCTGCCGCCGGAAATGACGTGGGTGTCTATGAACAATAATAGGAGTGATTGGTTATCATTATGTCTGAACAACAATTAACACTGCCGGTCGAGGGCATGACCTGCGCCTCGTGCTCCTCACATGTGAGCCGTTCTTTGCGCAAAGTGCCTGGTGTGCGCGATGCCCAGGTGAATCTCGCCACCGAACGTGCCCAGATTACTTTCACTGACAAACCCGTGCCTCTGCCCCAACTGGTGAAGGCAGTCGAGGATGCCGGGTATGACGTCCCCGAAGAAGCAGTCATTCTCCCCATCGGCGGCATGACCTGCACTTCGTGCGCTAGCCATGTCGAGAAAGCCTTGCAGGGCGTTCCTGGTGTGGAGCGTGTAACTGTGAATCTGGCCACCGCGAATGCGACAGTTACCTACATCCCGGAAATCGCCGGTCTCGACGATTTCCGACGGGCGTTCGACGCTACGGGCTACAAAGTCCTGGCACTCGGGATTGAAGACGTGGACGAGGAACCGGTCGATCGGGAAGAGCGCAAGATGCAAGAGGCGCGCTTCCGCATGCAGGTTGCCTGGGCCTTCACCGTGCCTATTATCCTGTGGATGTTCGCCGATATGTTTTTCGGCATCGTCTGGCCGAG
>JAGFJG010000016.1 GCA_024102915.1 Caldilineales bacterium
TGGAGCCGGTGGCGCCAATCACGATCAGCGTCAACGCCCGGATCCGACCGGTGGTGCTATCCAGACCGGGGATGGGGTCCTGCACGACCACATCGTCGCCGGGCAGGTTGTTCACGAAGTTGTAGAACCCTTCGGAGCCGGGGTCATTGCCGGAAAGCTGGCAACTGATCTGGAGATCGATGCCGTCGTTGAACTGGCGATCGCGATCCACATCCTGGTACAGACACACCCGAACGCCGGGGATGCCGTCTTCGCCGAGATCCTGGATGCCATTCTCATTCCAGTCCCAGAAGACCACGCCGGTGATGTTGCCGCGCCCGGCATAGCCAAAGTCAGCATCGGTGTAATTTTCTTGCGGGCCAAGATCGACCAACAGCGGATCAGGGCCGCTCTGCAAGCCGGGGATGAACTCATAGCCGCCGGGCAGGGTGAATCTGTCGACGCTCACACAGTAAACATCAGCGCCAAGACCAGTCAGCAAGTAATCGCCATCGCCGGCCGTGACTGCCGATTTGACGAAGTTGGCGGGGATCTGGTCCGCGATATTGCAAACGTTGTCGCCGTCCTCGCGGTAAAGTCTGACGGTTACGCCGTTGAAGCCGAGCCCAGGACCATCATCCTGCAGGCCATTGCCGTTGGCGTCGTTCCACACGTAGTCGCCGATGGAACCGCCACCGCCAATGCTGGCGCACTCTTCATCCGCTACCGGCGGCACCGGGCTGCCATACTCATCCAATGCGCCGCTGACAGATGCCAGGTCGCAGGTCTGTTCGGGCGATTCAACCCGATAGCCGAAGTCGGCGCCGTTGTAATCCTGATCCTGGCCCAGGTTGACAGCCAGCGGTTCGTTGCCGGTGGTCAGCGAGACGCCTGCGGGCAAGGTATTTTCATCCACGTTGACGCAGTAGTTTCCGGCCGGCAATGCCATGAAATCATAATCGCCGTTGCCGCTGGTTTCGGTGAAGCGGAAAGGTTGTCCTGATCCAGGGCAGACGCCCTGATACAGGTTGACGGTAACGCCATTGATGCCGGGTTCGACGCCGCCATCGGGCAGGCCGGAACCATCCACATCATAGAACACGCGGTCGCCGATGCTGGATGCGCCTACCAACCCGACGCCGAAGTCGCATGATAGAACCGTGTCACTATTGCTTGCGGCATCCAACGGAGCGGCGGTATCGAGTTTGTAATTGACTGGCAATGTGCCATTGTCGATCGTGGCGCAGTATTCGCCAGGCATCAAACCGCTGAAGGAGTAATTACCGCTGCCGTTTGTCGTTGTCGTCTTGATGAGGCCAGCAAGTGTGAGCTTGGCCGGGTCTGAAGGGCAATTGCCGCCATAGAGTTTGACGGTCACGCCTGCAACACCCGTTTCGCTGCCGTTGTCTGGAATTGTGTCGCCAATGAAAACGCGATCGCCAATGCTGCCTAGCGTACAACTGGCCGGGTTGGCCAACACAAACGGCACGCCGCCGGTGCTGAAGGAAACAACCTCAAACGGGCCGCCCTGGGTTGTCTTGTCTTGCCCGGCGGGCCGACTTGTCCAGCCAGGGTAAAGCGGTGCGGAGCAGGAAGTGTGAATCGCCTGTGCTGGTTGGCCGGTCGCAGTGAATGTCGGCTCATTGCCCGTGACAGTGATGACAAAGGTGTCGCCTGTATTGACATTGGTGAAAGGACCGCCTGTGCCGTCGCCGCCAATCGTAATCGTAGTCGGGCCAGCGCCGAGGTACCGAACCGTCAGCCGATCCGGTTTTGTGCACTTGCAGTTCGAAGTTGTGGTGTAGACGCTGTTGTTGAATGGCGCTGTACACATTGCAGGGGCCGAAAAGGCATTCGGGTCAATCTGAGCCGCTGCCGCTGCGACCGTCGTCGTCTGCGCCAGGGCGATAAAGCGGACCTGGACGTCGAAATGCGCGCCTGGGGCCAGATCGACGCCGAAGCCATTGGGAGCAGCCTGCGTCAAATCCGGCCAATCGATCACTCCGTCATTGACGTTGTCATCGGACTGGGGCGTGGCGCTGACGAATTGCAATTCCGTCGGATCGTACAGGTCTTGCAGGGGCAGCCCATCGATGGCGGTCGTGCCGCCCGTGGTGGTGATGCGGATATTGAAGACCACCTCGCCGCCCACAAATAGCGGCGGTTCGCTCTCCAGCGTCTTCTCGATCGTGATCTCAGCGGTGGAGCGGTAACCGAAGTCGGCGTCGTTGTAATCCTGGCCGGAAGCCAGCGTCACTTTCAAGGGATTGTTGTTCGTGGTGAGGACAAAACCGCCCGGCACAGTGGTTTCATTCACCCGCACCCAATAGGTTTTGGGGCCGAGGCCGGTGAAGTCATAGTTGCCGTTACCGGAGGTGAGGCGTGTGCCATGGGCGAGGTCGGTGTTGGCATCGAAAACGCCATCGCCGTTGTCCTTGTACAATTGCACCTGCACGCCGTTCAGGCCGGGCTCGCCCGGCTGCTGGATACCGTCGCCATTCAGGTCTTGCCAAACGCGGTCGCCAATCGAGCCGGTGCACGGTTCGACCGGAATCTCGTTGCTGCCGACCTTGTTGGGCGAGACGTGGGTATAAGGAATGGTGACTTTGCCGAACCCAGCGGCGCCAAAGGCCGCCGGATCGACCGAGAACTCATAGAGATAGGTGAATTCCCAATTGTTGAAAATGGGATTGGTGGGATTATAGAAGGCGTCGGTGGGCGGAGAATCGTTTTCGAGGTCTACGCCGCCAACGGAACAACCGGCCAGCCCGCCGGGGCAATACAGATTCAGGTTGTAGCCCTCAGAGGTCTCACCCACAAAGTAGGCCGGGTTCAGACCATCGGCACTACCCTCACCGTCCGTAATGCCGCCCGAACCCCAGCCGGAAGGCGTGCTCAACCCGCTTTCCACATAATCCATCAGCGGCGAGTAGAGCAGTGTGTTATTTCCATCGTAGAGATCGAACTGGGCCTTGTCGCTGCCTTCCAGATTCCCCAGTGAATGCGATTTGCCCGCCGCCGCCCAACTGGGATGCGTGTTGGCGCCATAGGTGTTGTCCACCATCGCCCGCGACATGGCCAGGACGATGTAGATATCGTTATAGCTGGGGTCATCGACATCATAGGTCGTCATCAGGCTGGCCTGCACGGCTCCGTCGGCGCTGCAATAGTCCTGAATCGTGCTGTAGGGATTGTAAAAGTAAGCATCGTCGATCTTACCGTCCACCACTGGCTCGGTGAAGGCCGGCAGCCCCACGTTGGTGGTGTCCGTGGCAGAATCGGAAATGCCGCTGTTCTGACCTGTGGCGGTGACGGTGGTGGTGTCTCGCGTGCCATTCGGCGTTCCCCCAGGCACGTCGATCTCGACCACGATGCCGTAGCTTGCGTTTGGCCCCATGGGCGGCGTCTGCGTGATCGGCGTGTTGTTGTCTTTCACGCCGTCTTTGGGGCTATTATCCGCATAGATGCGTGTCGTCCAGCCCTGATTGGAAACCGCGGTCAGGTTCACGACTTCATTGGTGAGGCCGCCCACTTCGACAACGTGTGCGTAGCTGCTGGTCACGCCGGCATCACCCTGCCCGGCGTTATTGGGATCAATGGTCACACCCGGCCGCCAACAAATCTCCAGTTTCGGACGGTCACTGCTTTCGTTGTTGCTCTTGAACTTGACCTCGGATTTGGGGTCGGTCACGCCCTGCTCCAGAATGAGGCCGAAATTACTGGCGGGATTATTCAACCACGCGCTGGCGACGGAGGTTACGTCCCATGTCGCCCAATAGTCCTTGACGCTTTTGGTGAAAGCGGTGGTTGAGATAGTGGAACCGTAGTTGCCGCCGGGCGTCGTCCAGGGCGAGTTCCAGGTGACGGTGCTCTGATCCCAGGTCTTGGTCAAAGCATGGGCGTTGATGCTCGCATTACCATCTTTTACGTCCTTAACCCACAGTGATAGCGTCGCGCTTTCCACCAGGGCGCCGGCGGGAAGGCCGGTGACGTCGAACTTCAAGACAGATCGGATCAATTTTCCGCTCTCAGTTTTGACCTTGAGTTCGTTATCCGTTCCCTTATTATCAGTCGGCTTTTCAAGTTGGATGAAAGCATCCTGCCCCGCGCCCTTAGCCGGCTGGAAGACGGTACAGGTCGCCGCGCCCATAGGGGCGAAATCCGGCCCTGAAACAGTTGCTCCAAAGCTGCTCCCGCCCAGAGCGAGTAGGATGCCGACTATCAAAACCAGGGCAAATAGAGTTCTTTTTGATTGAAGCTGGATTTTCATATGGTGTGATTCCCTCATTAAAAAGTAATAGAATTACCGGCTCACGCGCCAATACGGCCCTTTTCTGCTTAGCAGCACAAAATATCTGAGTGTTTGTAATTTTGATCAGGAAGAGCCAATGACTCGATCCCAATCACACAGATTCGGCTTGCTACTCGAATAATAGCACTGGCTGAATTCAGTTTCAACTGCCTTACCTTACATTTCGCTGGCAATTTTCACGATAGACCCACGCGACTTGAATTATTGGCTCTAGTGCAAAGAGATTCGTTAACCAAAGAGGTTGCGGAAAGTGCGGAGATATTGTGAGTTTTTAAAACTCGAAACCAGGGGTTTGCGCCGTAATCTCTGCGCTCTCTGCGTTTTTTTTTCAGGGAGCCCTTTTTTCGTCAGCGTTGAAGCGTGGGGAGGAAGGTTTTGAATCCGGATGCACCGTTGATAGAGATTGGTCCAAACAATTCGCCGTCAGGCATGCTCTGTAGTTTGTACCAGTATTGAGTTCCGGCAGAAGCGCTCGTATCGGACCATTCGTAAACGGCGCCCTCCGGCTGGTTGGCGGCAACGATCAACGGCGAAATGGTAACAAAGGGTTTGCCCAGGCCTGTGGCGCGCTGGATCACGAAACCCTCTTGATTCTGCTCAGAACCGGTCGCCCAGCGCAGTTGTACATTCTTTCCGACCCGCTCCGCCACGAAGCTGACCAACGAAACGGACGTGGGGGCTACATAGCCAAAATCATAGCCAGATTGATGATCATCGAAACCCAATGTCAGCGTGACGTCACCGGGGCCGGAGCGCACAAGCGAGGATGAGACGTCGGGGGCTTCCAGGCTGTAGACGCCGGGCATCAAATTGTCGAATGAAAATAGCCCTTCGCCGTCGCTCTGCACCGCATAAAGAGCGCCACTTGTAATGTTCTTCGCCTGAAGACTTACTCCGGAAATGCCCATGTTTTCGTCTGAATCATGGCGGCCATCGCCATCAACATCGATGTACAACTTCCCACTCATCGAAGCTAACAGCACGTCGCCGATGTCTGGAACATCTGTGCCTTGCACTAACCACGGATCGAGAAATGCAGCGATCAGATTGAATGTCGAATTGCCTACGCCGAGACGAGGCGTTTCGACAATGAGATAGTCGCCATAAAGGAGTGAACCAAATAAATAGTTGCCCTGCTCATCCGAAAAGGTGCAGGACAGAAATCCATCCTCCGGACCGAGCTGACCAATTACCCCTCGATCCCGATACAGACAAATCTCCACGCCCTGAGCGCCCGGCTCGCCCAAGCCGTGTTGTCCATCCAGATCGTAATCATAGAAAACTGTCCCCCAAACACTGCCGCGAGGCGAGTATCCGAAATTGATGTCGCCCGTCTCCTTGCCAGACGCGATGACCAGCGCTGGCTCCGACCGGCTATCCGCCCCCGCGACCCATTGCAGGCCGGCTGTAAGCGTACTTTCATCCACATCGAACCAATAGGCCAGGCCATCCGGCAATGCGACCTGGTATCGACCGTCGCTGGCGGTTCTGGTTGTGGTCACAAGCTTGTCGGAGGTATTCGGCTGGAACATCTGATCGCCGTTATCCGCATACACATTGATGACGACATTCACCAGACCGCTGCCTGTGCCGTCATTCGCCAAACCATCGCCGTTGCGGTCGCCCCACACCAGACCGCCCATATTAATATCAGTCAGTGGACTCGCCGCAGAAGGTGAACTAAAAAACACGCCATATACCACCAGCGCCAGGCCAACGATCATCATCCGTTGCAACAACGTTTTTTTAAGACTCTTGCTCATAAAATTCGTGGTTTGAGAGGGTTTGATGCTTTTACATCTGCAAAAATCAGGTTTCGAGAACGAATTGCGTCTCGGAGCTTGAGTCCTGCAGAGCTTTCATCAGACCGGACTGCTCAGATATCGTACACAAATCATTCGTCCTTGTTTACAATTATGTGGAACTGACTGACAAAATTCAACCCCTCAATGCTTACAGTTAGCTGACAATTTCCGAACGGCGGCGATACGATCTCTGTTTTGCGGCAGGATGCGAATGCCGCCGTCGCGCGCACCGCCGGAGGCGCGCGATGGCTTGGTTCGTTATCGACGCCTGTGTTATGATCGCGCCCCAACTCGTCGTGGCGGTTGCCCGCGTCGAAGAGTCGCCTACGTGAAAAGACTGTCATGTACCTGGTCCGTCCCGTTCATAGAGTTTTCACGTCAATATCCTACAATGTCACTGAGCAAGGAGATGATCAGCGCTGACGACGCCGTTCACCACGCAGGCTCGCCCAAAATGGCGGGCCAGCTTTATGTCCGAAAGCTGACCGTCCCTGCTCACCGGAACAAATATCGACCCGGAGGTACTTTCCACCATGCGTAAGAAGGTCATCCTTCTCTTCGCTACCACTCTGTTGGTACTCATCGCTGTCACCGGCCCCAATGCCCTGGCAGCCGATCCTGCGAACAACAACCATACCGCCGAAACGCTCAACCAGAGCGTTGAACCCCCCACCCCAGACCTGTCCGCCCTCTCGCCCGACCGGCTCATCCCCCCCGCAGGCGGCAAACCCGGCCTCTATATCGAGACGGGTCTGTTCAACGTCCTCAGCCCGGCGCAAGATTATTTTGCCGTCGGCTCGTTCAAAATCTGGGAGTGGTCATCCCTGAATCCGGGGCCTGGGAGCTACGACTGGGATAAGCTCGACACCTGGATTCAGCAAAGCGTGGATGCCGGATACACCAACATCGGCATCACGATCATGACCTATACCGGCCGCTTTGTCGGCTGCCCCCTTCAGGGCGTGGACATGATGCCGCAATGGGTTCAGAACGGCCCGGACAATGTTTGGGGAACTGAAGACGACTCCGTCTTCGCTTCGGATTACCCCGATCAGCGCGACCCGGACCGGGAAGATAGACCGCAGTGGGCCAATTGCACCAACTTCGAAGGCCCCTGGTATCTGCCCGACTATCTGGATTCCTGGTACAACCAGAGCTACAAGACCTTTGTCAATGCGCTGGCCAGCCATCTATTCAACCATCCCCATCGCGACAAAATATCATTCGTGGCGGTAGGAACCGGAAAGGATGGCGAGAACAAGCCTGCTGACAACGAGGATGATCCATCCTTACAGGCCCACGGCCTGAGTCAGACGGAATGGGTCCAGCATGTTCAGGAGGTTATCGATGAATATACAGGGGCGTTTTACGATGGCTCTGGCTTCCCCCGAATTCAATTACTCACGCAGAACGTGCCATTTTATCTTAGCGCCACCGAGCGACGCGATATCGGCGCCTATGCCGCAGCCAGAAACGTCGGCATATCGCTAAACAACATTACTGCAGATTTTGATACTGTTGAGTTGTGCGGCAACCCAAGCCCCACCCGAAATTGCACCGGCTTTTACGATCAAGCGCGGCAATATAACAAATCTGTGCCAATCGCCCTCGAGAGCTATGATTACATGATGCGCACGCCTAACGAATTCTATTGGGCGATGGCGCGGGCATTGGACGTCAAAGTCGACTATATCCGCCTCTCGCATTTCTGGGATACGCAGACCAACGAAATTAATCTGGCGACGGCGGAGTGGGCATCGAAATACGCTGGTAAAGGCTTCCAGGTTGGCGACACCGAGCCGCCCAGCGTATGGTCGCGCATGCGCGAACACAAGGACCCCTGTTTCCTCACCTACGCCACGCTCCCGACCTGTAACGACTGGCCCACCATCGGCAACTACGAATTCTATCTTAACCAGTTGCATCTGCCCGAATACGCCGGCATCACCATCCCGGTCACCGATGACGGCGGCCCCACCGCGCCAGATCGGGTGAAGAAGACTGGTTTCGATGGCGCTGGTTCCACGGTTGCCAACAAGCGCTGGCATACGAACTACAGCCCCCATGATCCCGCTCTCAAAGATGCCGGCCTGTTGGAAATCGTCGGCAATCCCTGGCGCGCGCAGAACCAGGTCGATCCCGGCTGGGTGGCGCGGCGCAGCGACCAGGCGACCGGTCACTACCGCTTTATCTTTGACGCCGCCGACCGCTACTTTGACCGTTCGCAGCCGCCCGCCGAGAGCACGTTCAAAGCCATCGTCACGATCACCTATCTCGACAAGGGTTCTGACCAGTGGCTGTTGGCTTACGACGCAGTTGGCGGACCCAAAGCCGCCAAGGTCTATGCCATCAATGATTGGACCGTGCGCCGCGGCCTGGCTGTGGATGAATTCCTGCCCGTCGATGGCGTCCTGCAAACCCCGATTGACTATATCCAAAAGACCAACACCGGCAAGTGGAAGACGGCCACCTTCTTGATCGAAGACGGCAACTTCAACAACGGCCTTCTGAGCGGAAAAGCCGATCTTTACATCGACACCCGCAGCAAGGACGGCAAGCTGGACGGCGACGAATGGATTCATCACGTCGATTTGCGAAAGGTGGATGAATTCATCGAGGTGACCCCAACCCCCACGCCCACCCGCACCCCCACGCCCTCGATAACCCCCACCCCAATGGCCTCGCCCACGCAAACGCCGACGCCGACAAAAACACCCACGGTGACGCCCTCGGTTGGCGCTATCACAGGTTTCGTCTATGTCGACCTCAACGGCAATTCAGCGCCCGATACCGGCGAAGGCATTCCTGGAGCCCAATTGTCGGTCGTTGGCCCCAACTCCTTCCAAACCACATCCGGAGCGGATGGCGCTTACCACTTCCCCGGATTGCAGCCAGGTCAGACCTATGTGCTCAGCGAAACCCCGCCGCCCGGATACGGCGAAGCGATTCCCGTGAGTTCCATCGCCGTACCGGTCAGCAACGGCACATTCAACTGGCACTTCCGCCACGAGCCCGTTGCAGCCACCGCGACGCCGACGGCGACTCCTACTTCAACGCCGGTGACCGGCCCCACCGATCCCGGCCTCTTCTTGCCCATGATGCTCCGCAACTAGCGAAAGCTCTCTGTCAGTCCTGGTCGAACTCCTCCGGCCAGGACTGATTTCTTGATGCATCAACGTTCGCGCGTCAACGCTTCATTGCTTATCAGGATTACGCTTGTCGGCTTCATCGTCGTTTTCCTGAGCACGTTCACATGGCTATCGAACTCCAATGAATTGGCTGCCGTTCAGGCCGCCGAGCAGGATTCGATTCTCACCGCCGCTCAGGCGACGCCCGCCTATTGCCTGGGCGACTACGACGACGATACTCGCACAGGCGTGAATGAGATCGAGCGCTATTCCTGCCGGCCCGACTGGCCGGAGACCGGCCCCGAACATATCTATAGCCTCAGCACTTCCTTCACCCAAAACCTCAAACTCACCCTCAGTCACGCCAACCAATCCGGCATGGACTTAGACCTCTTTCTCCTCAGCGCATCCGGCCCCGAACAATGCTATGGCGCCGATGCCAGCCTGGAAATCGATGATCTCCCTCCCGCCGACTACCTGATCTACATCGATGGTTATGATGGCAGCGAGGGCGTCTATCATCTCGAAATCCAGTGCGAGGAACCGCCTTTCGCCACGCCAAGGCCGACTCACACGCCCACCGTAACCATCACGCCGACGCCGACCACCCATCCCACCGATACGCCTCGCCCCACCGCCACGCCCACTCGCGCGCACATCAATTACGACGCCTATTTGCCCTCCCTGATCAGCGCCTATCCGCCGCCCACCCCTCAGCCGACAACCCTTGTTTTGCAACAGGGTCAGGATGGTTACACCGGCATGATAGATAGCTATATCAGCGATTGGAATTCTACAATAAACTATGCTATGGTAGAGCGGTTGTCCGCTCGCCAACCCGATATCATGGATCCAATTCTGCGATTCGAGCTTGGCGGAATACCGGCCAACGCGCACATCGTCGAAGCAACGCTAAGCCTCTGGTCCATCACCCAGAGTAATCCCAACACTGCGACGATTGGTATTTACAAACTCAACCGTCCCTGGAACGAATCCGAAGTCACCTGGGAGGTCGCCTCAACATCGACGCCGTGGGGCGTTAGCGGCGCCAATGCCATCCCCGAGGATCGATCCGGCATACCGCTCAGCACCCAGGCTGTTGATGAAACCTCAACCTGGTATGAGTGGGATATGACTTCGACGGTTCAGTCCTGGCTTTACGACCCCGCCAGCAACGACGGGGTCATTCTCAAAGCCTTTGCCGAACCTCGAGTCCTGTACGATTTCGCTTCCGCCGAATGGCACAACCCCTCGGCAAGGCCAAAGCTCACCATCCGGTATTGGATGACCGAGTCAGTAAACGCCAACACCCCAACCCACTTGCCTCGACATTAATTGTTGACGAGGAATGACGCACACATGATTACCAGCAAGCCTCGAATTCTTGGCTCCACACTGCCGCCGGCTATTCATCCTCGTGCTACGCAGGCCGAACAGGCCGCAGCGCTTGTCAGCCCGGCCGTGACGCCGCTTCCGTACCGTTTATCCAAACGTACATTCGACCTTGTTGTAGCCAGCGTCCTTCTCATTCTTCTCTCGCCTTTGTTGCTGATCATTTTTCTGGCGATTACACTCGAAGATGGCGGCCCGGCCCTCATCACGCAGCGCCGGGTGGGGCTTGGGGGAAAGGTCTATCGATTTTATAAATTCCGTTCCATGGTGGTGGGGATCAATCACAGTGAAGCGCATCGAGCGTTCGCGCAGCAGGTCATTCGCGGCGAGATCACGCGGGGGCCGCGCAGCAATGGCGGCGTATTAAAACCCACGGGCGATGGCCGCGTCATCACCCGCGTGGGCAAAATCCTGCGCCGAACCAGCCTGGACGAATTGCCGCAGCTTTTCAACGTCCTTATTGGCAACATGAGCCTGGTGGGGCCACGACCCTCAATGGATTATGAGGTCGAAGCTTATTACGATTGGTATCTGCCGCGCCTGTCGGTGTTGCCGGGCATCACCGGCCTGGCCCAGATCAATGGCCGCAGCAGCATCCCCTTCCCCGAAATCGTCGAATGGGACTTGCGCTATGTCGAAGAGCGCAGTTTCTTCCACGACATCGATATCCTGCTCAAGACGTTACCTGTGGTCGCCGGGATGCGGAATACCGGCTGACCGATTCTTTAGCTGATTTATCTGCAACCCCTGCCCCATCCGCAGGGGTTGCTTTTTACCAGCCATGCAGCGTGAAGAACTAGACGCCGCAGACCTTGCCTATTTTCGTCGAGGCATCAGCGATAATCCCCGATTTTGGAAACGCTTTGGCGGTTTGCCGGATATCGCTGGCGCACGCGTGCTGGATGTGGGCTGCGGGCATGGCAGTCTCTGCATCTATCTGGCCCAGAATGGCGCATCGCGGGTGGCGGGCGTGGATCTGAATGAAGGGTTAATCAATTTTGCGGCGGCCAACCTTACCGCCAACTTCCCCGAAGTCGCCCAACAGGTCGAGTTTTTCTGTCTTGATCTGCACGATTATCCGCCGGAAACGTTCGATCTGGCGGTGTCCAAGGATAGCTTCGAGCACGTTCTGGATTTGCCGGGCTTGCTATCTGAGATCGAGAAACGGCTGCGTCCAGGCGGCAGGTTATATGCCGGGTTTGGGCCGCTGTACAGCAGTCCTTATGGCGACCACGATGCTGTCCGACAACGGGTGCGTCTGCCCTGGGCGCATCTTTTCATGGGAGATCAGGGCGTCATCGACCATGTCAACTGTCGTCGCCGCCAGCCGATTTCGCGCATATCGGAATTGGGGTTGAACCAATTGTCCCTGGCCGATTATCGCCGCATTTTCGCCGAATCGGGCCTGATCGTACGCTGGTTTCGCACCAATCGCAGCGAGCGGTGGAGCGGACGCCTGTTGGCCGGGTTGAGCAGGCTGCCCGGTCTGGCCGAGTATTTCACATTCAACATTTATTGCATCTTGGAAAAGCCTGTGAAGTGAGCTTGTCGCAGTTCACATTGTTTGTTCCACAAAGAACAGTGGTCTATAATCCTCTTGTGAAACCGGACTGAGTGCAGCGTGCTTCTGGGCTCGATCCGAATCACGCCTGGACCGTATCGTTCCATTTCCCCCAAATGCAAATCAGTTCCCCCGGCGCTTCGGCTCCTCCCAGAATTGCATAGAAGGCGCATGCGAAAGTCTGAGAGCTCGCGGCGCCGGATGGCCGTCGCAATCGTGATCATGGCGGTACTTGCGCTATCGCTGGTGTGGTTGTGGGGATGCACGGGCGAGCAGGGCGGGGTGCAAAATCCGGACTTGGGGACGGCGACCGCAGCGGCGCCAACGCCAGAGGCCAGCACAGTCACGGCCACATTAGCGCCAACCGATACGCCGGAGCCGCCATCGACGCCGACCAGCCTTGATCCAACGCCTGTGGCGTCGCCAACTGCAACAGCATTCGTCGCCACGATTCCGGACAAGACAGGTTTCAGCCCAGGCGTCTACAAAGCCTATGACCATCGTGACGCAAGCGACATCGTGGCCGGCGGGACGCTGGAATTCGCATGGAAACAGATCGAACCTGGCCGCAACAACTACAATTGGAACTGGCTGGAAAACCAGATCAATCTGACCCCGGCAGGGAAAAAAGCGATGTTGCGGCTGCTGGTTCGCTGCAATTCCAATGACGCCGAGGCCTGCACGCCTGCCTGGGCGCTGACTGACGCTTATCAACCCATAAGCACAAATCCGACCAACTGCGGGGCCAACGTAGCCACTCGCCATCTCAATTACCTGAATCCTGATATTCAGAAAGAGTTAACCCAACTGGCGGCAGAGTTGGGGAAGCGATACAACGGTGACGCACGGATTGCAGGGGTCGAGATCGCTATCGGTTACAATGGCGAATCCTCACCCTGGCCGCTGACGAGAACTTGCGATAAGCAAGACCAGCAGGCCGCCTACGAGAAAACCTATGGTGAAAATGGCCCCAGCGCCTGGACGGACTATCACCTGAACATGATGAATGCGTATGCCAGGGCATTCCCAGACACGCAGCTCAGCACGTTCCTCACCGGCGTCTATGCGGAGCACCTGCGCTCGAAGATCGTCGATCTGGCGTTGGAGAAAAATATCGGATTGATGGTCAGTTCGCTGGCTTCAGACTATTTCAGCAATCATGGCAAGGATGGCCAGCTCTGTTATTGGGGCGAGATCACGGGTGATATAGGCGAAGAGGGCGACAGGGAGAAGGCTTATCGCACACAGTGGGCGCCCCTTGTCGACAATTGGGAACGATTGCCGGTCGGCTTCGAGTTCAACAATTCTTTCAGCCTGTCCGGGCTGGACGTCACGGCCCATACCTGGTGGTCGGTTCTCAATGCTCTGGACAAGCACGCCGATTTCGTCGAACCGTACGAGGAGAATCTACGCGTCCCTGGCGTCTGGGAATTCTTCAAACGCTTTGCCGGACGAACGGCCGGAACGACGCCGGAAGCCTGGGTCACGTTTCGCAGCAGCAATCGCGAGATGCTCGATATCGATGGCAATCTCGCCTCGCAATGCGGCGACCTGTTCGACTATTCATTTTTCCTCACCCACGAATTGGAAACCATCGGCTACGACTCACTTCAGCGGCAAGAAGCCGCCAGAGCCGCGGACATTCTCACCGCCAGTTTTAATAAAGGCCCAGCTGATGACTGGCGCAGCGCTTACAATCGCAGCACCGCGGATGGCTGGCCTAGCCTGAATCTGGACATCGACGACGAGTACCGCGCCCGGCTGGACGGCCCAGTCGATGTGGTTGTGACCTATCTGGATCATGGGAATGGCGGAAGCTGGGCGCTGGACTATGACAGCGTCAGCGGTTTGAAGCGAGCTGGCATGATTACGTTGACCGGCTCGAATACCTGGAAAGAAGCGACTTTTCATCTCACCGACGCCCGTTTCGCCAACCGCCTGCCCAAGTTGCATCCGCGCAGTCAGGCGGAGGGCTTCGATCTGCGACTCGACCGATTGGATGCGGTCAATGATGTGTTTCACCGTGTCCTGGTTCGTCCGGCCACCGGTCCTCCGCCCACAGCAACGCCCACCCAAGCAAGTCTGGCGGGAACGCCCACCAGGACGCAAACCCCAAAAGCGACCAGCACCCCGACTTCTACGCCCACTCCCTTCGGATATCGACTGTATCGGCAGGGTAGCGAGGGCTACACGGGCGCGCGCGATACATTCATTAACGCGTTCAGCCCAAACTCGTCGTTTGCCCAGGATGTGCGAATGGGGATTCGCAAGGGCAACACGCAATCTATCCTCATCGTTTTCGATGTCACGGACATTCCTGCTGGCTCCAGGGTGGCGCGGGCCACATTGCGTTTGAACCGGATCGAGAATGGCGTCAGCGACATCTTCACGCTCAGCGCTTACCCTCTGCTCCGGCATTGGACAGACGACGCCACTTACACGAACTCGACCAGCCTGTTGAAGTGGCAACGGTCGGGCGCAGAGGGCGTTCTGGACGCGTCGTCGATGCCGATCTCACCGTCGGACCAACCGGTGCGGCCCAATGGAGCGATTCAATTCGATATCACGGACGTAGTGCAGAAATGGCTGGATGATCCGCAGAACGCGTACGGTCTGATTATTCGCGGGAATACAACCAACCAGGTCGAAGCCAGTTTCGCCAGCAGCGAATACTTCGATGCCAACCTGCGCCCGGCGCTGGAGATCAGCTTACAGCCGCCGACTGCTACCCCCACGCCCACCCGCACGCCGACACCGACTCGTACGCCCACGCCAACGGCCACACGCACGCCGACTTCCACGCCGACACGCACGCCCACGCCCACCGCTACTCATTCACCCACGCCGACAGCGACGCCCACACCGCTGGCCCGCATCGCGGCCAGGTCGGCCAACCTCTACAACGGCCCCGATTTCTCCTTCGAGATCGTGGGGACTGCCGCCCGCAATGCCGAATATCTCCCCCTGGGTCGCAGCCGTGACGACGCCTGGGTCGCGCTTTGTTGCCACGAGGGCGAGACCGTGTGGGCCGTCGCAGCCGAGGTGGAATTACAACACACCACATTTGATGCCCTGCCCGTGATCGAGTCGCCGCCCACCCGGACGCCGACTCCCACGCGCACTCCCACAGCCACGCGCACCCCGACCAGTTCACCCAGCCCCACCCCCACGCCGAGCCCCACCCATACGGCCACCGCGACCCCGACAACCGCAGCGACGAACACGCCAACAGCCACGCCGAATCTGTGCGCGCCTCAACGCATCCGCGCCACTTCGATCGGTCTTCAGCCCAAGGGCGTGGCCGCGGGGCCGGAGGGCGCATTCATCGGCCTGCAAAGCGATGGCGATCTCGTCTTCGTCCCCGCCAGCGGCCTGACATCCCAGAAGATCGACACCGATGGCAGGGGCGCCAATGGCGTCGCTTATGCTCAAGGGTTGGTTTATCTGGCCCAGCGCGACAGCGGCACAGTCAGCGTGATCGACCCAACGCGGGCGCGACAGGTCGGCTCGATTCCTGTGGGCAGCCTGCCCTGGGGCATCGCTGCATCACCCGACACTCTGTATGTCGTCAACTTTGCCGACAACACGGTCAGCGTCGTGGATCTGGCATCCCGGCAAATGATCGCCGAAACGCCCGTGCATTTCAGCCCCGCCCTCGTGGTGGCCGCGGCGGATCGGGCCTATGTCAGCCATTTGGACGGTCGGGTGAGCGTGGTCGGCAAGGATGGTTCGCTGATCTCGGAGTTCGGGCCGCTTTCGTCCCGCGATGCCTTCGGTCTGGCTTTCGATCCCGTGCGAAATCGCCTGTTTGTGGGCACGCGTTCTGGCCGGGGGGTTATGGTTCTCGATGCGGCCTTCGGCAGCGAACTGGCATTCTATCCCTTGCCCGCGGCCCCCAGCGCTCTGGCTTATCACGTCGGACAAAATCAGGTGTTCGCTGTGGACGCCCGCAACGATAGACTTTACGCCGTGGACGCCGCTACCGGCACGTTATTGGCCAGCGTGGCGACAAGTCGCCAGGATGCCGATCACGGTGGTCAGGGCCTGGCAATATTCGAGGACTCAATCTATCTGAGCGCCTATGCGGTCGGCATCCTCGACACCTTCAGGGTGGGGAACTGCGGCGCGCCCGTTTCGACCCGCACGCCGTCGCCAACCCCGGTCAACACGGCAACGCCCACGCATACAGCCACCCCCAGGCCGACTTCGACGCCGACATCCACGCTAACCAACACGCCGACTCCCACTTCAACCCTAACCAACGTACCAACGAACACGCCAACATCCACCCCCAAGCCGACTTCGTCGCCGACACCCACGCCGGTTCCCACGGCATCACCCACACCGACAGCGACGGCAACCGCAACCAATACGGCGACGCCGACGCAAACGGCGACGACAAAACCCACAGTAACACCGACCCGGACGCCTTCGCCCTCGCCTTCCCCAACCCCCAGGGCCACGCCAAGCCCCACCGCAGTCCCCACTCCAATCATCGCCAAGATCGAGATCCTGTGGCCGCATGGCGGCGTTCCGGCCAGTGAAGCGAGCAGAGCGAATATCACCGCGCATCTCTACGAGGACGAAGCCGGTAATCCCGTGCGCTGCGATTTCGACGGCGTGGTGCGACTGTGGGCCGCCCAGAACAATAACCCGGCGCGACCGATCGCCATCGGCCAGCCGCGCACACAGAGATTGGGCGGTCGCACCTTCACCGTCTGGGATTTCAACGACGTGAACGTGAGCGCAGCGCAGAATCCGCAAAACAAATTGCACTTCTTCGTCACCGTCGATGGCGTCGAGACACGCCGCAATGTCTGGACTCATGGCAGCGACGCCCGTACGATCTCGCCCGCGAAGGACACGCCCAACCAGGTCATCTCGACCATCCCGTCGGCCATCGATGCCAAGATCGAAATCGTCTGGCCTCATAATGGACAGCCAGTTTCGCGAGCGGAGAGGGCCAATATCACGGCCTATCTTTTCAGCCAGGACAGTCTGACCGCCCTGGCAGCGAATGTACAGCCCAAGCCCGTTGTGCGGCTTTATCGCGCCGACAATAACGGTATCAGCCACCCGGCCAGCGCCGCGCCGATTGGCGTTTCCCGCACGGTCAACGGCAATGGTTTATCCTGGCTGGCCTACGATTTCAATGACATCGACGTGCGTGCGGCCAACGATCCGGCGAATCGCATCTATTTCTGGGTCGAATCCAGCCTGGCGCCTTCGGCTCCCAACATTTGGGTGCATGGGGCGAGCGGCTTGACCAACCAGCCCGAACAGGATATCCCGGCGCAAAGCTGCCGATAAGCGGGGTTTTGGGGTATGCTTATCGCATAGACCGGTCGGACGTTTGTCGATCGGACCCTATCCGACAACCGCATTCGACGCTACAAAATGAGGTGCAAACATGGCCCAGGCTGATTCACTGGTTATCAATATCGCCGAACTGATCACGCCGCCCGCTAGCGCCGCGCCGCTGCATGGGCAAGCCATGCACCAGTTGACACGGGTGACGAACGCAGCGCTGGCGATTCGCGACGGCCGCATTCTGGCCGCGGCGGATGAGCCGCTGGTTCGCGCGGCTTATCGCGCAGACGAAGTCATCGATGCCGGCGGTCGCAGCGTCGTGCCTGGGTTCGTCGATCCCCACACGCACGCAG
The DNA here is from genome assembly GCA_024102915.1 of Caldilineales bacterium. Lineage (GTDB taxonomy): Bacteria > Chloroflexota > Anaerolineae > J102 > J102 > JAGFJG01. Next base: position 17,841 of record JAGFJG010000016.1, read on the forward strand.
TTTGGGCAGGAGAACGCGCCGGTGAATTCGAGCAGCGCATCGCCGGGGCCAGCTATATGGAGATCATGTCGGCGGGCGGCGGCATCCTATCCACCGTTCAGGCCACCCGCGCCGCCGACCTGGACGAGATCATCGCCCAGACGCAGCCCCGCTTGCAACGCATGCTGGCGCACGGCACCACTACAGCCGAGATCAAGACCGGCTATGGACTGGACACGGACGCCGAACGCAAGCAATTGGACGCCATCCACCTTTTGGATGAAGACCTGCCGCTCGACCTGATCCCCACCTTTCTCGGCGCACATGCCGTTCCGCCCGAATACCGCCCCGATACCGACGCGTACGTCGATTTCGTTGTGGAGGAAATGCTGCCCGATCTGGCCTACACGGTTTATACGGTTGAGTTGGAAGATGGCCGCACCTATCAGCGCCGGGCCGCCGATTTCTGCGATGTATTTTGCGAGCGCGGCGTGTTCGATGTGGCGCAGACCAAACGCATTCTGCAGGCGGCGAAAACGCATGGCCTCGGCCTCAAGTTGCATGTGGATGAATTCGAGCCTATGGGCGGGACGACGCTGGCGGTCGAGTTGGGAGCGACATCGGTCGATCACCTCGTGCGCACGGGCGAGGAAGAATTGCGTTTATTGGCCGCATCCGCAACGGTGGGAGTCATGCTGCCCGGCACGCCCTTCGGCCTGGGTTCCCACCATTTTGCCCCCGCCCGCACGTTTATTGATGCCGGCGGCGCCCTGGCCCTGGCGACCGATCTGAACCCAGGCACAAGCTGGTGCGAATCGATGCCGATGATGATGGCCATCGCCGCGCGCTACATGCGCATGACGCCCGCCGAATGCCTGACCGCAGCGACCCTGAACGCCGCCCATGCGATTGGCCTGGGCAAACAGCTAGGAGCGCTGGCGACGGGTTATCAGGCCGATTTTCTGATTCTCGACAGCGACGATTACCGCGACCTTACTTATCGATTTGGCGGCAACCTGGTCAGGGATGTTTACAAGCGGGGCGTATGTGCGATCTAGCCGCCATCTAATATTTCAGCAGGAAACTCCGGAAGACCGATTGCGGTCTTCCGGCTGCTATTGGTTTTTGACAATCCAATATGCGAAAATTATACTCATGTTTAGTGATCCTGTTTACACTTGCCTGGCGCTCTGAAATCTTTGGCCAGTAAGTGAGGCGACAAAGAGGGGCGCCGGCCTCAAATCGTTGCATTTGAGGTGACGGTTAGTTGTCGGTATGACTGTTGTAGGGCAATGACGCCCAATCGACAAGGAGTGAGAAAAAACCTATGAAGGCGTATCGTTTCACCGGCAGCATGATGCTGATGATCTTGGCGATGGCAGTCGCATTTTTGTTCGTACTGCTTGTAACGCCAAACGCATTGCAGCAGGAGATTGAGGCTGTACCTATGCAGTTTCAATCATTCACCGGTAATGTCTATTCGGGAACGCCGCCCGAAACGGGCCATCCTTTGGTCGGCGTTCAGGTTGCTCTTTACGGCTCGAACAACGCCGAAATCTGGGGAAGTTTGCTGGATAGCAAGACAACAAGCCTTTCAGGCCACTACCAGTTGACAGTTTCTAACAGCACCTATGATTACTTCCACATCGTCGAAATCGACCCGGCTGGATTCATCTCCACGGGGGCGAAAGCTGGAACAGGTGGAACAGTCGTAAATGCCAACTGGATTCGTTACCACAAGCCGGCAGCGGGAAGTCACAGCAATAATGACTTCTGGGATCGCCGCCTGACAACCGAAACCCCCAGTACACCGACATCCACACCGACTCACTACCCCACCTACACCCCAACGCATATCAGTACTGGCTCCCCTACCCCCACGCCAACACAGGCGCCCTCTGGCGAAACCGATCTTCGACTGACGAAAGTGCGAATCAAACCCGAAAATGAGCCGGTAGCTCCCGGCTCTGTGGTTGAGTATAACCTTACAATCTGGAATAAAGGGACTGCCACAGCACTAGGGGTAGCCATCATCGACACGTTACCCGAAGGTCTCATCTTTCACAGCGCTGCTCCTGGGTGCACATTGATACAGCAAGGCCCGCCAAATGATGTAGTCCGATGCAGTTTCGGGAGTGTACCGCCAGGTTCTACAGGCATTAGCGTTTGGCTGAAAGCGACTGCATTAGAGCAAGCCTGTGGTCGGTTGGTGAATGAAAGCGAAACCATAAGCGACACGCCTGACCCGATTATTTGGAACAACTTTGGCTACCAGCAAACGCTCTTCGCTCCCTGTCACGAACCCGCAGTTCTCGTCTTCAAGCGGCTTGTCGATCCGCCTTACAACCAAATCAGTCCGGATGACATTGTCACGTTCACTATCGACATTCAGAATATTGGCGATGCAGAGCTGAATGAAATACAACTGGTCGATACCTTCCTTTCCAGAGCCTTCTCCTTTGTTGATGCCTCACATCAATCTTTCTATGTCGTTTCAGGCTCACCTGAATCGAAAATTACGTGGGACGATCTCTCTAAACCTATCCCACTCGGTTTCGGCCAACCCCTGACGCCTGGTCAGACATTTACCGTGCGTGTACGCATGAAGGCGAAAACTGTTGGATCTGGCAGTAATTGCGCTGTGGTCACGGCTCAAGCTGGAGATGTCAGTGTAAGTGACGAGTCATGCGCCTATGTACCAGTCACTCAACCTGAACAGCAACTCGTTTTGAACAAATTGTTGGAATCGCCAGCTTTGGGACCCGCAGTCGTCGGCCAAAATATCGTCTTCATGATCGAACTTAGGAACAATAGTGACCAACCTATCGTCGGCGTTCGTCTCAGGGATGAATATGATGATGACAAATTGTCGTTCAGCCATACCGCCTATCAACCGGAGAATTCGGCCGATGATGGCGCTCTGGACTGGAACGACCTCACACGCGCGTCGCCTCTTGGTTGGGGAACGCCGCTTTCGCCGTCCGACGGCAGGGGATTCAGTATCAGCTTTCAGGCGAAGGCAGCCACACTTGATGGTGATCCAACCCAAAACTGTGTGCGGGCCTGGTATTGGCACGCCGACGGGGTAGAACACGAGACATCGCTCATCTGTACACCAATTGCAATTGTTTCAAATACTGAACCTGACCTGTCGATCACGAAGTCATTGGCACAACCTTCGAGCGGTATCGCACAACCCGGTGACAGGATCGAGTTTAGCTTTCGCGTTACAAACAGCGGGGCTGTACCGCTAACCAAACTATCCTTACTCGATCAGTATGACACTGAATGCCTTCGATTCTTGCCCGGAAATAGTTCGGCACTCGACCCCGATGACCTGACAGATGATGGCAGCTTAGCCTGGGAACGATGGTTAGGGCTGACTGAACTCAAACCGGGTTGGAGTGTTGAGGTCGCCACGGGAACGCAATTCCTGGCGAAGGCCGGTGATGACTGTGATCCAACCATAAACATGTTGTCTGCCTCAGCCATCGACGCGCACAACAACCAGACCTTAGCCGAAGCGCAGGCTCCGATCTCAATCCAAATACTCACAGCCACACCAACCGCCACCGAGACTAGAACGCCTTCGGTGACCCCGTCGCCAACATCTGAATCGACTGCCACTCCGACCGCGACAGCGACAAGCGAGGCATGCTGCTATCCGCTTTACGTGCCACTAATTATAAGATCACAGGCCTGAAAGCGTTCACAGGAAGATGACCCGCTGGCAAGGCGCATAAATACCTGTGTAACGCCAGCGGGTTTCATCATCTCTTACGCCTTGACCACCGGGAACTGGATCTCGCTCACAAACTCGGATGGCTTGTGCCCCATACCCGGCCCAATGATGTAAATCTCGCGGTTGGGGCCGACGATGTGATAGCCATTCTCCATAATCCAGGTCATCAGCACCCCATAGGCCGCGGTGAAGCCGTCGTAAGATCCCTCCAGGATCATGCTCGCCATCGTGCCTCCGGGCAGTTCGCGCACCTGAACCCGATCCGCCGGTTTCGTCTCGCCCGAAATCGGCCAGCAAGCCTCGACATCAACATCACTTTCTTTGTACTCGGTGTCGTAAAACACAGCCAGGCATGGCCCCGCTGGTTGCACACCCTGCGCTTTCATGTATTCGCCCATTTCATGCCACAGAGGGCCGACCGAGGCATAATTGGGCATGATATCTCGAATCGAGATCACTTTCGTGGCGGGGATTTCTTTGATTGTAACGTCTCGTGTGGGCATGATACCCTCCTGTTCTAATTGTCTCAGCCGGGCTTCGATTCGCGCCAATCTCGCCTGCTCGAACTCGACTTGTTGGGCCAACTCCGCCTGCTTCAGCCGCAACATCCCGCGCAATTCCTGAATCGAGATTTCATTGCTGAGGATGGCATCGATCTGCTCAAGGCTGAGTCCCAGGTCCTTGAGCGCCAGAATGCGGTGGAGTCGAGGCAGTTGCCGGGGCGAGTAATAGCGGTATCCGGTCCAGCGGTCGACTTCGTCGGGCTGGAACAGACCAATGTTGTCGTAGTATCGCAGGGTTTTGACCGAGACCTGGCTGAGTTTTGAGAATTCGCCGATCTTGAACATGGGAGCGCTCCGGGGCGGTGCAGGCGCGGCGCACCGATAAAGCCATTGTATACCTTCCTGCAAGGGGAGAGTCAAGGGTTATTCCAGACGTTGAAAAACCGAGGTTCATTGTTTGAAGCGGAGGTATTAAACATCGGGATGGCTCGCCTTCTACCTTGCTCATTTCGGTGTGGGCACATACAATTCCACCCGTTTCCGGCCACGATCTCTTAACAGAACGCATCCGATCTTCCCACACAACGGACTAACCATCATGACCACAGAGCAAACGCATCTCCGTCGCGAATTGGGTTTCTGGTCGGCGCTCACCATAGGCTCCGGCACCATGATCGGCGCCGGCATCTTCTTGCTGTCCGGTCTTGCCGTCTCGCTGGCCGGGCCGTCGGCAATCTTCAGCTATCTGATCGCAGGCGTGGTCTGCATCATCACCGCAGCCAGCGCCGCCGAACTCGCCACCGGCATGCCCACCTCCGGCGGCGATTACTTCTTCGTCTCCCGCTCACTCGGCCCGGCCTTTGGCGCAATCTCCGGCATCGGCATCTGGCTGAGCCTGACCTTCGCCATCGCCTTCTATCTTTTCGGCATGGGCGAATATCTGCACACTTTCCTGCCCATTTCGCCCTTTTGGGGCGCGATTTTGGGCGGCGTCATCTTCACGCTGTTGAATGTGATCGGGGCCAAAGAATCGGGAGGGACGCAGGTGGTCGTCGTCCTCACGCTGCTGGTTATCCTCATCCTTTTCATTCTGGCCGGGATCGGATTGATCGACCCCGCCAACTACAGCCCGTTTGCGCCATTTGGCAGCACCCCCATCTTCACCACCACCGCCCTGGTCTTCATCTCCTTTCTCGGCTTCGTCAAAATCGCCGCCGTTTCCGAGGAAATCAAAGAGCCTTCAAAAAATCTGCCCAGAGCGCTGATTGGCTCGGTGGCGCTGGTGACTACGCTCTATGTGTTGATCGTGCTCGTGCTCGCTGGCGTTTTTTCCACCGAAGAATTGACCACGATCAAGACCCCGTTGACGCTCGTCGCCGAAATGCGATTTGGGGCCGTGGGAGCAGCCATCTTGATTTTCGCCGGACTGCTGGCCACGCTTTCATCGGCCAACGCCAGCATCATGGCCGCCTCGCGCATCAATCTGGCCATGTCGCGTGATCGCATGATCCCGCACTGGCTGAGCGAGATTCATCCCAAACGCCTCACGCCCTATCGCGCCATCCTGCTTACGGGTATTCTGGCTATGGGCTTCCTCCTGGTGGAAAGCCTGGAAACCCTGGCCGAGATCGCCAGCGTTCTGCAACTTTATAGCTACGCCGCCTTGAACATCGGCTGTATTGTGCTGCGCGTGGCCAACCCCGATTGGTATCGCCCCACCTTTCGCGTACCCCTGACGCCCTACTTGCAGATCGTCGCCGCCATCGGCTGCCTGCTGATCGTGCTCGTGGCCGGGCCTATCGCTCAGGCGATCATCGTCGGCCTGATCATCATCAGCCTCGCCTGGTACTTCATTTGGGGACGGTCAAGGGTGGATATACGCTATGGCCTACCCCTGTTCCGCCAGAACGTAGCCGAGAAAGGTTGGGGCGTTGTGGCGGCAAAGCCAATCCTTTATGCGCCCGAACCGGAGCTTGCCCCCGCGCCGTCGGTGCGACTGATCGACGCCAACACACGTCGGCGGATCATGGTGGCGCTGGCCAACCCTGAACACGAAGTCGATCTGCTGCGATTGGGCCGCTATCTGGCGGTTGGCCACGCCGAGGCCGGCGAGGTATTGGGAATCCACTTTGTCGTCGTGCCTTTGCAGACGCCGCTCGAATCTGCGCGTGGGCGCTTTGCGGAGAAACATACCCTCGAAGAAAGCATCGCCAGCGTCGCCGCCGAGGGGATGCGAGCCGAGGCTGCCGCCGGTAATGGCAATTTATTACTCGCCCAGACCGGTTTTACAGCCATCACCGATGTGGCCCATGATGTCTTCGGCAGTCTGATCGGCGAGGTGCAGCAAAGACAGGCGGACCTGCTCTTGATGGGCTGGCAAGGCGGATTCAACGTTAGCCACATCTACAACAGCCCCGTGCAACGCGTGCTGGCGAATGCGCCATCCGACGTGGTCGTGCTCAAGAATCGGGGGATGGACAAAATCGCTTCGATCCTGATCCCCTGGGGTGGCGGGCCGCACGCACAATTGGGATTAGAACTGGCCGTGCGCGTGGGGCGTTCCACCGGCGCCGCCATTCATTTGCTGCGGGTTCTGCGAACCAACCAGGATCCCGTCAGGGAACAGGAATCACTGAGATCGGCGGTGCAGAACATCATCGGCGACTACGCCAGCGTGCAATATCATGTTCCGCAAGGCGATGATATCTCGGATGTGATGATGGCCAGCATCGATGAAATCTCGCCCCGTCTACTCATCGTCGGCGCATCGCATGAATGGCGGCTTCGCAGCTTCCTGTTCGGTTCCATTCCCGATGTGGTGGCCGACCATGCCAGTTGTTCGGTGCTCATGGTTCGCCGCCACCTCATTTCTCGGCCCCGCGGCAATTGACCCCTGCGGTTTGTAGACTGCGTAAGGTTATTCCAATTAGCGGATCAGCGCCACATGCACTTCTTTCGGGCCGTGCGCGCCTAAAGTCAACGTCTGGGCGATGTCGGCGCTGCGGCTCGGCCCGGTGATCAACACCGTATTGCTGCTTTCGGCGATCCGATCAGCCACTCCCGCCGCCCGGATCCAATCGCCGATGTCGGCGTAAATCTGGCTGGCGCGCAGGACTGCGTAATGCACCGGCGGCATCAGGGAAGCCAGCCGCCCATGATAGCGGTCGCTGTGCAAGACAAGCGTGCCGGTGCGCGCCAATCCGGCTGCGGCCCCGGTCAAGCCCACCTCGATCTCGGCCAGGTCGGTCAGGCTGGCCTGGCGCATGGGTGAGTCCAGGCGGCTGGGCGTGATTTCAATCCCCTGGGAGCGCAGACCCTCGGCCAACCCAGGGATGCCGATGATACCGGGTTCCCAGCACAGCAGGCGGTTGATTTGACGCTGCTCGAATTCGGACAGCAGAAAATCACGGGCTTCGTCCATCGAATCCATTTCGTACACGCGACCCTGCACTGCCCGCAACGCCTTCGCAAAGACTTCAGGCAGGGGTCTGTCGAAGCTAGGGGGCGTAGGCGCAAGGGGCGACGTTTCCGTTGTCGCCGGCAGATACGCTTGTTTCAAGCTCTGGCGGATGCGATCGAGGACTTCGCTGCGGGCATCAGACATCGGTGGTCTCCCCGCCGTTTTTCCTGGCAGCGCCATTCTGTTTCTGCCAGCGCTCGCTGAAACTCTCCCCGGCCAGCGGCGGGAAAGCGCGCGTGTCAGTCCACCCCGCCAGCGGGCCGGGTAAGCTCTTGTTCCAATGCTCCTGCGTCTTGGGCATGAGGCGTTGGCCGATGCGGGCGAACTTGCGACCCCAGCGAAACATGCCGGGACGCGTGGCCGCCCAGGCAAAAAGGCGGATGCCATTTCGCAGCCAGGCCGGGGCATGGCTCTCGGCCACGCTCTGCGCTCGCAGCTTGAGCAGCATGCGAGGAATGTCGATGCGGACGGGGCAGGCCTCGGTGCAGGCCCCGCACAGGCTGGATGCTTGCGGCAACTCTTGCCACGGGTCGAGGCCGCCGATGGCCGGGGTGACGACGATGCCGATGGGGCCAGGATAGACCGAATCATAGGCATGGCCGCCCACGCTGCGATAGACAGGGCACACATTCAAACAGGCGCCGCAACGAATGCAATAGAGGATTTCGGCCAAGTCGCCGGCCAGCGCTTTGGTGCGCCCATTGTCCACCAGGATGATATGCACCTGTTCCGGGCCGTCTTCATCGGGCGCTCGCCGCGGGCCAGTGACAATCGACGTGTAAACGCTCATCGCCTGGCCGGTGGCGCTGCGCGCCAAAACCTGCAACAACGTCCCCAGATCGGACAGGGTGGGAGCGATGCGCTCCATCCCGGCAACGGCGATGTGGATGCGAGGCGCGGTGGTGACGAAACGCCCATTCCCTTCGTTGGTGACCAACACGACGCTGCCGGTTTCGGCCACAATAAAATTAGCGCCGCTGATGCCCAAATCCGCCTCGATGAATCCCTTGCGCAGCGCCGCTCTGGCTGCTTCCTGCATGGTGGGGATATCGGAGTCGAGAGGCGTGCCCAGATGTTCGTTGAAGAGGGCGGCGCAATCCTCCTGCCGCCAATGCACCACCGGGGCGATGATGTGGCTGGGGTGATCGCCGGAAAGCTGGGCGATGTATTCCCCCAGGTCGGTTTCCAGCACGTCGATCCCGGCCCGCTCCATCACCTGGTTGAGCTCGATCTCTTCGCTGAGCATCGATTTGCTTTTGACCACGCGCTGCACACCCTCCTGGCGGATGATGCGCAAAATGATCTGGCGGGCTTCGGCGGCATCACGCGCCCAGTGAACCTGGCTGCCATTGGCCTGGGCATTGCGCTCGAACGTCAGCAAGTGCTGGTCGAGATTGGCAATGGCGTTGGCTCGAATCGCCCGCGCATGGTCGCGCAAGGCTTCGCCGTGGGGCAACTGGGCAAAAGCATTCTCGCGGCCATGCACAAAGTGGTGCATCGCTTTGTCCAGCGCTTGTTGCAAAGGCGCATCCTGCAGGGCGATTTCCGCCCGCTGGTTGAGGGTAGTCATCTCAGCCCTCGCCCTCAGCCAAAACCTGCGCCAGATGCCTGACGATGGGCGGCTTGCCCTGCTTGATCAGCCCGCCATTCAGATGCGTCATGCAAGATGCGTCACAAACGACGCATGTCTCGGCTCCGCTGGCGGCGATGTACCTCAATTTGCGCTGCATCATCGCCCCCGACATGGCCGGCATTTTCACGGAAAACAGGCCGCCAAAGCCGCAACAATCCTGCGATTCCGGCAGGGGCGAACGCTGGCCGCCGGGGATAGCGTCCAACAGGGTTTCGGCGCAGCCGCGCACACCCAGGTCTCGTGTCAGATGGCAGGAGGGGTGATAGGTATAGCTGCCGGGTGTTCCCCCCGCGCTGTTCACCCCCAAATCCTCGACTAAAAACTGGCTGAATTCTCGCACGCGGCTGGCGACAGCCTGAGCGCGAGCCATTTGGTCGGGGTCATTGGCGAAGAGATCGGCGTAATGATGAGCGACCATCGCCGCACAAGAACCGGAGGGGCAGACGATCAGTCCCTCGGTGTCGGCGAACAGATCGAGGAACCGCACCGCCATCTCCCGCGCTTCATCCCAAAAGCCGCCATTGAAAGCAGGCTGGCCGCAACAGGTCTGCCCGGAGGGCACAGATACTTCTACGTCCTGGCGCTCCAGGACTTTCACCACATCTTCGGCTATTTCGGGATAAAGGTAATCGAGCAGGCAGGTGACGAAAAGCTGGACTCGCAACCCGGCTACTCCTGATATCGCTTGATCACGATAGCGCCGTTCTGCCCGCCGAAGCCGAATGCGTTGGCAACGCCGGCATTCACGTTGACCTGCCTGGGCTGATTGGGCACATAATCCAGATCGCATTCGGGATCGGGCACGGAGTAGTTGATGGTGGGCGGAACCCAGCCCGTGCGGATCGCCTGCACGATGGTCAGGGCATTGAAAGCCCCGGCAGCGCCCATCGCATGGCCGATCATCGGTTTATTCGAAACAACCGGAATGCCATATGCGTGCTCGCCCAGCGCTTTCTTCAGCGCCCGCGTCTCCGAGATGTCATTTAGTTGGGTTCCGGTTCCGTGCGCAGCGACATAATCGAGCTGTTCCGGCTCGATGGCGGAATCGGCCAGCGCCAGTTTGATGGCGCGGCTGGCGCCCTGCCCGTCTGGATCCGGCGCCGCCATGTTGTGACCATCCACGGTGAAACCCATGCCGCCGTACTCGGCCAGGATCGTAGCCCCGCGCGCCTGGGCATGCTCCAGCGATTCCAAGACCATCGTCACTGCGCCCTCACCCATGATCATACCATCTCGCTCGGCGTCGAAGGGGCGACAGGCGGTTTCGGGATCGTCATTGCGGGTCGACATAGCGCCAAGACGGCTGAATGAAGCGATCAGCAGGGGCGTATAATAGGAATCGGTTCCCCCTGCCAACATCACGTCCACCTCGCCGCGCTGGATGCGCCGGGCTGCCTCGCCCAGGCTGACGACGCCGGTGGCGCAGGCGGCGACGGGCGAGTTAGCTACCCCCTGGATGCCGTAACGAATAGCCATATAACAGGGAGTGGTCGTAATCAAAACCGCCGGAGCCAGGGCAGGATTGATAGCCCGGAAACCCTGTTCTTTCACAAGAAGGGAATATTCTTCTACGATGCTGAGAGCGCCAAAAGCGCTGCCCATTTCGATGCCGACGCGTTCAGGGTCTTCTTGCGATAAATCGAGCCCGGCTTCATTGATAGCTTCGTCGGTGGCATCGATGGCCAGATGAGTGAGACGACCCAGACGGCGCGCCTCTCGCCGATTCAGCCGCTTCTCCGCATCAAAATCCTTGATGGTTGCGGCAATTCGGGTTGGCAGTTCACTGGCATCATAAGTTGTGATTGGCGCCGCGCCAGACCGCCCGGCCAACATCCCTTCCCAGGTCGACGGAACATCCAACCCCAGCGGGCTGACCGTTCCCATTCCGGTAATGACAACGCGGCGATGCGTATTATTGGTAGTCAATGTGATCTCCTTCGTACCCGACCATTGGATCAGCCGATTTGATTCTGTTTATTAAAATCCAATTGGTTCAGGTGAAACACGATGAAATCGTGCGCAATACTCGTTTGAGTTTAGGGAAAATGTGGATAGTCTACTTTGGTAAGGACTATTGCTAAATCGTCGGCACAGCATAGCATAAGCGGAAATGGTTGACAATGCTTTGCCTGCCATTTGGCGCGATGCTAAAATGAAAAATCGGCGTATGCTGCCGCACCTGATTGTCATTCGCCAAACCCCTGGCTCATACGTTTCCGCACCCTGGCGATGGACGTCCGCCAGCATCCGCACTCAAACAACCACTCGCAACCATTACTCACTAACGGTGTTCTATTTAGAGCAACGTTGGACTGCCCCGGCAAGGTTCCTGCGTGCAACTAGACCAACTGGACGAAGCGGCCCTTATAGAACGCGCCAGACACGATCCCGAAGCTTTTGGCGAACTCTACGAGCGTCATGTCGACAGAATTTACAATTATATTTATTACCGGGTTGGAAGCCAGGAAGATGCCGAAGATCTCACCGCTCATACCTTTTTTCAGGCGCTCGACAATATCGGACGCTACGAAGACCGGGGAGCGCCCTTTTCCGCCTGGCTTTACCGGATTGCCCACAACACAGTCGCCAACCTGCACCGGCATCGCTCGCGGCACAAAGCGATCCCTCTGGACGATGCCGCAACCACGCGAGAGAAACGACCGACTCCAGGCGTTGCAGTCGAACAGAAAGAATCCAAAGCCGAATTGCTCGATGCCATCCAGCGCCTGCCTGAAGAAAGACAGCAATTATTGATCCTCAAATTCGTGGACCGTTTACCCAATGCCCAGATAGGCCAGATCATGGGGCGCAGCGAATCGTCGATCAAGTCCCTTTATCATCGCACCCTGATCGCCTTACGGGATGACTTCGAGCAGCGAGATTTACTTTAGGCCATGACGAACATCGCTGTCGTCACCGATAGCACCTGTGATATGCCTGCCTCGTGGCCCGGATGGCAACGAGGCCACACCATCCCCATCCACATCCGTTTTGGCGACGAGAGCTTTCGCGAGGGCATCGATATCGATGAAGCGATCTTTTATGCTCGTGTCGCCTCTGAACATGCCATCCCGCAGACCTCACAACCCAGCCCCGGCGAATTCGCCGAACTCTACCGTCGTCTCAGCGATGAGTACGATGCCATCATCTCCATGCATGTCACCGGCGCTCTCAGCGGCACTTATCAATCCGCTGTATTGGCCGCCGAAATGGTGAAAGACGTGATTGAAGTCCACCCGGTCGATTCTTCGTGCGGCTCCATGGGTCTGGGCTTCATGGCCGATGAAGCCTTCGCCTTGATCGACGAAAACCAGCCCGTTTCCCAGATATTGGCCCGGATGGATGTCATTCGCAAGAGCATGAACATCTTCCTCAGCCCCGACACCCTGGAATATGCCCACCTCAGCGGTCGGGTCAGCACCCTCGGTTCCGCCGTCGCTTCGCTCTTGCAATTGAAGCCGATCATCGTCCTGCATGACGGCAAGCTTTCGGCGGATGAACGTGTTCGCACCCGCAAGCGCGCCATGCTGCGCATGGTGGAGATGATGCGAGAGCGTGTGGGCGATTTTCCGGCCAGGGTTGGCGTCGCCCACGCCCAGGCCGATGCCGATGCCGAGCAACTGGCGGCGTTGGCGGAAGAATCTCTGCATTGCCTGGGCGGCGTGCAGGTTGCGCCGCTGGCAACCTCGGTCGCCGTTCATCTCGGGCCGGGCACGATAGGCCTGGTGGCCTACGCCGCTTGAAACATTCCACAATCCAGAATTACCCTTTTTTATCCCCCGCATAGGTTCATCCATGAAGACACCGAACGATCCAGATAGACTCGACGCACATTTCCAGGCTTTGCGCCAGGGCGAGGCAAAGGCGCGCCTGATCGAAGGCGCCCCGGACAATTCTGTGGACTTGATAAGCCTGTTCGCCATTGTCGATATGCTCTGGCGCATCCTAAGACCGGTTGCAATCGCCCCCGCCTTTCGCGATGAACTCAAACTGCAACTGATGACCGAAGCGCAAAGACGCGAGACTCGCAAAGTCCTCGGGCTTTATCCCCAGCGCCAGGGGCTCAATCCCATCTGGTTGGTGCCGTTCGCCGCTCTGGGCACGGCATCCCTGGTTGGGGCGCTGGTCTGGCGGCGCGCTCGACACCAGGTCGAACCGGACACAGCGCTTGCCGCCTGAAAGAGCGCGGTCGCTTACAATAATTTTCGCGCTCAGTGGTTGTTTGGTTTATACTCCCTTAATCTGAGTGACCGAAGCTTGATGATCAATGCTCAAGCTGGATGCTGCGAAAGTAGATCGGGCTTCGAGCTATAATCTTCAGCTATTGACTTACCTCTGCCAATACCGTCAGATTTCTCAATTCACAAATCATATTATTCTTCCGGTTCGCCTCTTCAGCGAGCGAACAGCCTTCTTTATCCGAGAAATCTACGAGTTGGTCCAAACGGGATACTCTGATAATTCAATAACCGCCGCACTTATTTCGAGGATATGATTTATGTCAATGTATCATAGCCGCATCACCGGTTGGGGCTCTTACTCGCCCGCACGCATTCTGACCAACGCCGAACTGGAAGGAATGGTGGACACCAGCGACGAGTGGATCGTTTCACGCACAGGCATTCGGGAAAGACATCTGGCCGCCGCGGACGAGACGACCGCCGACATGGCCGTCGTCGCCTGTGAAAAGGCGTTGGCGCGGGCGGAGATCGACGCCTCCGAGATCGACCTCATCATCCTGGCCACATCCACGCCCGACCATTTGTGCCCGCCCTCGTCTAGCATCATCCAACATCGTTTGGGCGCAACCAGAGCCGGGGCGATGTCGGTCGTCACGGGTTGCACGGGATTCGTCTATGGGTTGGTGACGGCGACGCAGTTCATTCAGACTGGCGCTTATAAGAATATTCTGGTCGTGGGTTCCGAGAAATTGAGCTACGCCATCGATTGGGAAGACCGCAACACTTGCGTGCTGTTCGGTGATGGCGCCGGCGCGGTAGTCGTCAGCCAGAGCGAACAGCCGGGCGGCATGTTGAGCATGCTCCTGGGCTCGGACGGCTCGGATTGGGACGCTCTCATCGTCCCCGGCATCGGCAGCGCCTCGGAACTGACCAACGAAGCGCTGGCACGCAAGGAACACAAATTGCGCATGGACGGCCAGCGCGTCTTCAAATTCGCCGCGCGCACCATGATCGATTCGGTCACGCAGGTCGTGGTGGACGCCGGTATGACGCTGAACGACATCCAACTGGTGATCCCGCATCAGGCCAATCAACGCATCATCGATCTGGCGGCGAAACGGCTGGGCATCGATCAGGACAAGATCGTGTCGAACATCGCCCGCTATGGCAACACCTCGGCGGCGTCCATCCCCCTGGCTTTGTGCGAGGCCCTGGATGACGGGCGACTTAAGCCGGGCGACCGCGCCGTTTTCGTCGCCTTTGGCGCAGGGCTGACCAACGCCGCCTGCGTTTGGGAATTCCAGCCGGAGCATGTGGAAGAACAGCCGATCCTGGTCACCAACTGGCCCGTCTCCGAAGCTTTTCGGGAACGCGCATTGCAGATGAAGGCGGCAGCCTGGCGAGCCCAGGTGCAGGCCAGAACGATGGCCTCGGATGCGGCCATGTCGGTGATGCTGCCGCTGTACACATTCCGCAAGGGCGTAAAGAAACGCCTGCAGGAACTCGACCTGACGCAGCCGAACGACGAGTCATGATTTCAACGCCCGGATGATGCAAGAACCGCCATCCGGGCGATTTGTTTTTTTAAGCTGACGTCAATTTGAGACCGTTACTTTTGATCGACTGTTGACGATAGACCATTGACGATGGACAATGGCGGTTGCACTGACAAAACAAGTCCAATCGTCTATCGTCTGTCGTCCATCGTCGAGCCAAAAAACTACTGTTTTTGTTGTGACTTCAGTTTAGGTTTCGATAGCCTTGCGGTGGAGTGATGGGACGGCTCGTATGAGATTGGCGTTGCAGGTTCCTGAGCAGGCGCTTGACGAAATCGTGGCCGGAGCCTTGCGCATCCTGGCCGAGGTCGGCGTCGAAGTGGGCAGCGAGGCCCTGCGCAACGAATTGATGGCGCGAGGTTTGCGCCCGGACAGAACCAGCGGACGAATCCTGTTCCCGCCCGACCTCGTGCATTCGGCCATTTCCTCCACCCCCAACAGCTTCAACCTTTTCGATTCCGAAGGCCGACCGCATGCCGAGATCGGCGGCGACCGCACCCATTTCACGCCCGGCTCCAGCGCTCTCCACATCCTCGACCATCGCACAGGCGTCACCCGCCCGGCCACAACCGTAGACTTCGTCGAATTCGTGCGGCTTGCCGACGGGCTGCCCCATCTCAGCTATCTGGCCACCGCCTTCTCCACCAACGACGTGCCGGTCGAGATCGCCGATGCCTGGCGGCTGTTCCTCTGCCTGACAAACTCGCACAAGCCGGTTGTGAGCGGAGCCTTCACCGCCCGCGGCATCCAGCGCATGGCCGAGATGATGGCGCTGTTTCGCAACGATAAACTCGACCTCGCCGCCCGTCCCCTGGCGATCATGACGATCACAGCCACAGGCCATTTCCGCTACGGCGAGGATTCCTGCCAAAACCTGCTCGATTGCCTGGATTGGGGCATTCCCATCGAGATCGTGCCCGTCACGCTCATGGGGTTGATTGCGCCTGTGACGCCGGTCGCGGCGGCGGCTTTTCACGTGGCCGATGTGTTGGCCGGTGTGACTATGGCCCAAACGCTGCGCCCCGGCCATCCTCTGCTTTTCGGCGGCGCCCCGGCAGCCTTTCACATGCGCACGACCGCCTCGCCCATGGCCGCCATCGAAGCCATGCAATTGACGACGCTCTATGTGGCCGCGGCGAAACGGCTGGGTTTTCCCACGCAGGCGTATCTGGCCCTGGGCGACGGCAAGGGGATCGACGCCCAGGCCGGGGCTGAGACTTTCGCCGGGGCGTTGTTGGCGACGCTGACCGGGGTCAATTCCGTGTCCGGGCCGGGGATGCTGGACTATGTGTTGGTTTTCAGCCTCGCCAAGCTGGCTCTGGACGACGAGCTTTGCGGTCAGGCATTGCACTTCGCCCGGGAATGGCAGGCTGATGGCGCAGACTCGGCGGTCGAGTTGGCGAAAGTCATTTTGTCGGGTGGGCATCTGCTCACGCACTCACACACCCGCTCGCACTGGCCCGAAGCCCTGTATCTGCCAGGCGATGTGATCGACCGCCTCAATCGAGACGCCTGGGAACGCGCCGGCGCGCCTGGCCTTATTGCACGCGCCGCAGCCGAAGTGAACAGGCGTCTGGCCGCCTATCAGCCTATTTCGCTTGATAATCGCCTGGAAACCGAACTACGCAAAATCCTGATTTCTGGATTGGCTCCTGCGCCCCACCTGCCGGAGACGCCCCAACCGCAGACGTTCATCCTCAATCCCCGCAGCGCAACGGCACGTCGCCAGCGACCACGCGTTCGCAACCAATCATAGCCGCCTCCCAAACGCGACACAGCCGCCTGGCGGCAGACGGCTGCGATTCATTTTGCGAATAAGCGCTGGTTCAGTCGCGGCGGCCAAAGAGTAAAAACGCGTAATAGAGCACCTGCCCGATGGCGGCGATGGCGGCGGCCACATAAGTCAGGGCCGCGGCATCGAGGGTCTTGTTCACGCCGACCATTTCATCCTTGGTCAGGATGTTCATGGTAACCAGTTCTTTCTTGGCCCGGCGCGTGGCGTCGAACTCGACCGGCAGCGTGATCACGGTGAAAAGGGCGGTGATGCCAAACAGGATTAGGCCGACCAGAGCCAGGTTGAAGCCAATGCCGCTGAACGCCTGGAGTAAGAATCCGGCCATGAACAGGATCGGGCCGAGGAAAGAGCCGAACTGCACAGCCGGGACAATGGCCGAACGCAGTTGCAACGGCTTGTAGCCTTTGGCATGTTGCAGGGCGTGGCCCGATTCGTGGGCGGCGATGCCGACAGCAGCAATCGAGGGCGTGCGGCTCACATCGGGGGACAGGCGCAATGTGCGGCTGCGCGGATCGTAATGGTCGCTGAGGAAGCCCTTGGTCTCCTCCACCTTCACATCGTAAAGCGCGTAATGGTCGAGAATGGCACGGGCGGTCTGGGCTCCGGTCATGCCGCGCGAGTTGCCGACTTTGCTATACTTATTGAAGGCGCCCTTGACTCGCATCTGCGCCCAAATACCCAGAATGAGACCGGGCAGAGCCAGGATAATCCAGATAGGACTGATGAACATAGGTTGAAAATCCTCTTAGGGAGTGGTGCGAAGTAAGAGAAGTTTGGAGATTGATGATTACGACGAAACGATTGCAAATCCATCGTGCGATTGGCGACAGTGAACCATCATGACTCCATTTAAGCCGATGGACGTATGCAGTACATAAGATTCAAGTGTGCGGAACATTAAGTCAGCCCCATCATACCGGATTCGCTGCTCGGAAGTTTGACGCCTGGCTGACATTTTGGCGTCAGTTCAGGCATAGAATGCCTGCCAGATGAAAATCACGACCAGGATCACGCCGACGCTGAATTTCGTCACCATCGCCAGAAGATATCCGATCAACACGCCGCGGCTGGCGCGCCAGGCCGCCCGCCAATCTCCCTGTCGGTGATAGGTCTCCCAGGCAAGCATGCCCGCCGCCGCGCCGATCAACGCGCCGATTAAGTTGAATACCAGGAAGCCGATCAGGGCGGCAACGCCGGCAATGATCAGGCCACGCCACGAGGCCCCGCCCTGTCTCGCTCCCAGTGACGCCAGCGCCACATCAGCAAGCTCGACTGCAATCACCAGTAGCCCCATCACAAGCAACGTAGGCCAGCCGATCTGCTCAAAGCCATCTGCCCAGGCCCAAAGTAGGGCGCTCAGCCAGATCAGAATCGTGCCCGGTATCAGCGGTAAAATTGTGCCCAACAGGCCCAAGCCCAGGCCGATGTAAGCGATGAATTGCAGGGCTGCGCTCAAGTCGGGATTCATGACGGATCGACCACGCGTTGCAAGTACAGGATGGAACTGTTGGCGAACAGGGGCGGCACATCGAATCCGATTGCCTGGTACAGTTGCGGCGGCACGCTGATGTCGGCCAGATAGAGGTCGCCGACCGCCGTTTGGGGAGCGGCGAGCAATCCTTGTTTGGGCAGGGCCAGGGTCATCGTCGCTGCGGGACGAATGACGGGATCATAGGCCTGGCCGGTGGCGGCGTCGAGACCAGATGGTGTGTCCAACGAAAGGATGGGAGCGGGATGGCTGTTTGCCAGACGGATGAGATCGGCCATTTCGCCGCGCGGGTTTCCACGCAAACCATAGCCGATCAGAGCATCGAGCGCCAGATCGGCGGCAGGCAATTCCCACCCGTCGCCGGAAAGCGAGACCGAAACGCCCATCGCCAACAGGGTTTGCAACTGCCGCGCCGGGACGCCCGCAAAAGTATCGAAGGGGTACGGCGTGATCACCTGGATGTCAGCTCCCCGGTTTGCCAGGTGCCGGGCGGCGACCAGACCCCCGCCGCCGTTCGCACCCCGGCCGCAGAGCGTCAGAACGGGCCGATCAGCGATTTCGCCGCCCAACATCGTCTGGGCCAGGTCGGCCAGATTCCGTCCGGCGTTCTCCATCATTTGCAACAGCGCGATGCCATATTCCGCTTCCATAAGCCGATCCACCTCGCGCATCTGTGCGGCGGAGAGCGAAGGCAGGGCGGATATCGAGAGGAAGGGATAGGGCGATGGTGGGGTCATGGCGAAAATGGGTAGGGAACTGGGCTGGGCGCATCTGCCATCTATCATACACGCTTTTTTGCAGGCGCTGAAGAGTGGGGATGATGCGCGGGAGGACATCCGAGAGGGAGGCGCAAACATTGACTCTCGGCAGCGTCTTCATGCACACCTCGCCGGAGATATGCACCGTAGTCCCGCGAGTCGCCGACGAACCGATTGAAGGTTTGGCGGCTGGCAGACTTCACGAAATTTCGTTTGGAATTTGCGAAGTTATTGTCTATTGATTGCGCTTTGCAGCCGTGATACGCTCTTTTTGCAGGGACATCAGGGTTTTCACTGCAAGTTCTTGGCGCAACCGCCACCCTGCCAATCCTGGCACTGCAAGATTGGCAGCCCTCATCGGCGTATCCACAGAGGTTCCGAAACAATTTGCAGCGCCGCCTGCCGTGAACGAATGGCGTTCAAGGTGCAACATGGAGGGAAAATGAAAAGCGCACAAAAGCTGTTCCTGCTCTGCCTGATCGTGGTGGCGGCCTTATTGTGGGGAGTTGGCGTCGTCCAGGCCGCAGCGCCTCCGCCACCCACTCAACAACCGGATATCGATCCCTGCGACCGTATGTTCTTCACCGCCGGATACATCCTCGTCCCCGCCGCTGCACAACCAGTCCAGGCTGACCATGCCGCCGACATCGATCCTTGCGACCGCAAATTCTTCACCGCCGGATACCTTTCAAACGAGACTTTGCAGTAATCAGAAACAGTCGATGATCTAAACGCCTCCCGAACAATATCTGACATCGATCCCTTCGTCGGACGCGGGCAAGTATGGCAGGCGTCGGGCTATGCAAGTATAATGACGGACATCTTTGCATGGCTACATCGCAGCCAAACGAGTCCGTATGCAGTACACCCGCGCCCGCACCACAAACAAACTTGATCCGCAACGATTGGCCCTGGTCACCCTCACGATCGGCATCGGGGCCATTGCATTTTCTCCTATCTTCGTCCGCCTGAGCGATGTCGGCGCCAATGCCGTGGCCTTTTGGCGACTGACCCTGGCCATCCCGCTGCTGTGGCTATGGTCTTGGAACAGTGAGACGCCCAAACGAATCCACCGAACCAGGCCGCACAGTCTGGTCGATTTCGCGCCACTGGTCGCCATGGGCGTCGTCTTCGCTCTTGACCTGATCGCCTGGCATCAGGCTATCCGCCTCACCTCTGTGGCCAACGCCACCTTTTTCCCCAACATGGCCCCGCTGCTGGTCAGCATCGTCGCCTGGCGTTTCATGGGCGAGAAATTGCGGCCTATCTTCGTCATGGGGTTGTTGATGGCGATTCTCGGCATCGCCTTTATGGTCAGGGCCAGCGCCGCCGGCGGGGAGAGCAATATCATCGGTGACGCGCTTGGTTTGCTCACCGCCTTTTTCTACGCCAGTTATATCTTGTTGGTGAAGAAAATGCGCGCCCATTTCGATGCCGGGACGATTCTGCTGGTCGTTGCGATTACAGGCGGCTCGTTGCTCTTCGTCGTCACGCAACTGACCGGTGAGCAGCTTTTCCCGGCCGCTCTGGCCGGATGGGCGGTGCTGCTGGCATTGGCATGGTTCTCGCACGCTGGCGGCCAGGGCCTGATCGCTCATTCCCTGGCGCATCTGCCCGCATCTTTCTCCTCGGTCAGCCTCCTCGGTCAGCCGGTGTTGGCCGCGGTCATCGCCTGGCTGCTTTTGGGCGAGGTGCTGCCGCCGTTGCAGGTAGCGGGCGGGGTTTTGGTTTTGGTGGGGATCATCCTGGCGCGCAAGGGGAGCGTTTGATGGCGGAATTCTTCAAGGTGCTCACCCCGAACGACGCCTGGCGGAAATTCAGCGAACATTACAATCCCACGCCCATTCCCGAAGCGGTGGCGGTGGTCGATGCCCTCGACCGCTTTCTGGCCGTCGCCCCCGTCGCCCCCCACGACCTGCCTGAATTTCCCCGCTCGACCGTCGATGGTTATGCCGTGCGCGCCGCCGACACCTTTGGCGCTTCGGGCAGCCTGCCCGCTTTTCTGGATGTGGTCGGCGAAGTGGCGATGGGCCGGGCGGCGGATGTGGCTCTCACCCCTGGTCAGACCGCCATCGTTCACACCGGCGGCATGATCCCGCCCGGAGCCGATGCCGTGGTCATGGTCGAAAACACCCAGCGTGCGGATGAAATCAGCATCGAGGTATTGAAAGCGGCGGCGGTGGGCGAGAATGTGATCCAGGTGGGTGAAGATGTGCGCGCGGGCGAGCAAATCCTCCCTATCGGGCATCGCCTGCGCCCACAGGATGTCGGCGGCTTGCTGGCTGTGGGCATCGTCACGGTCGAGGCGGCGCGGCGCCCGCGCATAGCCATTATTTCCACCGGCGACGAAGTGATCCCGCCCGACCAGCGCCCTGGCCCCGGCCAGATTCGCGACATCAACAGCTATACCCTCTCGTTGCTGGCCCAACGCGCCGGGGCCGACCCCGTGCCATTCGGCATCATCCCAGACCGCCGCGCCGCCCTGGAAGGGGCCTGCAAACGCGCGGTCGAAACCTGTGACATCGTCGTGCTCAGCGCTGGTTCATCGGTCAGCTATCGCGACATGAGTTTCGACGTGATCTCGGAGCTCGGCCAGCCCGGCGTGCTCGCCCACGGCATCTCGATCCGGCCCGGCAAGCCCACGATCATCGGCGTCGCCCAGGGCAAAGCCATCTTCGGCCTGCCCGGCAATCCCGTCAGCGCCATGGTGCTTTTCGATCTGCTTGTCGCCCCGGCCATCCGTCTGCACCTCGGCGCGGAGCCAATGGGCGCGTTCAAGCCGCAAGTGCAGGCGCGTCTTTCTCGCCAGATCCCCAGCGCCGCCGGCCGCGAGGATCATATCCAGGTGCGGCTGGAAACCCGCACGGGCGAGCTTTGGGCTGTGCCCATCTTCGGCAAATCCAACCTGATCTACACCCTCGTGCGCGCCGACGGCGTCGTCCGCATCCCGCTCGATAGCCTCGGCATCGAGCAAGGCGCGTGGGTGACGGTGACGCTGCACCAGTAGTGAGTAAGCAGTATTCAGTGAGCAGTGAAAATCTGAATACTGAATACTGATCACTGATTACTCCATCACTGACCACTGAGATGACTTACCTCCATGACATCCCGCTCGACGAAGCGATCGCTGCCTGGCATGGGGCGCTGCTCGAAATTGGGGCGCTGCGGCGGCTATCGTCCGAATCTCTGCCGGTGGCGGAAGCCAATGGCCGCATCACGGCGGCGCCGGTGTGGGCGCGCATCTCGGTTCCGCATTATCACGCGGCGGCGATGGACGGCTATGCCGTGCGGGCGACCGAAACGGTGGGGGCCACGCTCACGCGTCCCCTGCGGCTGGAATTGGGAACTCAGGCCGCCTATGTCGATACCGGCGACCCGATCCCCGCCCAGTTCGACGCCGTCATCCCGATCGAAGAAGCGCAACGGCTGGAAACTGAACCCGGCCCGGTGATCGAAATCCTGGCCGCCGTCACGCCCTGGAATCATGTGCGCACCATGGGCGAAGATATCGTCGCCACCGAACTGGTCGTGCCCGCCAACCATCGCCTGCGCCCGCAAGATTTGGGGGCGATTGCGGGCAGCGGCCACAGCGAGGTGCAGGTTTATCGTCGCCCTCGCATTGCCATCCTGCCCACCGGCACCGAACTGGTCGCGCCGGGCTCCGACCTGAAACCGGGCGATATCATCGAATTCAACTCCATCATCCTCTCGGCCATGGCCCAGGATTGGAACGCTTGCGCCAATCGTCTGCCCATGCTGGCCGACGATTACGAGGCGATCAAAAAAACCGTGATCGCCGCTCTGGAAGACCATGATCTGGTGGTGGTCAACGCCGGATCGTCAGCCGGTTCCGAGGATTACACGGCTCGCATTATCGCCGAATTGGGCGAGGTGCAGGTGCATGGCATCGCCATCCGCCCCGGCCATCCCGTCGTTTTGGGTCACGCTCGCGGCAAACCGGTGGTGGGCATCCCCGGCTATCCGGTCAGCGCCATGATCACATTCGAATTGCTGGTCAAGCCGCTCTTGCAGCAATGGATGGGCCAGGAGCCACAAGCCTGGCCCACCGTGCAGGCGACGATCACACGCAAGGTGCTGTCGCCCATGGGCCAGGATGAGTACATGCGCGTGACGCTGGGCCGCGTGGAGAATGCGGCGGGTGATGCCCGCATCGTGGCCACGCCCCTTTCGCGCGGGGCTGGCGTGATCATGTCGATGGTGAGGGCCGACGGCATCGCCCACATCCCCCGCTTTTCGGAGGGACTGAACGCCGGTGACCCGGTGACGGTGGAATTGCTGCGCCCGCCCGGCGTCATCGACCAGACTATCGTGCATCTGGGTAGCCACGATCTCACCCTCGACCTGTTGGCGGATCAACTGCGCCGACTGCACCCCAACCGTTCGTTTAGCTCCGGCAACGTGGGATCGCTCAGCGGTCTGCTGGCGTTGCGCCGGGGAGAAGCGCATCTGGCCGGGTCGCATCTGCTGGATGCCGAGACCGGGGAATACAACCTCAGCTACATTCGCCGTTATTTGTCGGATGAGCCGGTCGTCGTCCTGGGGTTTGTGGGGCGCACTCAGGGACTGATCACGCCGCCGGGGAACCCGAAGGCGCTGGCCGGGTTGGCAGACCTTGTGCGATCAGATATCGTTTATGTCAATCGCCAGCGCGGGGCAGGTACGCGGGTGTTGCTCGATTATCATCTACAAAATCTGGGGATCGATCCAGCCGGGATACAGGGCTATGATCGGGTGGAGTTCACACATCTGGCCGTGGCCGCCGCCGTCGCCAGCGGAGCCGCCGATTGCGGTTTGGGCATCCTGGCCGCAGCCCGGGCTTTGCATCTGGATTTCATCCCGCTGTTCGAGGAACAATACCAGTTGATTATCCCCCGCCGCTTTTACGAATCCGACCTGCTGGCCCCCCTGCTGGAGATCATCCGCAGCGAGGGCTTCCGGCAGGCCGTCTCGGCATTGGGCGGGTATGACGTTGGGCATATGGGCGAGATTCTGGCCAGCATTGATTAGTACGATGAATCGTGCTATCATTGCCCTGTCAATCGTACTCTTTTTATGTGAGATAAACTATGACTGTGATGACGGCCAACGAGTTGAAAACCAAGGGAGTCTCCGGCATCGAAGAATCCTTGCGTGAGGCGCGCGAGGTCATTGTCAGCGTCAGGGGCAAGCCCCGCTACGTGGTGATGGAGATCGAACAATATGAGCTGATGCGCGAGAGTGAAATCGAAGCGGCGTGGTATCAGGCCAAGGCTGATATAAAAGCGGGTCGATTTCAGCGAGAAACAGCAGAGGCGCACGCGAATCGAATAATCGCCGAGCTAGATGATGACGTATGAGCTTATTTTCACCGAACAGTATGAGAAGATAGAAAAACGTTTTCTAAAACGTCACCCCGCTCTGCAAGATCGATATGTAAAGACGCTCATCCTTCTCGAACAAGATCCATTCCACCCATCCTTGAGACTCCACGCACTCAAGGGTCGATTAACCGGTTTGCACTCAGCGTCCATCAATTTGCAATACCGCATCACCCTCGAATTGGAATTGCGAGAGCAGGAAATTATCCTCGTCAGTATCGGCAGTCACGGCGAAGTGTACTAAAACGAGTTTCGTGTCCCCTAGGCCCGCTCAATTAATCTCCGACCTATGACCTACACCTTCACAAAATGGAACTGGGGCGCCGATGTGCGTGAAGACGAGTTGCGCGCCCAAATGAATTCCGAGGGCCTGCGCCCGTATGTGTGGAGCAACGGCCCCGATTATGAGTACAGCGCCCACACGCATTCATACACCAAAGTGATCTACGTCGTGCGAGGTTCGATCACTTTCATCCTGCCCGCCGCCAATGAAGAAATCGCCATGGCCGCGGGCGATCGTCTGGAATTGCCGGCGCGGGTCCTGCACGCGGCTATCGTCGGGCCGGAAGGGGTATCCTGCCTGGAAGCGGCGAAACGGGACTAGTTGAGTGGGCAGTATTCAGTAATCAGTGGTCAGTCATCGGTCTGCTGAATACTGATTACTGAATACTGGAAACCAAACTACAGCTTCGCTTTGGCGGCGGCAGTGAGAGCAGGGACAACCTCAAACAGGTCGCCGACGATGCCGTAATTGGCGACGCTGAAGATGGGCGATTCGCTGTCTTTGTTGATGGCGACGATCACCTTGCTGGAACCCATGCCCGCCAGATGCTGCACCGCCCCGCTGATGCCGCAGGCGATGTAGAGATCAGGGCGGACAACCTTGCCGGTCTGGCCGACCTGGTGCTTGTAGGGGATGAATCCGGCATCGACCGCGGCGCGGGATGCGCCGACCGCAGCGCCCAGGGTGTCGGCCAGTTCGCCGATCAGCTTGAAGCCGAGTTCGGGGTCCTTGGCCACGCCGCGCCCGCCGGAGACGATGATGCTGGCGTCGGTGAGGCTGATCTCGCCGGTCTCGGCTCGCTCGACGTTTTCGACGACGACCGGGCTGGCTCCGGCGGTCGGGGTCACCGCCGCCACTTCGGCGCTGCCGCCAATGTTCGGGGCGGGCGAAGCCGCGCGGGGCCGGATGGTGGCGATCTGTACCGGGCCGCTGGCCGTCGCATCCGCCAGGATGCTGCCGGAATAGATCGGGCGGACGCCCTTGAGTTTGCCGCCATCCGCGCTCAATGCCAGACAGTCGGCGATCACGCCTGCGCTCAGGTCAAAGCCCACGGCAGCGGCCAGGTCGCGGCCATTGCCGGTGTGCGAGGCCAGGAAAGCGTCCGCGCCGCTCTGCGATAAAACGGCTTTGACATCGGCGGCATAGAAGTCAAGGTCGAATAGGGCGCGGCTGGCATCGTCGATACTGTAGACTTTGCCCGCGCCGCGTGCGCCCGCTTCCGCCGCCACATCGGCCACGCCGGCGCCGATCACCAACGCTGCCACTTCCCCGCCCAAAGTCAGGCCAGCGCCCAGAGCTTCCCAACTGCTGGCGACTGCTGCGCCGTTATCGGTTTCGATGAATACGAGGGTTTTCATGATAGTTTCTCCATATTGGGCAATGGTCAGTATCCAGTATTCAGTGGTCAGTATTCAGTGAATGACCTACTGATTACTGCCAACTGTTCACTGATCAAAGCACCTTCTCTGCCAGCAGGGCGTCGATGAGGTCGGCGGCGTTGTCGAAAAGCTGTACGTGGGCATCGCGGGCCGGCGGCTTGCGGAAGTTCGTCATCTCCACCACCGGAGCCGGCGCACTCACGCCCAGATCGGAGGCGGTGAGAACCGGGATTTCCACTTTGGCGGCTTTGCGGATATTGATGAACGTGGGATAGCGCGGCTCGCCGATCTCTTTAATCACCGAGATCACCGCCGGGGTCGGGGCTTTGACCGTCTGACGGCTCTGCCCGACCACGCGCTCCACTGTCACGCTGCTTTCGTCGGCGGCGATGATCTTGGCGACGCCGGTGAGGACGGGCCAGCCCAGCTTGCGGGCGACCGCCACCGGCACCATGCCGCTGTTGCCGTCCACCGTCATCTGGCCGGTGACGATCAGCGTGACATCGCCGGATTTCTGCGCGGCGGCGGCCAATAGATCAGCCACGCCCCAGGCGTCCGCCGCGGCATCCTTAACCAGAGTGGCGTCCTTGCAGCCCATAGCCAGGGCGCTGCGCAGGGCTTCGACCGCACTATCGCCGCCGACGGTGATGGCGCTGGCCGTGCCGCCAAAATTCTCGCCCATTTGCAGCCCGGCTTCCAGCGCGTGCTCATCCCAGGGATTGACCACCAGTTGGATGCTGAGATCGCCGCTGGCCGCCTCTTCCGGCTTCACCTTGGGCAGCTCGGCCGTGTCTGGCGTTTGTTTGATACAAACAAGAAAGCGCATAGAAATATCTCCTTATGTTTGTAGGTGGGATGGTGGGATGGTTGGTTAGTTGGTTGGGAGGTCACCCAATCGATCATCTATCCAACGAACCAACTTCCAATCCTATTCTTCAGCTTGCCAATAGTCGGCATCATACGCGGGCAATTCGCAGCGCAGGGGCTTGTCTTCGCGATAGCCCAGCTCGTAATCCGCCTGGATGAGTTGCTGCAATTCACGCGTGCCCTCGTAGATCACCGCGCCCTTGCTATTGCGCAGGAAGCGCTCCGGATCGTATTCGTCCGAGAAGCCGTAAGCGCCGTGGATCTGGATGGCGTCGGAGGCGGAGTCGAAGCTGGCGTCGGTGCAGAACCATTTTGCCAGCGTAGTCTCGCGGGTGTTGCGCAGGCCCTGGTTCTTCATCCAACCGGCGCGGTAAACCAGCAATCGTCCGGCCTCCACCCGTTGCACCATCAGCGAGATCATGCGCTTGACCAACTGATGCTCGCCGATCTCGACGCCAAAGGTTTTGCGCTGATGGGCATAGGCGACCGAGGCGTCCAACGAGGCCCGGGTGAGGCCCAGCGCCCCGGCGGCCACGGTGTAACGGCCATTGTCCAGGCAGGACATGGCGATCTTGAAACCCTCGCCCTCGTTGCCAATGCGATGGCTGGCCGGGACCCGCACTTCGTCGCAGTGCACCCAGCCGGTGTTGCCGGCCCGCACGCCCAGCTTGCCGTGGATGGGGCCGCTGGTCACGCCTGGCATATCGCGGGTGACCATGAAGGCGGTCATGCCCTTGTGCGCGGGTTTGGCCTGCGGGTCGGTCTTGGCGAACCACAGGAAATGGTCAGCCACGTCGGACAGGCTGATCCACATCTTTTCGCCGGAGATGATGTAATCGTCGCCATCCTTTTTGGCGCTGGAACGCAGGGCCACCACATCGGTGCCCGCGCCCGGCTCGGTCAGACAGAAGGCGGCGTACTTTTCGCCGCGGGCCTGCGGGGCCAGGAACATCTGCTTCTGTTCTTCCGTGCCCCATTGGAACACGCCCAGCGAGTTGAGACCGTTGTGCACGGAGATGATGACGCGAGCGCTGGTGTCGGCGTATTCCAGTTCCTCGGCCACGATGCCCAGGCTGATGTAGTCGAACCCGGCCCCGCCATAGCGCACCGGCACCGAGATGCCCAGCAAGCCCGCCTCGGCCATCTTCGGCAACAATGTTTTGTCGAAGGTCTGATTGCGGTCGTTTTCTTTGATGTTGGGGATGATCTCGCGGGCGGCGAAGTCTCGTACGGCTTTGCGAACCTGTTCGTGTTCGGATGTGAAGGCGAAATCCATTGAACGCTCCGTTGCGTGTGTGCGATCAGGTGACTGGCACTTGATTTTGACTACGAGGAATTGCTGAGAAAAGGGTGCTGCATCGACGCAAATGTCGTAGTGCCGGTCACCTTTTCTCAATTCATGACGCGCTGCATTATATCAGGCGGACGCGAGCGGCTGCAAAGAAATCCGCTTCCCTGTGGGGGTCGAGCTATTGGAAAATCGAGGTCTGCAACTGAATTCGCAGCTTCGCAATGAGTCTTGCGGGGGCGATCCCCCGCACCCCCCTTTTGGGGGATGTTACACTCCCCCAAACCCCCTCGAAAGGTCTGTGCGCAGGACAACACCTTACATGTCTACAGGGTTTACCTGAATTTTCAATTCGCAATTCACGATTCCCCATTCCCCTCGTCCAGAGGTCCGGGGGCGACGACACGGAACCCGTAGGGGTCGAGCCCGTAGTGCGGGTGGTCCCAGTGACGGGCGGCGCAGCGCACGCCGTGACGGCTGTCGATGAACGAGCCGCCACGCACCACGCGACGTTCATC
Organism: Caldilineales bacterium; assembly: GCA_024102915.1. Classification (GTDB taxonomy): domain Bacteria; phylum Chloroflexota; class Anaerolineae; order J102; family J102; genus JAGFJG01. The sequence goes on from JAGFJG010000016.1 coordinate 46,650, forward strand.
GCCTTTTGGTCGATTATCCGGTTGGTAATCGGTATAGTCATTCGTCCACTCGGCCATTGTCCATTCCCACACATTCCCGCTCATATCCAGGCAGCCGTAAGGGCTGGCCCCGGCATCGAATAGGCCTACCGGGCTGACGCCGCCAATGCCGGTTTCGACCATGTTACACTTGCGGGGGTCGAATTGCTCGCCCCAGGGGTAGGCGCGGGCATCTTTTTCCCCGCGGGCAGCCTTCTCCCACTCCGCCTCGGTGGGCAGGCGGTATTCCCGGCCTTTTTGCTGGCTCACCCAATCGCAAAAGGCGCGGGCGTCGTGCCAGCGCACGTTCACCACCGGATGGTTGCGCAATTCCGGCGGCGGCTCCTGGCCCCGCCAGTGGCGAGGAGGTTCGTGGTCGGTGGCAGCGATGAAGAGGGCGTACTGGCTATTGGTGATGGGATATTTGCCGATGCGGAAGGTTTCGACCTGCTGGGTGTGTTGCGGGCGTTCGTCGTCGAATGAATCGGGCTCGCCCTCCTTGCTGCCCATCGTAAAGGGCCCGGCGGGCACGGGCAACATCTCGTCGAAGTCGCGGGGGTCGCCCAGCGCGGCCAGCACGCCGCCCGCCTCGGCCCGCTCGCGCGGTTCCAGCAGGTCGTGGGTGATGAGGGTGGTGAGATGCATTTGCAGGCGCGGCAGCAATTCGCCGCTCAAATCACGGCGTTGCGCCCGTTTCAGGCCAATCTCGCGCAGGCAGGCTCCCGACAGCCATATCTTGCGCCAGGCGATGGCGTCGTCGAAAGCGGGCGCCTCTTTGGGACAAAGCTCGTGGGCCAGCATCAACGGTTTGTCGATATTCTTATTCACGTGTACCAGCCGTCCCACCGCCAGCAAAATCACCACCCACCAGAACGCGCCTTCCCCGGCCAGTTCCTCCGCCCGCTCGATGAAATCCTCCTGGCCGCTGAGGTAGCATCCGGCCAGGTATTCCTGGAAAGTGCGATGGGGAAAACGATAGATGGCCGGGTGTTCGTCCGTGCGGGAGGTGGTCTCCACCAGCAAGCCCGCCCGCAAATTCATCAACTGGATCATGGCATCCACCCAGGTCTGGCTGCCGTCGGGGGCCAGCTTGCGAAGTTCATTTTGCAGGGCCGCTTCCGAGATATCGGCTGTGGCCTCACCGTCCTCATCATCCCGCACCTGGGCATGGGCATTAAAAGCCAGTTCCCACAGCGCCAACTGCACATCCACATCCTCCAGATCGGCCTGTTTCAGCAACATGCGCCAGTCGGTGTCCTCCCCTTCTTTGGTCTGCACCTTGCCTGCCTCCCAGCGCCACAGCAGCAACTCCACCGCATCTTCGTAGAGCAGGGCGCGAGCGTCGGGCAATTCGCCTTTGCGCGTGTGCACCAGCGCCATCACCGTCAGCAACAATGGATTCTGCGCCAGCCGCCGCAGGTCTTCCTGGCGCACGGCCCGCTGCAATTTTCCGGCGCGGGCGTCGGCGTCAGGAACGACATTCATCGCCTTCAACTGCCCGTACCAGGCAGCAATGAAGCCGTCGATTTTTCCTTCGTCCAGCCTGGCCAGTTCATAGCTCGGCCACTGCTCGGCTCGCAATTTCCAGCGCGGGTCCTGATAGCTGAGCACCCGGCAGGTGACAACCATCGGGCTTTTGTAGGCGTTGGGCAGATCGTCCAGCATCTCCCGCACCCGCCCGCAGGTGGCAGCATCGCCCGGCACCTCATCCAGCCCATCCAATAAAAGGATGGCGTCGCCGTCACGCAGGAAACCGCGCAGGGTTGGGTAGAAATCCGCCAGGCCCATGTCGGTGAGCCAGGCCAGCAAATAGCCTTCCAACAAACCGGTCTTGCGTGCGCTCGAACCGGACACATCCATCCAGGCGGCCAGCTCGCGCAATGCCACCGGTACAGGCAACAATCGATCCCATTTCTGCGGCCAGGCGTCCAATTGCCGCACCATGTGGCTGCGGCTATTCAGGGCGTCACTTGCCAGGCAATAGGCCAGGTGGTTGGCGAAGGTGGTCTTGCCGCCGCCGGGGTCGCCCAGGAGGACGATGCGATTGTCGTTGACCACTGCCTCCAGCGCCGGCAACGGGCGCGTATCCCGACCGAATGGCTCCTTCTCCTCCCGCCTGAGCAAACCCTTCTTTTCCTTCTCCACTTCGACGCTGGCGGTTGTATCCAGCTTGATGTAGACATCGGCCAGTCGCATTCGTTCGCTCTCGCCGGTGCTGGCGTCGGCGGCCTTGAAATCGACGGTGGCAAGCGTCAGGTATTGCGTATCGTCGAACACGCGTTTCAAGTAACGGTCGCGCTGGCTCTCGTACTCTTCCAGCACCTCAGGGACATCGATTTCACTATCATCGATCGAGACTTTGCGTTTGTACCAGATGCCGAGGACGGTTAATATCGCCAGAACCACGAACCCAACCCATGCCACTACTGATTTGAAGGGATCGTTGAGGAATGGGCTTATAAACAGAACTGCCACAGCAATAAGGGCAGGGATAATCCAGGTTCGGCGTCTTCGTTTCGATTTCTGCGACATGATGTCCCGCCTTGAAAGAACGATGTCAGATCGATATGCGATTCGTAATCCAGTTTCCCAAGATTATACGCGGTTGGGGTTGGCAGCGTCAAAGTGTTTTCCTGGGGCGGGCATAGGACTATGACCTTTGGGAGGCGGATGGCAGGACTTGCCGATCACGCGCTTTTACCTTTGCCTCCCGAAGGTCAAGCATGCGCAACCAACCACCCAACTTACCAACCCCCATCACCCCGGCAAATCCACGCAATTCCCCGTGCCCTGCTCCACCGAATGATCCGAATTCGCTACCAGCGCGCAGATCTGCGTGGCCCGGCCTGGCCGGTCGCTGACCCGGAACAGGCGGAAGGGGCTTTCGCCCACCACGCCCGCCTCGGTGGGATAAAGCTGCCAGGGGCCGCTGCCGGGCATGCCTGCCTGCTCCGGCGGAACCGTATTCCAAAAGAAATGCACGTGACGATTGCCGCCGCCCAACCGGGGTTCATAGCCCGAGGTGCGGAAATCGACCACATAACGGTTGTTGCCGCCGATCGTAATGCCCGTGATCTCCACCCAATCGCCGGGCGGGGTGGGCGTGACCGCGACGGTCGTGGGCGTCGGCGGCAGCGCCGTGGATGTCGGCGGCAGCGCCGTCGGCGTCGGCTCGATTTGCTGCTGCGGTTCCGGCCCGCCCGCATAGCCCTCTCCCCACGATGGCGCCCATTCCGAGCCTGGGAGCTCGATCAGCGGCGTGAGCAGGTTGTCGCTCAGCCGCAGCGCCCAGATGTCGGATTCGTCGGCGTCGGTCAACTCGCCGTCCCCGTCCACATCGACCCCGCGGGCGAACACGATCCATTCGCCATCGGGCGACCAGGCGGGGGTTGCGGCGAAGGCGTCGGTGAGGACGGTGGGCGTGCGTCCGTCCGGCGTGCCCAGCATCAACTGCCCGAAGGCGTCGGCGGCGTGTTCCTTGCGCACATAGACGATCCACTGGCCGTCCGGCGACCACGAGGGCTGATTCTCGTCCGCCCCGCTGATATACAGCGCCCGCGGCTGCGACAGCGGCAGACCCACATCGACGGCATAGATATCCATATCGCCATTGTGATCCGAACCGAACGCCAGCGACCGCCCATCCGGCGACCAGGAGGGCCATTCATCCCGCCCCGCGTTCGTGGTCTGGCGGAAGGACTCATTCTCGTTGCCCACAAAAATCTCGGCGTTCGCCACGCCCTCGGTGTCGGCGGTGCTGGAGAATGCGATCAGCACGCGCACAGCCGCCTGCGCCATGCGTGAGGCCAGACCGGCGGATCGGTCGCCCCCGGCATCGGCCACGATGCGACCGCCATTCGGCTCCCAGGCTGCATACTCATCCCAGGCTCCCGTGCTGACGAAAACCCGCTGGTTTGAGCCATCGCCATCCATCACCCAGATGTCATAAGCGCCGGGCACGCCCGACCGATTGCTGGTGAAAGCGATCTGGCTGCCATCGGGCGACCAGCGTGGAATGTGATCGTCGAACTCGTTGGAGGTCAAAAGCTCGAAGCTCAGGGTTTCCAGGTCATAGAGCGTGATCTCGTTCGTCTCTGGCCCGCCCTGGTTGTGGGTAAACACAATCTGGCCGGAGAGAGGCGGCGGGGCCACGGTGGCGGTGGGTTGAGTCGTCACTAGCTCATTCACAGGCTCAAGCGATCTGATCACCAGTTCATCGATAACGCCCTCGGCATAAAAATCGCCATTCTCATTGCCCGCGCCCACAAAGATCGAGCCGAGGCCAGCCACGTCGCCCAAATCCCATCCGCCCACAGCGCCGCCATTGTCCACCCGCTCACCGTTCAAATAGATAGCCATGGCGTCATCGCTGCGCGAATTGTCCCAGACCGCCCTGATCTGAATCCACTCGCCCGCCTCCCACAATGGCGTCAGCCAATCCGTTTCCACCGCGGTGTGATTGTAGTCGGCGTCCACGAAGGCCATGCCCAGGAATCCGCCCTTTTCCAAAATGATGAAGGGTGGGTTGTAGATATCGCCGAGCGCCACGAAATAGTGATCGGTCTCGCTCGCGACCGCATCGTAATCGGGCCGATACCAGAATTCAATTTCGCCGGCGTCAAGCGAGAACGCAGATTCGCCTTGATGGACGACAGGGAAACGCGCCCATTTGCCGTGATCGTTGAAATACGCGCCGCTGCCCACCTTGCCCGGCACGAAGTTTTCCTCCGACAGACTGGTCTCGCCCGCGCCGCCTCGCTCCGGGCTGCGGATCGAGTCGAGATTGTCGAGACTGGAATAGAAGGAAACCCCATCGACGGCCACGAATTCGTGGGTGGGCGTCGGTTCCACGATCTCGACGGTCGCCGTCGGTGCGGGCGTTGCTTCCGCCTCGGCCACGGTCGCCGGCGTGGGCGTTGGTTTGACCTGCTCTGTCGGCTCGCTCTCCCTGCCGAAAAGCATCCAGCCCAGGCCCGCCACCGCCACAATGGCGATGATCGCCAGGACGATGACCGGCAGCGACGACCGACCGCCATTCTCAGGCTGTGATCTTGGCTCGACCGGCGGGATGTCGGACGGCGGCTGGCCGCCCCCGGATGCTGGCGTGGCGGCTCGTTTGGTTGTCACCGCTGCCACCGCCACAGGTTTGACGACCGTTCCCGCCGGCGCGGTCGAAGCCTGTAAAGCATCGACAAATGCCGCCGCCGAAGGATAACGATCCTGCGGTTCCTTCGCCATCGCTTTCAGGATCACATCCGAAGTGGCGGCAGGCAGGTCGGCGCGCAGTTCGCTGGGCGAGACCGCCTTCTTATTGAGATGCCCGTTGATCACCTGCACGGTGCTGCCGCTAAACGGAACCTGACCGGTCAGCATGTGATACGCTACCACGCCCAGGGCGTAAATGTCGGTGGCGGGGCCGATCTCATCCGCCCGCTCGAAATCGATCTGCTCGGGGGCCATGTATTCGACTGTGCCCAGGATGCTGTCGGAGCGGGTGAGATGCGAGCTGGCCGAGAGCGCTTTCACCAGCCCGAAATCGGTCAGCAGCGGGCGCTCTTGCTGGCGATACGCAGTCTTTAGCAGGATGTTGGCGGGCTTGACATCGCGATGGACTAAATCCTGGCTGTGGGCGTAATCGAGGGCGTCGGCGACGCTATCCAGCACCGCGACCGTCTCGTCCAACGACATCGCGCCGGTCGTTTGCAGGCGTTGCAACAGCGATCCCCCATCCACCAGTTCCATGGCGATGAAGAGTTGCCCGTCGAGATTCCCCACCTCGTAAACGGTGACGATGTTGGCGTGATCGAGATTGGCGACGGTCTTCGCTTCTTTGATGAAGCGCTCGGCCACCGCCGGATCGCCGCTGAACTGGGCGTGCAACAATTTGAGGGCGACATCACGGTCGAGCGTGGTGTCCCGCGCCTTGTAGACGACGGCAAAACCGCCGCGTCCCAACTCGGCGAACACCTCGTATTTTCCAAACTTGCGTGAAGATGCGGTCAATCGTTCACTCCTTCAGGGATTTTCACTCGACAACGTGCGTGTGATTTAGTTCGATGTTCAGAGTTCGATGTTGTTAGTTGAACTTCGCACCTCGCACCCGGAACTTCGAACCCAGACAAGGTTAGCAGCCCTCACCCCTGCGGTCAAACCGATCCCCCGGCACCCTCTTTCGCATTCGATTCCGCGACGAGATCGTCGAGCGTGCGTTTGATCTCCGCCTCGCGTTCCTTCAGCATGTCGATCTCGTTTTCCAGCCATAGCGGGGCGGCGATGCCATATTGGTCGCGTTGCAGTTCTCGCTTCGCCAGAGAGCGCTGCACGTTCTCCAACTGCTGGCGATAAATTTCGTCCTCCGAACGCCGGAAGGAGGAGCGTTCGATCACATCAAAACCTTCGTTGATCTGATCGGCCAGATCGGACGAGGACTGGCGATAATCCTCATGCGAAGCGACATCGACAAAAACCGAGAGGCTGACATCATGCGGCGCGCCGCGCAAGCCCAACAGAAACCCCACCTCCAGCGTCAGCGGCACTTTGCCGGCGCTGGTCGGGCGCAATCCCAGGGGCAAGTCCATGCTGTTGCCCGGCCCCAGGTTGCCCAGCTCGGTCGTCTGCATGTGCTCGCCGGAAAACCCGGTGCCGGTGGCGCGGGCGCTGACGGCGGCGGCGATCCCCTGGCCCTCGTTATGCACCAGCAGGCGCAAAATATTGAACTGTTCCTTGACGAACCCTGCTTCGGGCACGGCCTCGATCCGCACAAAAGGATAGCGCAGCAGGCGGCATATCTCACGCCAGGAGGCAGCCGCTTCTTTGCTCATGCCCGCATCCAGATAGGCCTGCCGCGCCTGCTGCCACGCCTCGGCCGTATCCTGCAATTCCGCCACGCGGTGCAGCGCTACGGCCCTGGCGGTGAAATCTCCGGTGTTCTCTTGCAGAACGGCGATCTCCGCCCAACCTTCGACCGTATCCGCACTTTGGAACTGCTCGATAGCTTTAGCCACATCCCCCGACCGCAGCCACAGCCTGGCCGCGCCCAACGCATCGTCACGCTCCTCCAACATCTTCGCCGCCTTGACGACTTCGCCCTGCTGTTCCATCAGTTCCGCCGCCATACGCCAATCGCCCGCGGCCATGGCCTGCTGAGGCGAAAGTTGACGTTGCGGCAATTCCAGCAATGTCAGGGCGTCGCCCGCGTCCAGGATCGCAAGGCCGGTCGGGGTTGGCATCGGGTCGGCTTCGATACGGCGCTCGCCCTGCCACTGCCAGAGTTCGTCGCCGTCGAAGGGATCGAACGCTCGCACCGTATGATCATGCCCAGCTACGATCAGGGCGTTTTCGTGCAAGAGCGGTTGCGCCGTCACCTTGCGCTCACTGGCATGCCGCCACCGCTCGGCTCCGTCCGCCAGATTCAGGGCCACGATCCCAGACTCGCAGCCCACAAAAAGGACCTCGCCATTGCTCGTCATGCTCGGCAACGATTTGCCCAAATCGGTTCGCGCCCAGCCCAGCTTGCCGGAATTGGCGTCGATCAATGCCAGGCTGCCATCGGTGAAAGGCGTGATCACGCAATTGCCGCACACCAACGGCGTGCTCGCCCAGGCGTCGGTCGCATGTCGATAACGCCATCGCACCGAACCTGTGCCGCCATCCACGGCGATCAGCGTGGCGTCGAGCGTAGGGATCAGTAGCGTCTGACCATGCACAGCCGCAGCCGCCACCTGCTGTGAGCCGCCGAGCTCGATTGGGCTGGAACCGGTTGGCTGGCCGGAATGCAGGTCGAGCGACCACACGCTGTTCTCGCTGCCCACCGTCCAGAGACGATCCATCGCCCAGGCCGGAGCCGAGAGCGCGCGCATGTCGGGTCGCCAGCGCCAGCGTGACGCGCCCGTCGCCGTGTCCAGGGCATACAGGCTGGCATTCAGGGCCAGAGCGCTGGCCGTACGTGTGGCGACGATCACCAGATCGTTGATGACAAGTATGGGCGGATTGATCAGTTCATCCGGAAAGTCCTGCTGCCAGCGTATCTTCATCTGCGCCGGGTCGATGGCGAGCACGCGGCCAAATCGACTGCCCATCGCTTCGCCTTTCACCGAAACCGGCACAAACAAAACCCCGTACTGCTGCGCTATCCCGCCCTGCACATCCCCTTCCAGTTGCATAGAACCCTTTGCCCTCGGCTCATCCCCGGCGCCCTGTTGGCGCGTAAAACCGCAGTGCGGGCACACATCTGCATCACCCATCAAGCCGGAACAATTCGGGCAGCTATCATTCATAAGCGCAACCGGCTGCTGTACCTGAGGCGAGGCCGATTGCATGTCACCCCAGCGCGCAACCGGGCAGCATTATAGCTTTCCGCAAGTGCTCGCGCCAACTGTCCATCAACCGAGGGGTTTGGTATAATTCGTTTCGATTTGGCTTCCAAAGCGATGCCATTGTTTCCTGGAGGACTCGAGAAGATTTATGTCTGGTCACAGCAAATGGTCTACCATCAAACGCAAAAAATCGGCGGTTGACGCCAAGAGGGGTCAGGTCTTCACGAAGATCGCGCGTGAATTGCAAATTGCGGCGCGCGAAGGCGGGCCGGACCCCGATATGAACATACGCTTGCGCCTGGTATTAGATAAAGCTCGCGCGGCGAACATGCCCAAAGATAATATAGAACGAGCCATCGCTCGCGGCTCGGGATTGGAAAAAGGCGATGAATTGGAGGAAACGACCTACGAAGGTTATGGCCCGCATGGCATCGCCATTATGATCGAGACCCTGACCGATAATCGCAACCGCACTGTGTCGGAAGTCCGCCACGCATTGACCAAATCGGGCGGGAACATGGCCAGCGCCGGCGCGGTTGCCTGGCAATTCGACCGCAAAGGTCAAATCATCGTCACGACAAATGGCATGGATCAGGACGAGATATTCTTGCTCGCGGTCGATGCCGGAGCCGAGGATGTCGTGCCTAACGACGACGGCACCACCGAAATCATCACCGCTGATGTCGATCTGGCCGCGGTGCGCGATAGCCTGATCGCATCCGGCGTCAAGCTGGAAAGCGCCGAACTCACCCTGGTCGCCCAAAACGAAATCGACCTGCCCCTCGACGCAGCCGCCAGTGTGATGGCTCTGCTGGAGCGGCTCGAAGACCTCGATGACGTACAGCAAGTCTACTCGAACCTGGCCATCAGCGATGAATTGGTCAGCCAGATGGAAGCTGTGTGAGCCGGGAATCCAGCGTCGTTATCGGCATCGATCCGGGGACGGCCATCACCGGTTTTGGCGTCCTGGCGACCTCAGGCCCCGATCTGCGAGCGCTAGATTATGGCGTAATTCGCACATCATCCAACGACCCTTTACAACGCCGACTGGTCATCCTCTACGATGAATTGACCAGTTTGTTCGCACGGCATCAGCCGCAGGCAATCGCCGTCGAGGAATTATTCTTCGCCAAGAACGCTCGCACCGCCCTCACTGTCGGACACGCCAGAGGCGTCGTGTTGTTGGCCGTCGCTCAGACAGGCGCACACTTCGCCCAATTCAAGCCATCCGAAGTCAAACAGGCCGTAACCGGCTATGGCGCCGCCGACAAAAAGCAAATGCAGGACATGGTGCGTTTGCTGCTCGGCCTGGAAGAAACACCGCAGCCGGATGACGCAGCCGACGCACTGGCGGTGGCGATCTGTTATCAGAACTCAGCCGCTCTTCAACAACTCTATGTAGGGTAAAGACGTGCAACCAGCAGCAACAACCCAACCTAAGAAAGGGCGAATTCTCATCGCCGAAGATGAGACCACTCTGCGCAATTTGCTGCAACTCAGTCTCACGGCCAACAACTACGACGTGATCTGCGTCGAAGATGGCGAAAAGGCGTTGCAGACATTCGCGTCCGAAAGTGGAAAGCTGGACATGTTGCTGCTCGATATCATGATGCCGCGCGTCGATGGCTTTGAGGTGTTGCGCGAAGTCCGCAAAGTCTCGGATGTGCCGGTGGTGATGTTGACGGCGCTCACTTCGGCGGATGAGATTGTCCGGGGCTTCGACATGGGCGCCGACGACTACATCACCAAGCCCTTCGTTTTTCGCGAGGTTTCAGCCCGGATCGAGGCGATCCTGCGGCGTGTGACCTGGATGAAACAGCCGCCGCCCTCCCCCACGCGTTATCGAGTCGGCGATCTCGAAGTCGATCTGGAAACGCACCGCGTGGTGTCGGGGAAAGAGCTATGCCATCTCACGCCCATCGAATTCGGCCTGTTGCGATATTTCCTCACCCATCAGGAAGAAGTGATCAGCAAAGAGGATCTTTTCCGCCAGGTTTGGGGCTATGAATTCGAGGGGTCGACGAATCTGGTCGAGGTAGGCGTGCGCCGGTTGCGGGCGAAAATCGAGGCGTCGCCATCCGAGCCGAAATATTTGCACACCGTCCGGGGCATCGGTTATCGCTTCCAATATGCCGATCAAACGGCATCCTGAAGATGCTGGCGCGCTTGAGAGGACGAATCGAAGAGATCGACGAGAACCAGGTCATCGTTGACGTGGGCGCCTTCGGCATCATTGTAGCGATGCCGGTCTCGCAGATCGCACAAATGCACGAGGGGCAAACGGTGGCGCTCTATACCCACCTGCACGTGCGAGAACAGGATATCTCACTCTTCGGCTTTACGACCGAGGAAGAACTGCAACTCTTCCAGCTTCTGCTGGGCGTGGATGGCGTCGGCCCCCGCCTGGCGCTCAATATCCTCTCGACATTGCCTCCCGATACCTTGCGGCTGGCCGTGGCGAATGAAGAACCCGGCATTCTCACGCGTGTTCCCGGCATCGGGGCCAAGAGCGCGCGCAAAATCCTTTTCCACCTGAAAGACAAACTGGCGCCGACCGATCTGGGAGCAGCCGGCATTCATGCCATGAGCGATGATGACGCCGATGTGATCGAGGCATTGACCAGTCTGGGCTACAGTGTGGTGGAAGCGCAACGCGCGGTGCAGGCGCTGCCCAAGGATGTGAAAGGAGTCGAGGAGCGCCTGGTTTTGGCCCTGGCTCAGCTCGCCCCCTGACCATGAGAAAAGAGAGGCGTTGAATCGAACGCTCGAGCCCAGGCTGTTTGCCCGCGCCCCCTTTGCTTGCTATAATGCCTCCACACCGCGCCACCCTAGCTCAGTCGGTAGAGCAACGCACTCGTAATGCGTCGGTCATCGGTTCAAATCCGATGGGTGGCTCCACCCTTCGCCCTGGCCCATTGGCTGGGGCGTTTTTGCGATGACGCTGGTTTGATGTCCGTTCTCTATTCCGTTGAATCCGGCTCCAAAACCTGGCCGCTGCGGCTGTGGGGCGCATTGACGCATCCCTTGCTGCTCATCGTGTTGCTGGCGCTGGCGGGCGTGGCGTTGATCGGGCATAACGTCATACCCCAGTTGCCCACGCCCCTGGTCAACGATCCCATCGCCCGCAGCCAGTGGCTGGTCGCCAGCGCCGAGAATTCACTTGGCGGCCAGATTATCGCCGCGCTGGGCCTTTTTAATATCGCTGGCAACAGCGCCCTGCGCATCCTTCTGCCCTTCCTGGCGGCGGTTCTGATTTTGCGAGCGCTGGAGCGGCTCTACCTCGCCTGGCGCACTCGCACAGTGGCCCCGCCGCTGGAACTCCTCCCGACCGTGCAGACTATGGATATGCGGGTGGAGGCGGAGATCGAAGACGCAACGTGCCAGGATTTCGTGCAACGACTCTGCACCCGCTGGCGCGAGCCCGAAGAAACGAGCGGACTGGATGAATGGTATGGCGACCGCAATCATCGTGCGATCTGGTTCAGCCCCCTGTTGGAAGCCGGTTTGCTGTTGATGGTTCTGGCCTTGGCTCTGAACGTGCGCTTCGGCTGGCAAAGCGACTTGATCAGACTCGACCCGGACACGCAGGCCAGTCTATCGCCGCTCAGCGCTGCATCCGTCCGGCTGGATGCGACGCCTTTGCCCGAACCTTGTTGCATGCCTGGTCAGTCAGCGCCGCTCATGCTTGAGCCAGAATCATGGCCGGGCAAAGCGATCCGTCAGCTTGCATTGAACCCGGCATTATCGGTATCGGTGAACGGCGGCGGCGATATGCTCGACCTGCAGGCGATTGAACAGGGCGGGGCACAGGCCAAGGAACTGGCGTTGCGTTTCCCGCAGGCCCGCACCGAACGAGCCTTCGCCATCCCCCAACGCAATCTATTCGTGCGGATCGTCAACACCGGGGAGCAATCGTTCAATATCCAGGTTTTAGACGCGTCAGAAAATGTGCTGTTGGCGCAGGATATCGAAGCTGCTATCGCCCTGCCGGTCGAAGACCTCACGTTGGATCTGCGTCCATCCTATTTCGCCACTTTCAGCGTCGTCAGCCGCCCCTGGAACTGGTTACTTATCCCGGCCTTCCTGCTCGCCCTGGCCGGATTACTTCTGCGCTGGCGGTTCCCGTATTCCAGGCTGGGATTGCGCAGTAACGAAGCGGGGCTTGCCGTGCGTCGTCAGGCGCAGTATGGCGCACGACCTTCCCAAGCAGACGTCGAACAATGGCTTGGAGGCCTTGCCTCATGAGCGATTCCGATCCAACCGCTCCGGTCGTAGTGGGCATCGCCGGCGGCAGCGGCTCCGGCAAGACCACGGTCATCCAGCGCCTGCTGGAACGTGTCGGCTGGGATCGGATCGCCTATCTGCCGCACGATGCCTATTACAAGGACGCGGCTCATCTCCCCGCCTACGAGCGCGTACATCTCAATTTCGACCATCCCAATTCGCTGGACAACAAACTGCTCATCGCCCAGATTCAGGCTTTGCTGCAAGGCCAGCCCGTCGATGTGCCGCTCTACGATTTCACCACGTACACGCGCCGGGCCGAAACGCGCCATGTGTCACCCAGCCCGGTCATCCTGGTCGAGGGCATCCTGGTGTTCGCTGACGAAGATCTACGGGATTTGATGGATATCAAAATCTATGTCGAAACCGATCCCGATATCCGCTTCATTCGCCGCCTGCGCCGGGACATCGAAGAGCGCGGGCGCTCCGTGCAATCTGTGATCGAGCAATATCTGAGCACTGTGCGCCCCATGCATCTGCAATTTGTCGAACCCAGCAAGCGCTACGCCGATCTGATCATTCCCGAAGGCGGGTACAACGACGTGGCGTTAGAGATGGTAATCAGCCGGATCGAGAATCTGTTGGCCGCGGGCGGCAGTGATCAGGATAGGGTCAATACCGGGTTGGACTCGGCATAGTCCGGGCCGCGGTCGATTTCCCAGGGATAGATGATCCATTTATCCGTGACCGCGCCATAAAAATCGGGCCTGCGCTCGCGGAAGCGCGAGCGTTGGGGTTTATAGTGCAGTACACAGGTGCGCGGCTGCCCGACCACCGCTTCGACACGCCCCCGCACCGTGTTGATGGTGCGCCCGCTATCCCATACGTCATCAATAACCAACACGCGGCGGCCGCGCAACAGCCGATCTTCGGGGAATTGCAAAAAGGTGGGCCAGGCCAGCCGTTCGAGGCCAGGGTCCTTGGGAAATTCCACAGCGGCGGTCAACACATCGGAAATTTGGAGCGCCTCGGCCAGCATGCCGCCGGGGATGATGCCCCCGCGCGTGATCATCAACAGCACATCAAAGCTGCCCGCCACTTGCGGCAGAATATGGTCAATCAGGGACTCAACATCACGCCAGGATAATTCTTCGCGCTGCATAGAATACGTCGCTTATGAGAATGTCAGCTTGGGTCGGCGTCAGTAGCTCTCCGCCGAGGATTGAGTTGCGCCATGCGGCTTGAGAAAATCGAGGCAAGAATGGCCATCAACAAAGTCAGGATGTTTGAAATGGGCGGGGCGGGAGTGGTCACGATGTAAAGCAAGCCCACGCCCAGGGCAATCAGCACGCCATTGAGCAAGTGGCCGGAGGGCAGGCTGCGGGTGGCTACGAACGCGCCCCAGGCGCAGGCCAGAGCGACCATAATGTTGCTGACGAATGAATAGCGAGGAAGCGCCTGCACGTCCTGGATGGTTTGGGCGGGACTGATGGCGATAAGCACAGCGACGAGCAAACCCATGCCCAGCACGGCCAGGATGACCCCAACCAGTATGCCCATGAGCACGCGCGACCAGCGGATGCCTTTCATCGGCGGCTGGCTTTCTGCGCCACTGCCAATTGCACGCGCAGGTCTTTCAATCCCTCCGCCTCAGGATGATGTTCCATCACTTCGTCGAAATCCTCAAGGTGCTGCATCAGTTCGGCGTCACGACGATCCAGCCTGCGCGCCGTTTTATAAAGCTCGTCAGCGCGCTCCAGATCGCCTTGCAGCCACACCGATAGCGCCAGATTGTAACGTGCGCGCAAGAAGCTTTCGTCCTTGGCGATGCAATTCTCAAAATTCGGGTCAGCGGATTCGTAGTCGCCCAGCAGCAGGTCGAGATAGCCGACATTGTTGTAGATTTCGGCGTAGTCCGGGTCCAGTTCCACAGCGCGGGCAAAGGCAGCGCGTGAATCCTGCAAGCGCTTGGCGGCATAATAGAGATACCCCAGCGAAGCGAAGATGTCTTCATTCTCTACCCCGGCATCCGCCGCCGCCTGCAATGTCGTGATGGCCTCATCATTCTTGCCAGCTTTGTAGAAATTGAATCCGAGCGCAGCCTGATACTCGCCGTTATCAGGTTCGGCGTCCACGGCGACGCGCAGATTCTCTTCGCCTTGCGGCAGCAATCCCGTGTCGGTCTGCAAGGTTCCCAGATGGTAGCGCGCCAGCGGATAGTTCGGATCGAGTTCGACCGCGTGTTTGAACGCGCGCATGGCATCGCGCGGCTGCTCCAACGCCATGTAAGTCAGCCCCAGGCCGGTCTGCGTCGTCGCGTCATCGGGCAGGTTGGGAGCGGTTGCGCGCAGGGCTTTGCGGGCGCTCTTGAGGTCAGCGCCTGCTTCGGCAATGATGGAATCGAGTTCGAGTACGTTTGTTTTCGTCATGATATTTAGTGGTTCGCCACCGTTTGTTCAGCGGCGGGCGGGGAAGGCGGCTGATCGTTGTAGAGGCCGCGCGCATGATTGATGCGAATGCGAATGACATCCCAAAACATCTGCCAGGTATCGTGTAGAGGGTCCACCCGGCTGTCGGCGTCGAAATACCAGTGGATCGGCACTTCCGCCACCTTCGCGCCACGCCGGATAGCGAGATAAAGCGCCTCGACATCGAATGTCCAGCCGGTGATGCGTTGACGAGCAAAGACATCCTGGGCGACTTCGCGCTTGAACAGCTTGAACCCGCATTGAGTGTCATGGAAGCCAGGCACTGCCAACACCCGCACGATCAGATTAAAAACCCGACCCATGAGGTGACGATAGGGCGGTTCGTTGTAACGCACTGCGCCGGGCGCTTCACGGCTGCCAATAGCGACATCGTAGCCCTGCAATTGCGGGGGCAGGAACTTCTCGACCTCGGTGATGGGCATGGAAAGGTCTGAATCGCAGATGAACAAGTAATCGCCGCGGCCCTTGAGCATGCCTTCGCGCACAGCTGCACCCTTGCCCTTGGCGCTGTGCAATACCCGCACATTCTGATTCGCCCGCGCGTATCCCTCCGCAATTTCGGTCGTGTGATCCTTGCTGCCATTTTCCACCACCACGACTTCGACTGCGTAGGGCACGGTGTCGATCCAGGCCAGAATCTTGTCGAGGGATTCGGGCAGGCGGCTTTCTTCGTTGTAGGCCGGGATAATGATGCTGAGGTAAGGCCGGCTCATTTCATCTTCGACGAGTGACTGGGGCATGGCTTAGAGAAACAGACGGCCCAAAAGAGCCGCCAGGATGGCTCCGAAAGCCGTTGCCAGAAAATTGACCCCATCATTGTCCAACCAGGAAAATCCGCTGATTCGACGCGCGATGGAGCCGCAAGAGTGAATTGCGCTTTCGGTCACGGTGTCACACTGCGGGCATTTGTAAAGCGTTTGCCAGCGAGCGCCAAGCAGAGAATCGAGGAGCGATCCGCCGAAACCAACCGTTGCGCAAACAGGGATCAAAAACCAATCTTGCAGAAACCACGCTCCGGTCGTCATTAGCGATGCGATCTGGATGAGACCAAAAGCGCACAGACCGAGAAACGCGCCGCCTGCCAGACTGGCTAACAAACCGGCAGTCGTGATCCCGCCGGAACGGCCTGGAGGGACAGGCTGGCCGGTGGTCAATAGCCGGGGCTGTTGCCGGGAAAGCATGCCAAGTTCGGACGCCCAGGTGTCGGCCGTGGCGACACTGAGCGCTCCGAAATAGGCGATCGTCAGGAAAGGATACCAGGGACTTTCACGGGTGACAATTCCCACGGCCATCGCGAGAGAGGCGGCAACGCCGCCATTGGCGAGAACCTGCGCCAGGTCGCGACGCCGGCCTTTTGCGCCGATGTCTGCCCCGGTCTTGCGCTCCGCATGGTAGAAAGATAAGAGCGTGCTGCTGAGAAAAAACGCCACAAGCACAGCGCCCCAGGTCGGCCCGCCCAATCCGAACACCAGCCCGCCGACCAAGGTAGCGCCGAGTGCGCCGCTGTTCGTCAGTGCCTCCAGCCGCCAACCCGCGGCAGAGACCGCTGCTGCTAACAGAAACCCAAGTATGACCTGCGGCATCCTGAGGATTCAGCCCCTGGCCTGGCCTGGCCAAACGTAAAAGCGCTTCATCGTAAAGACGCTAAAAAGTCACCAGTTCCAGCAGTTTGCGCAGAACAAACAGCCCGGCCAACTGGATCAGGATGGCATTTCCCCACAACAGATAGGCCGCCAAACGCTGACCCCGATCGTAGAAAAAGATACCCAAAACGACGTTGAGCGCCCACATCAACAGTGTGATGATCGGCAAAATAAAAAGCGAACTTCTGGCGGCCATGCGGTCAGGCACGCCCGCGGCATTGAAGTGCAGAGGAATCTCGGCGGGGAGCATGGGAAAGCGCCAAATGATGTTAGCCAGCAACAACAAACCCAACAAAAGCCCGGCGACGATGAGCGCCTGGCCCAGACGTTCCTTGACAACCCAGTGCTGCCGCCAGAAGGGCGTTTCCACTTTCTCTTCCAGCTTACGCATCGCGCCGAACTGCTGCCGTTCCGCGATTGCCTGAGTGAAATCAGGTATGCTGTCCGGGGTGAGCAGATAGGATCGGCGGTTGGTGTTGACCAGCAAGCCCTCGGATGGGCCGTGCGATGCATAGGCCGCCAGACGCACGCCCGCGTTGACCGGTTGCACCCAGCCCGCCGGCCATTTCCACCAACGATGGCTGAGATTCACGCCAACAGGTTGGGTGTCGAGGGATTGAATGGCGTCGAGGGGGATGATGACGGTTTCCCCCGCCCAAAGCACTCGCAAGGCATCCCGGTCGATCCAATAGTCCAGCGAACGCAGTTCCCACAACCGGTAAAGAAGCACCGCCAGCAGACCAAAACCCACGATGAGCAAGACGCCGATGATCACCGTCGATGGGCCGAGTGGATTGCGCAGAAAAATCAATGCAAACAGGGCGGCGACAATCGCCAGAACAACGGCGGCGATGACAGCGTAAAGATGATCCTTCGAGGTCAGTGGGTGGAATGACACGATTTATGTGCCCAAAATGTACAAACGCTCGAATCAACCGGCGCGCGGCTCTGCTTGCGAAAGCCACCCACGCACGGTTTCAAGCAAAGGTCGAAATGTCATGTCCATGTGCAAGGGCGTCACCGACACATAGCCCTGGCTGACCGCTTCCAAATCGGTGCCCTCGTCGAGTTGGCCGCCGGGCGGGTCGCCGCCGATCCAATAATAGGGAACCCCGCGCGGATCGGATCGCTCCACCAGGACATCACGATAGACGCGATTGCCAAGCCGGGTGACGCGAATGCCGCGCAGTTCCGCCAAGGGAATGTTAGGAGCATTCAGGTTCAGGAGCGAATTCTCGGGAACCCCGAACTTCAATGCCTGCCGCGTGATCTCGACGGCGGCAGTCGCCGCTGTGTCCCAATGGCGCGGACCTTCATAATCATCCGACGAAACGGCGATGCCGGGCCAGCCGTTGATGGCGGCCTCCATGGCCGCGGCAACCGTACCCGAATAGGTGACGTCATAGCCGAGGTTTGGACCGTTGTTGATGCCGGAAACGACGATATCGACCGGCTTCTTCACCAGCCCCAGGCGGGCAAGCGCCACACAATCGGAAGGAGCGCCATCCGTGGTCATGGCCTGAGAACCATCTTCGAGCGACACGCTCCAAACCCGCAATGGTTTGTGCATGGTCTTGTTGTGGCCCGCTGCCGACCAATTGCGGTTGGGAGCAAAAACTGTCACGTCGCCAATCGTCCGCAAAGCCTGGGCCAAGGCCAGCAGGCCGGGCGACTCGACGCCGTCATCGTTGGTTACGAGAATGTGAGGCATGTTGGTGGTCGGAAGACAGAAGTCAGTGGTCAGAGGTCAGGTAATCGGATGTTGTTTGGCCCTCGCCTCGGCGTCAGAATGATCGTCGTTGGGGCAAAAGGGCTACTTTCGGCGGGTCGAGGGCGGCGCGGGGTTTGGGGCCTTTATCCTTCTCATGCTGCACAAAGATGCGCACTTCCTCGCTTTCCTGTTCATTGCCGGCCGTGTCGAAGGCGACAGCCTTGAACACGTGGGTTTCGGTATAACCGCCCGAATCGTGGATGATGCCAAAGCCGTTGTCGAATGTCTTGATCACTCGATTGGGTTCGTTGGGATCGACCGTGACCGAACTGACGATCTTTTCCTGGGCGGTGACGGTTCCGTCGGCGTTTGTAATTATCTCGGTGGCGCGCACCTCGCCCTCGGCCAGGCTTGGCGGGCGGTCCACCATTTTGATCGTCCAGCGGGCGTTGTACGGAGCAACAGTGGTTGTGACGATGGGCGAGTCGTCGAGATAGAAGACCACCTTGTCCATCGACCAGTCATCGGTAGCGAGGGCGTTGAGGTTCACCCATTCGTCATCCTCCATCACATACGTCCGGCCATTGGCAGGCCCGATCATGTTGACGGTGGGCGGATCATTATCCACGGTGAGGGGGATGGCGTTTTGGCGGACATTGCCGCTGTTCTCGATCACGCTCAGACGCAGGGTGAATGGCCCATTCAGCCCGGTCGTGTCCCAATATTCCAAGGGGCCACGATCCACCTGGTTGTAGTGGTCGGGGCCAATCTGCTGCCAGTTTTGCGGTTGCAGGC
Organism: Caldilineales bacterium; assembly: GCA_024102915.1. Classification (GTDB taxonomy): domain Bacteria; phylum Chloroflexota; class Anaerolineae; order J102; family J102; genus JAGFJG01. Next base: position 65,845 of record JAGFJG010000016.1, read on the forward strand.
CCTGGCCGAAATGAAGCTGGTACAGCCGAAAATCGCCGTTGCGGGCATTGCCCAGGATGTCGAAGCCGCCTTTGACGTAGCTAAATGGCGCGGGCTGAGCGATTGCCACTTCCTCGCTGGTGAAGACGGCACCGTAGGTATCGTCGAATTCGCGCGGCGGCAATTCCAGATTCCCGGCCTCAGCCTGCTCGTTCGCCCAATCGGCGGCCACAGGCGGATAAACGCGATAGACGCGGCGTTCGATCAATTCCGGCGGCGTATAGGGCGTGGCCAGCCGCCCATTTTCACGATTGATCTCGAACACCTGATACACATTGTCGTAAGTGGTGGGCTCGGTGCCGGCGATGAACAATTCGGTTTTGCGGCGCTGGCACAGATCGGTGGGCAAAAGCCCGCTGTCCACGCAAACTGTCTTGCGTACCATGCCCTCCGGCTCTTCCCATCCTTCCACCGGCATGCCCTCGTGGGCGGCCTCCATGATATCGTAGAAAATCGGCGCCGCCCCGACCGAACCGGAAATGCGATCCATAGGGGCGTTATCGGCATTGCCGACCCACACACCCACAGCAATCTGCGGCGATGCGCCCAGCGTCCAGCTATCCCGATAATCATTGGTCGTGCCTGTCTTGGCGATGATAGGACGATCGGGCAGTTGCAGATACCGGGAGTAGATGCCGAACGCTGCCGGGCGCGGTGCGGGATCGCTCAGGATGTTATCCATCAAATAACCCAACTGCGGACTGATCACGCGCAGTTCGTCCGGGCCATCATATTTATAGAGGATGGAACCCGTGCGGTCGCGCACTTCCAGCACCGAAACCGGGTCGAGCGTGCGGTAACCTGGGCGCAGATTCTCTTCCGCGATCGCCTCGCCTTTCATAACGCCATTGTTTGCCAGAGTGGCGAAGACATAGGCCATATCCAGCAACTTGACTTCACCGCCGCCTAGCGTCAGGCTCAGGCCATAATAATCCTTGTTCAGACTGGTGATGCCCATGCGGTGCGCCATATTGACCACGTTCTTAACCCCGACCTGATTCATCACCCACACGGCTGGGATGTTGTACGAACGCTGCAAGGCGTCACGCAGGCTGACGACTCCGTGATAATTGCGGTCGTAGTTTTCGGGCGTGTAGGGCTCGACGGCGTCGGGGAAGACCTGGCGCACATCCATCACTGCGGTGGCTGCGTTCAAGCCCTGGCTGAATCCGGTGAGGTAGGTCAGCGGCTTGAAGGAGGAGCCGGGCTGGCGGTCGGCCAGGGCGATATTCACTTCGCCATCGATCTCAGCATTGTTGTAGTCCAGGGACCCCAGCATTGCCAATATCTCGCCGGTCTTGGCATCAAGCACCACGGCGGCGGCATTCGACACCTTGGCCTCGTCATCATTTTTGATCACTCGAATGCCCTCTGCCGGTTCCAACTTCTCGCAACCGGGCAGGTCGGGGTTTTCGCCGTTGACATGAGCGATGCGCTGGCGGGCGATGCAGGCGACTTTCTCCTGCATGTCTACGTCCAGCGTTGTGATCACCGTGAGACCGTTGCGCCAGATAAAGAAGGGATCTTCGGGCGTATTGAACTTGCGCTTGACCTCTTCCAGGGCATACAGGGCGAAATGCGGGGCGATATCGATGTCGAAGCGTTCCAATGCGGATTCTCGCACCTGGAGTTCCTCGGCGAATGCGGCATCAGCCTGCTCCTGGGTGATGTAGCCCGCCTCGACCATCGAGGTGAGCACTTTGCCCTGCCGCCGCTTGGCATCCTCAGGCGCTTGAATCGGGTTCAGGCCGGGGAACTGGGGCAGCGCCGCCAGCATGGAAGCTTCAGCCAGGTCAATCTCGCTGGCTGATTTTCCAAAGTAGATCTGCGAAGCCGACTCGATCCCATAGCTGAAATTACCGTAGAAATTGTTGTTTAAATACCATTCCAGAATCTGTTCTTTGGAGAACTGATTGGTCAGTTCCACGGCCATGAGCGCTTCCTTAATTTTGCGAGTATAGGAACGCTCATATTGCTCTTCCAGCGTGAAGAAATTCTGCTTGATCAGCTGTTGCGTGATGCTGGACGCGCCCTGAATCTGGCCGCCCTGAACATTCTGGACAAAGGCGCGGGCGATACCGCGCGGATTGACGCCGGGGTTGGTCCAGAACGAGCGATCTTCCAGCGCCACGGTGGCGTTGATCAGGTAAGGGCTGATCTCGTCCAGGGCCATATAGGTGCGGTCGCCACGGAAGGGCCGGGGATCGATGCTCTCGAACAACAGGTGCTGGCCCGTGCGATCGTAAATTTTGACCGTCTCGAAATGTTCCTGTTCGGTGACGATGCTGCTGGGGTCTGGCAGGTCACGCGTGAAGTAAACATAGACGCCGCCCGCCACAGCGGCGGCAGCGGCTGTCGATACAAGTGTGAGAATCAAAGCTGCCACCAGGGCGATCGCCGTAATGCGGGCGACAGTCACCCAGCCTGGGGTGCGGCTGGCTTCCGCCCGGCGACGAATACGCCTGGTGATCATGATGCGAGTTGAACGATTCATTCGTAGGTGATATCCGGACAAGGTTAAGGGCGGTGGTAAGACCGCCCTTTTGATGCGAACGCTTATTCTAGCACGGCGCTCGCGTCGGCGGCAAAGCCGATCTCAATACGCTGCGACCGATGTCGGGGTTCCCCGGCAACAACAAAGCCCCCGGTACGGGTGCATCACCGGGGGCTTGAATAACAAACTAGGCTGAAGTCACAACAAGAACAGTAGTTTTTTACTCGACGATGGACGACCGACGATAGACGATGGAACTCGCTTTGTCAGTGCTTCCGCCATCGTCCATCGTCAATGGTCTATCGTCAACGATTGGTCAAAGGTAGCGGTCTCAAACTAACGTCAGTTTAGGTTATTAGTTGGTCAGCACAGGCGCCAGCTTGTGGCATTCCGTACAGGCTTCCGCCGGAAATCCCTCGGTCACATGGAATTCGGTGTAGGGGCGCAGACCGTCGGGGCCATGACAGTTGAGACATTGGCCGATGCGCTGATCATCCAGCGGGTGCGGGATGCGCGGCACGAATTCGGCATCCGGCGTTGGCGCTTCGATCACCGGCTCCGACGACTCTGTCGGTTCGGGCAAATAGCTACGCAAACCCGGCGCATTCAATCCGGCGTAAACCCATTTGGTGCCATGACAAGCGCTGTTGGCGCAGAAGGAACTATTATCGGAGCCGCCGCGATTGTACGTGCTGTGACAGCCCACGCAGGTCTCATCGAACTCTTCGCGGTGGCGGGCCAACCAGTTGCTGTCCATGTGCGATTCTGGCTCCGTACCGCTTTCCAGGGCGATGACAGGGGCGGGCAGACCAGGACCGGCCACGCGCGGGATCGAATGGCAGATGTTGCATTCCAGGCGGATGGTTTCGCCCTCGGGGCTGACATGTTTGCCGTCGTGGCAGCGGAAACAGCCGGGGTCTTCAAGATGCCCGACATTGTTGGGATGCGTCTCCCAACCGACCTGCATCTCCGGGAAGAAGGACTCCCCGGCCTGTCGCTTGATCTCCTCGATTGCTTTGGCGATCAGCGCTCGGTTTTGCTCGTAGTATTCAGGATAAGTCGTCTTGTACCACGTATCCAGATTCTCGACAGCGGCATTGAGAGTCTCATGGCTTTCATGTTTACTGGTGAGGATGTTGACTGCCTGGGCCCGGATAAAGGGAATGCTAGGGTCGATGATGCCCTTGGAAATCGCCTCATCGATGGAACGGTTGGGGTGTTCGAATTTGTGAGAGATGCGGTTATGGCAGTCGATACAATCCATCCGTCGCAGGTTTTGCTCATTCTCGGCCACATACTCAGGCGTGATATCCGATTCCAGATCGTAGTATTCGGTGACGCGCCCCTCAGCATCCACCTCGCGCACATAGGGGATATCCTGCTTGAGAGGATCGTTGGGCAGGAACCAGACCTCATTTTCGACATGCCAGTGGATGCCACGGCCCAGGCCCTCGCGGGAGCTGCCGCCGCCCGTTTTCAGGGCGAGAATCGTACGGCGTTCGGTGTTTCTTTCGTCATTGCCAAAACTTTGGATTTCCTTAACCGAATCATTGGAAAACTTGTCTGGGTTGTGACACTGTTCGCAGGTATCGCGGGCAGGGCGAAGATTCCTCACATAGATCGGGATCTCATAATCCTGGGTCAGTGCGTAGACAACGTGCCGCACTTCCATCGCCTTGCGCGGCAACGCCCGCAATACCGATTCCTGGCCCAGATGGCAATCGACGCAGGCCACGCGGGCGTGCGGCGAATGTTGGTAGGCGACATATTCTGGCGGCATCGTGTGACAGGTGGTGCCGCAAAACTCCGTGCTATTGGTGTATTCCCAGGCCGTCACGCCGCCCGCGAAGACGGCCATGCCTATGAGCAAGAGAATGAAGAGCGAGACGAGAGTGAGTTTCCAGTGTTCTCTCACCCAGCGGAAGAATCGGCGGATCATACGGAAGGATTACCTCGGAGGGATAGTCAGACATCGGGCGACAATAGCGCCCTGATAATGCTGATAATAACTCAAATTCAATGCAAGCCGCCAATCCAAATCTGGAGCGTTCGGAACGGAACCTAGTTGTTGGGCGCACCGGCGGCAATCCACAATCGAACACGTTCCAGTTGTTCAGGCGTAAGACGGGTGGGATGCGCTTCGACGGGCATAGACTGTACAAGCAACAGGCGGCTGTGATCAGGATCGCCGGGAATAATGACAGGCCCGGAAGCTCCGCCCTGCATCAGGCTGCGATAGCTGATCAGGTTGAGTGAACTGCTGGTACCGTGGCAGGCGACGCACTTGGCATTGATGATGGGACGGATCGAGGATGCAAAACTGGGAATGTCCAACGCCTCGACAGTGGGGAGTTCGCCATTGTTCGTTTCGAGCAATACATGACAACTCAGGCAGGTCTCATTCCCCAAAGCCAACTCGTCATGGAAAGGCGTAAAGGGTTGGATGGCGCCCAGGCCGTGACAGGAAAGACAGTCCTCGCGTCCTTCGCTGATGGCATGGGGAATTGGCGGCGCTGCTGACCGCCGAGCCGTCATTGCCTGCTCTGGATCAGGCGTGGGCGTGGGCGTCGGCGTCGCTCGCACGAATGCCTCGCCTTGCTCCGGCAGAGGCGGCACGGTGGCAATGGCAGTCTGCTCGTAAGTGATGAAAAAGTAAAGGACGACGACGAAAATCAGGGTCGAGACAAAAGCGAAGGGCAGATAAATGCGTTCACGGCGGCGGATCACCTCTCGCGGCGGCTCCGGTCGGACATCCCCGGCCTCGATTCGTTCCAGCTCGCGGCCATGTTCGTGCTCCATTTGCTCGCGCGTGAGCTTGCCGGTGAAGATGCTGCGATTGAAGGTCTTGAGATGGACGTTGTACATATGCCAGACCACAATCGCCAGAAAAGCCAGGAGGGCTTCGCCGCCATGGGCGGCCTTCGCCGCCGGAATCCAACTGCCTGGGAAAAACCGGGTGATTGAGATCGGGTTCCAGAGCATGAACCCAGTCAACACCATCACCCCTGTGCCCCAGACCACCGCCCAGTACTCCAGCTTTTCCTCAAAGCTATAGCGATCGTACTTGGGGCGATTACGGGCCAACCCCAGATTGTAACGGATGGCATCGATGAAATCGATCACGTCCTGGAACGAAGGCAGCATAGCGGGCGAGACGCGGCGGACATAGAGCTTGTATCCCACAGCTAGAATGTGATAGGCGCTTTCGATGATCATGATGATGGCGGCGAGGCGATGGATGATCCGCACAGTCTCGACCCCGCCCATCCAATTGATCATCGTCATCGCCCAGGGCGCGGGCGCGTATTTCTGGGGGATGCCGGTGATGACCAGAACCGTAAACGAAACCAACAGCAGCAGGTGTTCCACCCGATCCATGCGGGCGAAACGCACATAATACTCCTTCACTTTAGAATTGGCGCTCATGCTCCCTCCCCTCCGTGTCCCTGGTCATGTCCCCGACCAAAGATGCGGCCCACGATGCGCCGGATGGCATCGAGTGAGACGAATGCGATCATGAAACCGATCGTGCCGGGAATGATCAGCAGATAGAACAGGTTGATGTAGTAGACCAGGGGGTTGTGTTCTTTGTCCGGGATATAGTGGCTGGTCCAGGAGGTGGGGAAGTTGGCGTCGGCATCGGGATGGCAGCGCTGGCATGTCACCAGCAGATTCTCTTTGACGACCAAGGCATTCGGATCATCGATCGCCTTGATATTGTGGATGCCATGACAGTCATAACAGACTGCCTTGTTGGTTAGCTGATCGGGTGACTGCCGCTCGAATAGCGTGACCGTCGTGCCGTGGAAATCAGCCACATAGGTATTGAACACATCGGTCGAAATCCCATACTTCGACATCAATGCTTCATCGGCATGGCATTCGCCGCACAACTCCGGCGATTTGATGCGGAATTCGGCTGTGCGCGGGTCTTCCATGCTGTGCACCCCATGACAATCCACGCAAGTGGGCACATCCGGATTGCTCTCATCGAACAAAGCGGCGCCATGAACGCTTTCTTTATAATTATCGAAGATCGTGGCGTGGCACTGGCTGCAAGTGGCCGAAACCTGCTGGCGAGGTTCGTGGGGATTGCTTATATCATGGCTGCCATGACAATCGGTGCAAATGGCCGCATCGCGGTTGCCGCCCGCCAGCAACTTGGCATGCATCGAGTCCAGGGTGGCGTCGTATTGCTCGGAATGGCAGTTACGACAGGCCTCATAACGGTCGATCTGGAAGTCGCGGCGGCTGTTCGCATTGAGCGGCGGATGCGGATAACCGGAGATATTTGTATGGCAGGCGGTGCAGGTCAGGTGCTCTTGCCCGTGAACCGAATCACTGAAAACTTCGGCATCGACATAGAGCGACATCACCTCGCCATTCGCCAGTTCGATCTCGCGGTCGGGAATGCCATGACAGGCAAGACATGTATTGTTGGGATCGCCGCTCTGGGCTGGCGGGGCGGCTTGCGTTGTTGGAATTCCGGCAAGAAAAAGGAGCGCCAGGGCCAGGGTGAGGGCCGCGATGGGCAGGCGGGAAAGGAAGGGCATTGAAGTGAGTCAGCGGGAGGGGTAAAGGTATTGGTAAATTGGGTATCGGATATTAGGGGCTATCGGCCAAATACCCAATACCCAATCAGTTTTCAACTTACTGTGGCCGGTAATACTTGATGCCGGCGCTGGGGTGGCAGGTGTTGCAGCGGTTGGTGTAACCCGTCTTCGTAACCTGACCGAAGGCGCCGGTGGCGTCCTGACCATGGGTGATGCCTATGTCGGCATAGGTCATGGCCGGATAATTGACGCCGTCAGCCGTCGATTTGACGCCGTGCGGATCGTGGCAGGTGACGCAGCTTGGCTTCGATTCTTTCGTGCCGTCGCCGTCGCTATCCCAGGCCAGTTGGTTCATGTCGAGATGATCCCAATGGATGTTGGCAGGCACATTACCGAAGTAAAAGCCCTGCGCCGACTCGTTTCGGAAACTCGTGATGACGGGATCGACCTGAAGAGGATATCCGGCAGGCGGCGGATTGGAATGCGTAAACAACGCGTTGCTGTATCCTGGCCCCATCCCCACCTGGTTGGGTTCCAGATGGCAGGTGTAGCACAGTGCGTAATTCGACTTCTGATAGGATTCAGAATCGGTGATTGGCACGTTCAGCCCGCCGAAATTAAGCCAGAGAGCCTGCTGGTAATTATCAGCAGCGGCCTTATAAGTTTGGGCTACGCCATCGAAATGGATGCTGTTCTGCCCCTTCTGATGGCAGGTTATGCAGGCGAAACCCTTACTGCCGTGGCCGGTGACGGCGAAGCCGTAAGTCGAACCATCGCCTACCACGTTGGGAGCGGGAACGCCCTTGACCATGGCCGGAGCGTTATCGTGGCAGCCTTCGCAGCTTAAAGCGCCGCCGCTCGACCACTTGCTCTTCGCCTCGGCCACGCCATTCACAGCGCCGCCAGCGCTATGGCAATCATTACAGACGGCAGTGCTCGACAACGTCTTGCCGTCGGCAAAATTGACCTTGCCGTTGACGTGATCTTCGCTGGGGTAGTTGCTGTGGCAGGTATTGCAAGACTGAATACCGGGGCCCTGGTTGGAGCTGTCGAAGTGGCGGGCGTGCGCGCCGCTGGTCAAATCCTGCGCATTGACGCCGTGACAGGTTCCGCATGTGCCGCTGGCCGCATTGCCCCAGAGCGGGGTGCTGAACTTCGGCGTGCCGGGTTGTTCCCGGCTGGCCGCGCCGTCGGAATGGCACAGGCTGTTGGCGCAGGTCAGATCATTCGATCGGAAGGCCGAATTATCGATGCGCCCGAAAACGTCCTTGACATTCATCGCCACCTGTTTCTGGAAGTCAACATGATTGTCGATATTCGCCACGGCATCGTTATTGTTGTTCTGCGCCGTCACGCTATGGCATTCGAAACACCCGATGGAATCATCGCCCCGGTCTTTGTAGTTGGGCGTCAGGTGTTTTCCATGGCTGCCTGTGGTGAGATTGGTCTGATCATTATGGCATCCGGCACAGGTCAATGTTGCGCCTTCCGCCCAAACCGGATTCTTGTACACCAGTTGACCAGTGCTGGGTGCGCCGTTGCTGTGGCAACCCACCGTAGCACAGGTGCGCGACGTGCGATCATAGCTGCCGCCGGGATTCAGCGAATCGAAGAATACATCCTGGAACGAAGGCGGCGAGGTGATGTGACCGCTGTAACCGGGGGCGGCATCATTGTGGCAGGCGCTGCATTCCAGCCCATATTGGCCGGGATCATCACCCGCATGGATGAGATGAGGAGTCAGATTTTCGTTGAGGGGATAATCATTGCGGCTGGCCGGCGGCGGCGGCGTGCCATGACAGGCGTCGCATCCGCCCACAGGCATAAACGCATCCGCCGTTCCCGGAACGCCATCCGTTTCGTGCCTGTGGCAAGAGGTGCAGTCGGCGCCCTCGAAGTGGGGGTTCTCATTCCAATTGCTGGGATTGCGGTTGTGCGCAGTCGTGGTATGGCAGGTGGCGCAGAGATCGTTGGCGTTGTTGTCGCCCGGCGGATCAAAGCTGAACTCACCGGTCCGGGCCAGGAAAGCCACCGGATTGTTGCGAATCTGAGGGCGAATGGCGCTCAGATTGCTGCTGCCATGCGCGTTGTGGCAATTGACGCATGTCTCCACAAAGGGGTCTTGTGTGGCGGCGTCGAAAGCCTGATTGCCGTGGGCGCTGACATCCATGCCCGCGCGGCTGGAGTCGGCATGACAGCGAGCGCACAATTCGTTTGGCGGAGCCAGCAGTCGAGGGTTGGACGCATCCGTAAAGTGGGGGGCGTCAGGATTGTGGCAGCTCTGGCAATCAACGCCAGACGCTGCGCCATGTCCATTGACCGCCCAGAACTGATCGACCGCCGGTGCGGTCTTGCCGTGCAACACGCCGGGTTTGATGCTGTTATGGCAACCTGTGCAATCCTCGATCTCGCGGTTCGCTCGCCACGCCGACTTGGCTTCCAATACGCCCTGCGGCGTGCCGTGGCAGTCATTGCAAACGGCAGTCTGATTCAAGTCCTTGTTGTCCGCCATGTTGACCCAGCCGTTGTAATGGCCCTTGTCGGTCCAGTTCTTGACTTTGGGATGACAGGCGGTGCAATTATCCAGGCCAATGTCGGCCTGTTCGTGGCGGCTGTGGGCGCTATTCCCCGGCGGCGTACCATGACAAGCGCGGCAACTCTGCGGGTTGACGTAGAATCCATCCGTATGCGGATGACACCTGGTGCAATCCTGATCTTCGTAATGGGTCTTATTGGCCGATGTGCTGTGATAATTGGTCGTCGTATGACAGGTCTCACAGATAGCCCATGATCCGCCGTCAAAGCGACGGCCATCAAATCGCACCTCTTTGCCAAAGATCGCCTTCTGGATAAGGGCGGCGTTGTCGGTTTTGGCGTGCGGTTCATGGCACGTTGCGCACTCATTCTGCTTATGCGTCAGAGCCGTGGGATGGCAGGAGTAGCAGGCGGTTTCCGGGTCGGTCACCAACACATGCGGCTGATGACAGGTCATGCAACTGCTGGTCGATGCACTGTAATTGCCATGCGGATTGAACGGAGCCCCTTGCAGCGCGGTGACGCGCCACAAATTACTGCTGCCGGCGTTCAACAATAGCAACAGCACAACGGTGAGGATCAGCAAAGGTGCGAACCTCAGTAGCTTGCTCACGAATCTAGGCATCGACTTCATCGTGGGCTATCTCCGTGCGGTGGGTGGGGAGGAGGGAGCCTGGAATGAGTGGCACTCGATACAGAGGGCGTCGCCCGCTGCTCTCAGGTCAAAGTCATGCTGCGTGCCGTGCGGGCTGTGGCAGCTTACACAGGACAGTCCCTCTCCGATGACGGGATGGAAACCGTGCGGCAAACCGCTATGGCAGGATTCGCAGAGGGCGTTGGTGCGATTTTTCAGCAGGCCATCGATGTTGCCGCTATGGGCGTTGTGGCAGGCGGCGCATTGCTCGCGCAATTGGGTGGAATGTTTGCTGTTGGCGAATGTGGCGGCCTGGCCGCTATGGCATTCGCCGCACAACTGCCGCGCCGAAGTCTGCAACAAATCCGGGTGACTGCTGCTGTGCGATACATGGCAGGATGTACAATCCCCGGAAGCGACCGGCTGATGTTTGATAGCGCCCTGTTGCAAGTCATGGCAGTCGGTGCAGATATTGCTTGCCACCGCCGCCAGGGTCGTTCTGCTCTTGCCGTGGAATTCGGTGTGGCACTGTGCGCAATCGCCCGCGGCCACCGGTTCGTGCGTGCTGCCGGATGAAGCCAGCACGATATCGCTATGACATTCGACGCAGGTCTCGGCCAACTGCGTTCCCGAAGTTTTCGGCTCGTGCGGCGAATGGCAGGAGGTGCAGGATGGCAGTTTGTCGGCGGAATGATTGGCGAACGTATGCTGCGTGTCGAACTGCTCGGTGTGGCAGGTCTTGCAGATCGCATCCTCCGACTGCACCAGGAGGTTGGCGTTGTTGCTGCCATGCCCATCGTGGCAAAGCAGACATTCACCCACGGCCAGGCTGGGATGCGGTTGGCTCACCATCTGCCCGTGATCTTGATGGCATTCGTTACAAGATGCCGCCTGGGTCTCGGCCAGCAAGGGTGCATCCGGCCCCTGGTGGAATCCGCCATGACAATCAGAGCACTTGCCTTCGGCAAATGGCTGGTGCGGATGACTGAAGCTGTCCGGCTCCGGCAGATCGGTATGGCATTGTTCGCAGGCTTCCCGGTCCAGCGTCATCTCTGAGGGTGGATGGGGGTCGTGCGGATCATGGCATAGGCTGCACTGGATGTTTTCATCCTGGGCATGGCTGGCGAAGCTAATGGACGGATCCGTCTGATCGGTATGGCAGGTTCCGCACAATTTCTGCTGAGGCTGGCGCAGGATAGCGGCATTGTCGGAACCATGCGACACATGGCAAAGATTACACTCGCCCGCGGCCAGGTCGGGATGCGGTTGATCGATCTCGCCACCCAAATCCTTGTGACACTCATTGCAAGCGTCATTGACATTCGTGACCATGAGCGCGGGATAGGCGCTGGCGTGGGGATTATGGCAGGAGGTGCAATCCCCGCGGGCGAATGGCTGGTGCGGGTGACTGACCGGCGATTCGGGATCGGGCAAATCCTGCCAGTGACAATCCCGGCAAACAGCATCCTGCGTCCCCCACAACTGTTTTGGATCCGACCCGCTGAGATCATGGCACGCGCCACAGGCCCCATCCCCAAACGGCGGATGCACGTAATCCAGGCTATCCAAAGGCGCTGGACCCAAACCCGCCGCGATCGCATCAGCTGGCGGCGTGGGCGTGAAAAAGGGCGTCGGCGTGGGTGTGGGCGTCCCTTCCGGCCCGGAATCGCGACGACAGCTATTGAGGACGAGGATCGCCAGGATTAATAGCGCTGTCAGAGCTGCAATAGGAAGAAGGCGGCGCCAGCGCTGCGAGTGCAATGTCATGCTTTACAAAGAATCCAGGGAATGATTAGGGCATTATAACGCAGAATGAGAAATGTGAATATGATATTAATCAGGTTCCTAGTGCGCAAATTGTGACACATGGATCGGACAGACCCTTCATCATGGAGGATAATCTGCCGCGCGTGCATCCGAATATGCCTTGTTGCATCAAGAAATAGTCCATCGAAGTCGAAACAAGTGCAAAAATTACCTCCAATTATGACAAAGATCATGTCGCAACTTAGAAACGAGTGCTATTCTATTTTAACGTGTCAGTTCAGGCTGACAGTCGGGAATAGTTTATAAGGCCAAACTTGCCACTATCTTGAACGGAGGCGACTCACGTGAAAGACCCAGTTCAGATTTTCAACAACGAGCAGAAAACCGATCGTCGTGGATTCCTGAAGCTTTTGTTGGGTTTTTCCGGGCTGGTCACAGCCGTTGGCGTTCTCACGCCCGTGATCGGCTATTTGTGGCCGCCTAAGCAGGCGTCGACAGTAGGCGCTGGCCGGGTGCCGGTAGGATCGACCGAAGAATTTCCTGTGGGGCAGGGCAAGGTTGTGCCGGTGGATGGCAAACCAGTGATAATTGTAAACACAGATCAAGGCGGATTAACCGCCTACTCAGCCGTCTGCACGCATTTGGGCTGCGTTGTGGAATGGGACGATAGAAGGCAATTCATTCTTTGCCCCTGCCATGATGGACGATTCAACGCCATCAATGGCGCTGTAATCTCTGGCCCGCCACCCACGCCTCTGCCTGAATTGCCCCTCGTCGTGGAGCAGGATACCGTTTACGTCTCACCCGCCTAAATCTCATCGATCAATTCGCAGGAGGCGACATGGAGGCTAAGAAATCGAGCTTTAACCGGATGTGGGATTGGGTGGATACACGTTACCGTGCCAATGAACTGATCCAGGCGCTGCTTCACGTCGAGATCCCGCGCTCGGCCAAAACTTTCTATTTCGGCGGGATCACACTCTTCTTTTTCATCGTCCAAGCCGCAACCGGCATCCTGCTGTCTATTTACTATCAGCCATCGCCCGATTCAGCTTTTAACAGCATTCTTTTCATTATGAATAACGTGCGCTTCGGCTGGCTGATCCGCAGCATTCACGCCTGGAGCGCCAATCTCATGGTGCTGTTCTGCGTACTGCATCTGCTGCGCATTTTCTTCCAGGCAGCTTATAAGAAGCCCAGAGAGATGACGTGGGTATTTGGCGTAGTCCTGTTGGGCGTAACCCTGGTGTTCGGTTTCACAGGCTATCTCTTGCCCTGGGACCAACGGGCTTACTGGGCGACAGTGGTAGGAAGCGAGATCGCCGGGGCGTTGCCCATCGTGGGCGGGCAACTGCTCACCTTCCTGCGCGGCGGCGCTGACATCACCGCAGCAACCCTGACCCGATTTTTCGGCATCCATGTACTCATACTCCCGGTTACTCTGGCGCTGGTGCTGGTCATCCATATCACGATGGTGCACCAACAGGGCCTTGCTGACCCCAAACGTGAAAAAGTGGATGACCAGTCGCGCAAAAAGAGGCTCCTGCCTTTCTTCCCGAATTATGTACTCGATGAAATGATCGCCTGGTATCTGATGCTGGCCGGATTAATCGTACTGGCATCCGTTTTCCCCGGCGGATTGGAGGAACCGGCCGACCCCCTGCGTACGCCCGAACACACAAAACCGGAATGGTATTTTCTTTTCCTCTACCAGGCCTTGAAAGTAGTGCCTCGCATCATCGGCGTCACTTTGCCCATCATCGGCGGCATTCTCTTGTTATTACTGCCATTCATCGATCGCAGCCCCTATGTCGAACTCAGGAAACGTCCTGTGGCTCTGGCGGTGGGCGTTATCTGCGTGGCTGGCATTGTCGGATTCACGATATGGGGCTGGCTAAGCTAGCACAGGGAGCAATGTCATGAACCATCGGCTTCGCACTCGCCTGCTTATCCTATCGGTGCTGCTGATTGCCGCCGGTATCGCATCGACCCTGACGCTGGCGCAAGGCACGCCCCCAACGATCCCGCATCCGCTCAAGAATTACCGCGGCTGCCTGGTTTGCCACGGCACGGGATTGGCCAGCGCGCCCCAGGTCCCCGACAGCCATGATGGCTTCGAAAATGAAATCTGCACTTCGTGTCACCTGACCGGCGAAGAGGCGGCCGAGCAAAGCGGCGCTGCGGCTGCGGGCCCAGGCCCAGAGCAGATTCCGCATCCCATTGAGGGGCGCGAGAACTGTGTGCAGTGCCATCAACCTGCCGAGGGCGGTGAAATCATCCCCGCCGCCGCGGGTGCGCCTGCGATACCACACACTTTGGAAGGTCACGATAAATGCCTGGCCTGCCATCAGGAAGGCGTGGGCGGCGCACCTCAAATGCCTGACGACCACGCCGGGCGCACAGAAGAGATTTGTCAGGCCTGTCATCAGCCTGGTGGCACGATGACAGTTGGTGGAAGCGGTGAAGGCGGAGCGCCCAACATCCCTCACACACTGGTGGGGCGAGATGATTGTTTGGGTTGCCACGAACAGGGGTTCGGCGGCGCACCCCAAATCCCTGACGACCATGCCGGGCGCAGCAATGACATCTGCCAGGCCTGTCACCAATCCACCGAAGCAGCGCCTGAGGCAGCGGAACCGATCGCCAGCGGCCCCATCCCCACGCCCATTCCCCACCCGCCGGTACAGGACACGGATTCCTGCGTAGCCTGCCACGAGGCATTGGAAGGAGCGCAGGGGCAGGTGACCGCCGATTGGGCGATGAGCATCCATGCCGAGCGTGATGTCTCTTGCGCGGATTGCCACGGCGGCGACCCCACTGCCTCTACCGTCAATGAATCAATGGACCCGGCAGCGGGTTATATCGGCGCTCCTGATAAAGCTGACATTCCAGCACTGTGCGCCAGTTGTCACGCCGACGTGAATTTAATGCGCCAATATGATCTGCCCACCGACCAGTGGGCCAAGTATCAGGAAAGCATCCACGGCATCCAGCTTGCCCGCGGCGATGAGAAGGTCACGACCTGTTACGATTGCCACGGCGGGCATAAAATCCTCAAGGCCAATGACCCGGCTTCCACGGTTTATGCCAGTAATGTGCCAGCATTGTGCGCCGGATGCCATTCTGATCAGGAATTGATGCGGCCTTATGGCATCCCCACCGACCAGTATGACCTCTACCGTGAAAGTGTGCACGGCATCGCTCTGCTCGATCATCAGGATTTCCGGGCGCCCAATTGCGCCACCTGTCATGGCACCCACGGGGCTGCGCCTCCGGGTTTCAATGAGGTGAGCAATGTCTGCGGAAGCTGCCATTCCGCCACGCAAGAACATTATCTGCAAAGCGCCCACGCCAATGTCGAGGGCGGCCCTGAATGCGTGACCTGCCATGGCCGCTATGATGTGGGCGTGCCCGACGACTCGATGTATCTGGGTTCAGAGCCGCGACACTGTGGTTCGTGTCATCCCGAAGACAGCCCGGAAGGCCAGATCGTTCAATCAATCTATGACAATATCACGCAAGCGGACGCAGCTTACGAGGAAGCAGAAAACCGGGTGGAAGGGGTGAAACGCCTGGGCATGCTTGTATTGGACGAGGAGGGCCGCTTGCAGGAATCGAATACAAAACTGATCACGGCGCGGGCTTTGCAGCATACCACCGACCTGGCAACGGTGAAGGAAAAGACCGACGAAGCGGCAAGCCTGGCGAATGAGGCCAAACAAGGCGCTGACTCCGCCGCCGCTGAAAACCTGTTCCGGCGGCAAGCGATGGTGGTCGCCGTCATCGCCATCGCCTTCGCCATCGGCGCTCTCTATCTATTGAAGCGAGAGCTAGATCGGCGGTTGGAACGCGAGGATGCCCAGGAGCAGTAAGATTGGATCATCGAAAGATTGCACTCCCACATCGCTTCATAGGACAGGAGAAAAGTGAGAGTCAAAAATAAAATCATCGTGGTTACGGGCGGCGGGAATGGCATGGGGCGCGAGCTTGTCTTGAACTTGCTTGTCAGAGGCGCCAGCGTAGCAGCCGTCGACATCAGTGAAGCTGCACTGCAGGAAACAATCGAACTGGCAGGCGACAAAAGGGGCAGCCTTTCAACCTATGTGGTAGACATCACCAACAGAGATGCGGTGGCGTCGCTCCCCGAACAGGTCATTGCCAGGCATGGAGCCGTAGATGGCCTCATCAACAATGCCGGGATCATCCAACCCTTCGTTCGTGTCAACGATCTGGATTATGCCGCCATCGAGCAGGTGATGAATGTCAATTTCTATGGAACTCTTTACATGACCAAAACATTCTTACCCCACCTTCTAAAGAGACCCGAAGCGCATATTTCAAACACATCCAGCATGGGCGGATACCTGCCTGTCCCCGGACAGACGATCTACGGAGCCACGAAAGCGGCCATCAAGTTATTCACCGAGGGATTGCACTCCGAACTCCTGAATACCAACGTCAAAGTCACCGTCGTATTTCCCGGCGCTATTGGCACCAATATTGCCGCCAATTCGGGCGTCGGGGACTCGCTAAATGTTTCCAGTGAAGACAGCCAGAGGTCGTTTCGGCCATTGGCCGCCAGTAAAGCGGCGCAAATCATCCTCGATGGCATCGAGAAAGATCGGTACAGCATTTTCGTGGGGCGGGACGCACGATTCATGGACTTATTGGTCAGGATCAGCCCAAAACGAGCCGCGAATTATATTTTCAAGCAGATGCAATCGCTCTTGCCAGCCTAACATGATGGTGATTTTAGAGGTTCGTCTTTCCTGATTATAGCGATTGAATATCAGGTTTTCCTGGTCGCAACAAAATCGCATAAACAACAATCGGGCGCTCCAGGTGGAGCGCCCGATCGTACGGTGTAGACAGGGGTGATGGATGTGTTTTACTGGGGTCGGGTCTTGCCAGTGGTCAATCCATCGGCGTAGTCGGACATCTCCAGATCTTCGAGATTGTCGAAGAGAGCCTGACCGACGTACTTGTTGTTGTGAGCGAAAGCGCCTGGATCCTTCAGGAAGTACTGGTAATTGTAGGCTGCGCGCAGCAGGCGAGGCGTCCAGGTGCTATAGCGAGCGCCCGAACCATTGAACCAGTAAGGATAGCGGCTGCCATCGTAGACGATGTCGTCGGAAACCGGGTTGGCGGTGGCGTAGGTCTGCATGCCCGCGTAGAGTGCTGCTGCAAGTCCTTCCAATTCGCCATTGACGCCTTCAGCGGTGTTGCCATCGCCATCGTAGTCAGGTGTGGTGGCCCAACGGATGTTCTTGAGATCATCGGGGCTGCCGAGCGGGCCGTGGCAGGCGGTGCAAGCCTGGTACTCGACCTCAAGTTCGTGCACATTGTGGCAGTCTTCGCAGGTTGCAAACATACTGCCGCCGAACGGATGCTTGTTCTGGCCGACGTAGGTCTTGCCTTCGAACTCGTAGATGCCGTTGGTGACATTGCCGAAGAGCGTAGCGCCCGCAGCGAAGTAGTGGACGTTGATGAAGCCCTGACCAGTGTCAAGATCATCATCACCGACACCGGCTGTGGCATCGTCGATCTGGCCGCCATAGGCGCGACCCTGGTGGCACTGGATACACAGGTTATTGTCCTTGTCGCCGCCCTTCTCCAGACTGACATCAGCGCCGTTCGGGAAGGTCACTTCATCGAACACCCAGCGGTCCGGCCAGGATTCGCCGTTATGACAGGTGGTGCACATCATGCCGTTGGCGGCTTCCTGGGTGATGCTGACGCCTTCTTTGACCAGGAAGGGAATGCCGTCGGCGCTATGGCATTTGCTGCAGCTTCCGGGCACTTCGTAGTCATCCCCGTCCCAATGCCGCCATGCTTCCTCGGAACCGGCGAAGTGGCCGGGGTCGATGCGATGGGCATTGCTCATGTCCACCTTATTGGTGATGGCCTCATTCAGATCGCCGATCGAATCATGCAGCAATTGGATGACGTACTTGCCATTGTGGGCGAACTTGCCGGGGTCCTTCTGACCAACCTGATAGTTAAATGTCGCTTTCATCAGGCGAGCAGTATAGGCATTGTAGTTTACGGCGGGATCATCCTTTACGTTATCGCAGTTTGCATCGACGAACCAATAGGGATGGCTACTCGAATCGTAAACGATGCATTTCTGAGACACTTCCTCTGCATAATCCTGAATTGCTCCGTAAAGAAGCGCCTGTAAACCTGCGATCTCTTCGCCCACGCCTTCCTCGTCATTACCATCGCCGTCATAATCGGCCAGCGAGCCCATCATGCGCACCATATCGAAATCATCTGCTGATTCGACATCGGCGTGGCATTCCTGGCACTCCGTGAGCTTCAGTTCCAGCGTGTGCATGTCATGGCACTCGTAACACTGATCGTATTGTTCGACATGGCGGAAGTTGATATCGTAGCTCATGCCTTCATATTCATAGCCGCCATGCACCAGTGCGCCGTATTGCGTCGCCGCCGCAGCGAAGTAATGTATATTCTGGAAGGAAGCGGTTGGCTCGACTGCGTCCACATCAGCAGTCATGCCCTTCCCTTCCAGATAGGTGTCAACCTGCGGTCCAGACGAACGTCCTTGATGGCATTCCATACAGCGGGATTCATCGCCCAGGTTCTCGATAGTAACGCCAGAGGGGAATTTGACGCTTGTCTTGTGCAGGGTGACGTCGTTGTGGCAGGCCACACATTCGACTGTAGACCCCACAGGAGGCGCTACTTCAACAGAGCCAGCGGCGCTGCCATCCGCGCCCAAGAAGTCCAGGTAGCCTGGCGTGCTGTGGCACTTGGCGCAGCTCGTTTGAACGACGCCGGCATCATCCCAGTGCCGGAAAGCTTCAGCGTCATGGTCATTGTGCGGAGAATTCGCCCAACGATCCAGGAACGGCACTTCTACGGCCACACCCGTGCACGGTGATAACTGGTAGGGCATGAATAGTTTGACCGGCAGTTCTCCGCCTTGCAACGCCGGCCCTATCAGCGATGCTTGCGGACAAACTGGGTTGAGGTCAGGCGCAGCCGCTTGCGCAGAACCGCCGCTCACCACGAGCAGCAGGGCCAATGCAAGCGCCAAAGCGCCCAAAATCGTGTATCTTCCTTTCATTGCTATTCCTCCTCTAAGTGAAAAAAGCAATGCAGCGATGGGGTGGATGCGGGGTGATTACCAATTGTGCAGCAGATGCAGCA
The DNA here is from genome assembly GCA_024102915.1 of Caldilineales bacterium. Lineage (GTDB taxonomy): Bacteria > Chloroflexota > Anaerolineae > J102 > J102 > JAGFJG01. Next base: position 85,040 of record JAGFJG010000016.1, read on the forward strand.
AATACATCTTAGTGCACATCTCGTACTCCCCTTGTACAAATGTATACTAACATGATAGCAAGATTAATGGAAATCCGATATGATCTATGTCAGGTTAATCAAAAATAAATTTGGGTTCGTGGGATGAGAGGACGACGATCGGGGGGCCGCAGGTCGGGAAACAGGGTGATGCCGAGTCGGGCAGGGTAGCGATGAACATTTAGCGAAAAATCACGCAATAGTCCGACAAAAAAGTGAATTCGTTCACCAAAACTGATCTAAGTCATATTCAAACCGCATTTGCAGCGCGAAAATAGAAGCGCTTGAAGTGTCGCAATCTCGCATGGACGCTTTCTTCGCACGACCTTCTGGCATACCAACACCGGCCGGGCTGCGCCACAACGCTGGGGCTAACATCGCATCAGCCTAGCTGGATCATCATGGAGATGGATTGACGATCACCGGCTTCGGTCAGAGATTGGCAATCTGTCATTGCCGTGTTCAAAGGAGCAAACGTTATGGTCGCACAAGGCAGTGCATCAAGGGCGTCGCCTCCCATCTTCATTGATGAGGTGATCGCCAGGACGCCGGGGGGTAACCCCCATCTGGAGTCATGCGTGCAATGCGGCACCTGCGGCGGTTCCTGTCCCTCCGGCCCGGACATGGAGCACACGCCGCGCCAACTCTTCGCCATGATCGAGGCGGGGATGAAGGAGGAAGTACTGCGCAGCAACACGCCCTGGTATTGCGTATCCTGCTATTACTGCATGGTGCGCTGTCCCCAGGACGTGCACATCACCGACCTCATGTACACGCTCAAGCGCATGGCCATCCGCGAGGGGCTGTACCATGAGTCCACCGCCGCGGATGCACCCGACTTCTCCGAAACCTTTATCGATTTCGTGGAGAACTATGGGCGCAGCTTCGAGTTGGGGCTGGCCACCCGCTACCATCTCAAACACCATCCCTTGGGCGCAGTGAAAATGGCCGGGTTCGGATTGAGCATGTTACGGCGGGGGCGCATGGATATCACGCCCAAACGCATCGAGGGGATCGGCCAACTCAAAGCGATTCTCAGCAAAGCCAAAGAACTAAGCGCAGCCGCCGACGGAGGCAGACTATGAAATATGGTTACTATCCCGGCTGCTCACTGGAACGAAACGCCAGCGCTTATCAAGATTCGGCGCTCGCCGTGGCCGAGAAGCTCGATGTCGATCTGGTGGAAACGCCGGACTGGAACTGTTGCGGCGCCACCGAATACATCGCCATCGACCTGATCCCGGCCTATGCCCTGATCTCTCGCAACCTGGCCCTGGCCCAGCAGCTCAGCCTGCACGGAAATGGCGGCGGCACTCCCCAAAAGCCGAACCAGCTTGTGGCCCCGTGCAGCGCCTGTTTCCTCAACCTGAGCAAGGCCGACAAATATCTGGACAGCGATGCACCCCTGGCCGAGAAAACCAATATGGCCCTGGCGGCTGGCGGACTCAAGTATGATCCCGGCAGCGTGCATGTGCGCCATCTCCTCGACATCTTCACCAATGATGTGGGCATGGAAAACATCGCCGCCCAGGTGACGAAACCGCTTTACAATTTGCGCGTGGCGCCCTATTACGGCTGTTTGATCGTGCGCCCCGCTTTTAGCGGCTCTTACGACGACCCCGAATATCCCACCAGCCTCGACCACCTGATGGAGGCCCTGGGCGCGACGGTGGTCGACTATCCGGTGAAAGCGCATTGTTGCGGCGGTCACATGACCCAGATCAGCGAGCCGGTGGCATTGGATTTGATCAACCGCCTGCTCAAAAATGCGGCGGATTACGAGGCCGACGTGATCATCACCCTCTGCCCCATGTGCCAGCTTAATCTGGACGGCTATCAGGATGCCGTGAACAAATACTTCGGCACGAAGTACAAAATCCCTATCCTCTATTTCACCCAGTTGATGGGTCTGGCGCTTGGCATCCCGCCCCGGCAGTTGGGGTTCGGCAAGGAATTCGTCAGCGCCGACGCCGCCCTGAGCAAGATCGGGGCGGAACCGCCAGCCAAGCCCCAGCGCACAAAACCCGGCAAGGACGCGCTGCCCATGCCCGAACCGGTGAAGGAGGTCTGAGCGATGGAAACCAAGAAAGAACGCATCGGCGTTTATATCTGCCATTGCGGCTCCAACATCGCCGGAACCGTGGATGTGGCTGAGGTGTCGCGTTGGGCGGGCGAGGCGCTGGCCGCAAAGGGCGTCGTGGTGTCACGTGACTACCAATTCATGTGTTCCAGCCTGGGCCAGGAACTGATCGAGGATGACATCAAGGAACATGAGTTGACTCGCGTCGTGGTCGGGGCCTGCTCGCCACACTTGCACGAGGCCACCTTCCGCAAGGCCTGCGCCAATGCCGGACTGAATCCATTCCTGTGCGAAATGGTGTCGCTGCGCGAGCAAATCTCATGGGTGCACACCGACAAAGCCATCGCCACCGAGAAATCCAAGGCGATGATCGCTGGCGGTGTGGAGCGCGTCGCTCTGCACGAGCCGCTCGCCCCGCTGACCGTGCCGATCCATCCCGCCACGCTGGTCGTCGGCGGCGGCATCGCCGGCATTCAGGCGGCGCTGGAGATCGCCGACAGCGGGTTCCCTGTGTATCTGGTAGAGCGAGAGCCGTCGATCGGGGGTCACATGGCCCAGTTCGACAAGACCTTCCCCACCCTCGACTGCTCGGCCTGCATCCTCACCCCGAAAATGGTGTCGGCGGGCAATCACCCGAATATCACCATGCTCACCTGGAGCGAGGTGGAGCGGGTGGAAGGCTATGTTGGCAACTTCACGGTGACGGTGCGCAAGAAAGCTCGCTATGTGAAC
>JAGFJG010000052.1 GCA_024102915.1 Caldilineales bacterium
GTCTGCTTCACCATCGATGGAGTTGAAATCAAACGTTTTCAGGTAGCAGATTTCTCCCCAGACTACATCCTAGGGGGTATGACTTAAGTGAATGACTTGAGGGGGGTCGACTTAGCTGAAGTCAACAACCCACCCATCGCCCACGTGCATGTGTCCGGCCATGCCAGCCAGGAAGAGATGAAGCTAATCCTGGCCCTGGTGCGACCGCGCTTTTTCATCCCTGTGCATGGCGAACCCCGGCATCTGCATTTGCACGCGCGGCTGGCCGAGGCGATGGGCATTCCCCGCGAGCGTATCATCTCCCTACGCGATGGCGACGTGTTGGAAATCAATCACGATGGCTTCAAGGTCGCGGAACAGGTTCCGGCCGGTTATGTTTTTGTGGATGGCTCAGGCGTGGGCGATGTGGGGCCGTCAGTGCTGAGTGAACGAGACGCATTGGCGCGCGATGGTTTTGTCGTGGCTGTCATCCCCATTCACAAAAATACGCGTGAACTGGCGGGCAAGATCGATATCGCCACCCGCGGCGCAATCTACAAAGAGCAGGCTGACGCCACCCTGAACGAAGCGCGAGACGCTCTGGCCAAAGCGCTACGCAAGAGCAAGCGCAGCAATACCGCGCTCGAAAATACCGCCAGCCAGAGCCTCGGTCGATTCTTTTATCAAACCAGCCGGCGCAACCCGATCATCGTGCCCATCATCGTCGAGGTTGACTGACGGCTTAGCCATCCACGCCGAACGCCACCTTTACCGTGGTCTTATAATTGACGATCTCGCCATTCTCGACTTTCGCCGTCATGTTGGTGACTTCGATGCCGGTGATGCCATGCAGGGTGACGGCTGCGGCTTTCACGGCCCGCGCCGCGGCATCTTCCCAACCTGTGGACGATGACCCGACCAGTTCGATTACTTTGGCGACGTCTGCCATGACATGCTCCTGAAGTGTGTTAGCAATTCTGTGTGTAAACTACGAGTGCGTAAAATTTAGTTGCCTGAGATCATAGCGCAGCCGCCGGTTGCGGCCAAATCACTTGCGGTCGGGTTGCGCTCAGGGGACGGATTTGAGCCGATACAAGTGCGCTGGCCGGTGATCGCCATAGCGCATAGCTTCCGTCTTTTCCAGGCAACCCTGGGCGAACGCCCAACGGCGAAAATTGCGCTTATCGACTTCCTGGCCGCCAGCAAGTTCATAAAGCCGCTGCAATTCGCTCAGCGTGAAGCGCGCTGGCAAGGCCTGTCCCAGCCACGCCAGATCATCCGCTCGTTCTCGCAGGCGCTGCATGGCGTGATCGATAATCTGAACATGGTCGAAAGCCAGCGGGGGCAAATCATGCGCCGGATGCCATTGGATAGCCATGACTTCCTCATCGTCGCCAATCAATCGCGCGGCGTCGGCGGCGACAAGCGCAATAAAGGCGATGCTGATCGCCCAACCCCTGGGGTCTCGACCTGGGTCCCCGAAGGTATGGAGTTGCTCCAGTCGATTGACCTTCAGCCCGGTCTCCTCGAATAACTCTCGCTCCGCCGCCTTTGCCAGCGGCTCATGCGGTTCGACAAAGCCTCCCGGCAGCGCCCAATGTCCGGCATGCGGCGGTCTGGCTCGCTGAATCAGCAGGACGCGGAGATCATTTTCCAGAAAGGTCAGCGCAAAGACATCGACCGTGACTGCGGGGCGTTCGTGCTCAGTCATGGAGGCAGGGTGCAATGACCAATCGAGGCAAATAGAGGTCGATGATTAAGGATTAGTCCGAACTCGGCAACAGAGAATCAATCCTCAATCGTTAATCTTCAATCCTTGCGGGTTTTGCGCCAGCCTTCGATGCGATCGGCCACGACTTCGTTCCAGCCATCCCCTTCTTCGGTGAGCAGGCTGCCCTCGACCCGACGGCTGAATTTCAGGAAACGTGAGCGCACCTGCGCCAGGCCATAGGTAGCCGTGCGCTGGCCTGCCCGCCACACCGGGACATCTTTCAGGCCGGGCACCGCCCACTTCACTGCAGTGGCCGCCCAGGTGAGACCAGCCCCGAAACCGACCATGACGACATTGTCGTTGGGTTTGAGCCGCTTTTGCTCGATCGCCTCGCACAGGGCGATGGGGATGGAGGCGGTGGAGGTGTTGCCATAGTTTTGCAGATTGATAAAGACCTTCTCGTCCGGCAGCCCCAACGCCTTCATGGACGAACGGATGATGCGTTCGTTCGCCTGGTGCGGGATGACGAGATCGATGTCATCGATGCTCATATTCGCCTTTTCCAGCACCTCGCGCGTGGCGTCGGCCATGACGCGTGTGGCGAAGCGGAAGACAGCTCGACCATCCATCTTGATAAAGTGCTGACCCGCAGCGACGGTATCCAGTGTGGCCGGTTGTTTGCTCCCGCCAGCCGGAACGGTCAATAGATCGCCGCCTGAGCCGTCGCTGCCCAATGCCGTCGATAGCACGCCGCCGGGAACGGTGCTGGCCTGCATCAACACGGCGCCAGAGCCATCGCCAAACAACACGCATGTGGTGCGATCCGACCAGTCGATGATCCGCGAAAGCGTCTCGGTGCCGATCACCAGCACGGCATCAGCCTGGCCGGAAGAGATCATCCCTTGCGCCAGACTCAGCCCATAGACGAAGCCTGAACAGGCGGCGCTGACATCGAAGGCCCCGGCCCGCGTTGCGCCCAGGGCATCCTGAATGATCGAGCCGGTTGATGGAAAAATATGCTCAGGCGAAGAGGTGGTGCAGATTATCAGATCGACACGATTCGCCGGGAAATCCGCCGATTCCAATGCCGCCCGCGCCGCTCGCGTGCCCAGGGTGGCCGATGTCTCGCGCGGATCCACAGCCACATAGCGCTGGCGGATGCCGGTGCGCGAGGATATCCATTCGTCGCTGGTATCAACGATCTGCGCCAGTTCGCTGTTCGTCACCACCCGATCGGGAACGGCTTTGCCCCAACCTGTGATATGACCGTAGCGTCGCATGGGCGCATATCGACCGTTATTGACTGCCATTTCTGTAATCCCCCAAGACCAGGCAGCTATTGTGGCCGCCAAAGCCAAATGAATTCGATGCGGCAAATCGCACCTGATGCGGCCGCGCCTGATGCGGCACATAGTCCAGATCGCAGGCAGGGTCCGGCACATCGAGGTTGATCGTCGGCGGCACAATGCTATCGCGCATGGCAAGCAAGCAGAAGACCGCCTCGAATGCGCCTGCCGCCCCCAGGAGATGGCCGGTCACCGATTTCGTGGAACTGACCGGGATGCTGTAAGCGGTTTCGCCAAACACCTTTTTGATCGCTGTCGTTTCGGCGGCGTCATTTAGAGGGGTGCTGGTGCCATGCGCATTGATGTAATCAATATCGGCGGGGCTCAGGTCCGCCCCGCGCAGGGCCACCTCCATGGCTTCGATTGCACCCAAGCCATCTTCGTGGGGCGCCGTGAGATGATAGGCGTCGGCGGTGGCGCTATATCCCATCACCTCACCATAGATTTTGGCGTCACGGGCAAGAGCATGTTCCAGGCGCTCCAGGATCAGAATGGCCGCACCTTCGCCGATGACAAAGCCATCCCGCTCGGCGTCGAACGGGCGAGACGCCTTGTTGGGATCGCCATTCCGGGCCGACATCGCCCTGGCGCGCTCGAACCCGGCCATGGTGTAGCGATTGACGCCGCACTCAACGCCGCCCGTCACCATCACATCGGCGTCTCCGCGTACGATTGCGTAATAAGCCTCGCCTACGCCATAGTTGCCCGAGGCGCAGGCGCCGACGACGCCGAGGTTGGGGCCGCGTAAGCCGTACTCGATGGCAATCTGGCCGGGAGCGGAATCGATCAGCATCGATGGGATGGCGAAGGGGCTGACCCGACGCACACCCTCTTGCTGCAAAACATCGTAGTTTTTCAAAACGGCGCTGATGCCGCCGATCGCCGAGCCGATGATCACGCCCCCGCGGGTCGGGTCGATCTGCGAAAAATCGATGCCGCAGTCTTCCACCGCCTGCACGGCAGCGTAGAGCGCTGTGCAAACATAATCATCCAGACGCCGTACCACACGGACATCCAGGCGATCGGTCAAATCCAGGTCTGTGATCTGCGAGGCGAACTGTGTGCGCAAATCGCTGACATCAAAGCGAGTGATCGGGGTCACGTTGGGCCGGCCTGCGATCACGTTATTCCAGGTATCTTCGATTGTGTGACCGACCGGGCTGACTGCTCCGATGCCGGTCACGACCACGCGTAGTTTTGCCATTGTCATTGAAGCTTCTGAGAAAACCGCCTTTTCACGGGCGGCGGATTGGCACACGATCGAACTCGTGTGAGAGACGATAAGTACCCGTAGGGGTGCATGCAATCCCGCAGGAAACCATAGATTCCGCGAATCAGAAAATCGTGGTCTATCTGCGATGGACTGGCTTTGGATATAACACCATCACGGGATAAGAGACGCGCTGCCGGGGCCCAGATCATCTATTTTTAGGTAGAAAGGAAGTGCTATTACTAAAAATCAGTGATCTCGATCATGGCGGCGTACTATTCTGATGTGCTAATCTTTACAAGTCTGACGCAATTCACCCAACTATTCCCGCGCCCGCGTGAGACTATAATCAATATCTCAAGGAGAAGCACCGATGCGGACTGTGATCGACACCGGAACCTATGGCGAATATCTGCACTATGGCTTGCCTCTTGCCCTGGTCAGCGTACTTGGCCCTGATGGCCGCGTCAACGTTTCGACCAACGCCTCTATCACCCCACTTCCCGGTTCGCTTTCTCGGCTTGCGGCTGGGGTGCTCATCGACAATTACACCAACGAACTCATTGCCAAGAGGGGCGAATTTGTGGTGAATTTGCTCACGCCCGACATGCGTGGCATTGCCCGGCAATGCGGCAGCCTTTCCGGCGTCGATACCGATAAGCTAGCGGTCTGCGGTCTGACCACAACACCGGCGCAGCATGTCGCCTCACCGCTCATTGAGCAATGCCCGGTCAACATCGAGTGCAGAGTCGATACGGTGCAACATCTCGATGAGTTGAATCTGTGGATCACCCGAATTCTGGCTGTTCATGTCCGCAAAGATTGGACGAACGGCAGGGGCGGTGTGAATCTTGCCATGTACAAGCCTCTGCTCTATGCCTTTGGACATACCTTTGAATTAGGCCCGATGGTCGGGCATAGCGGCATCTAATTGAGCGGTTCTTGCATAGCTTGCGGGGTTGCGGGATAATGCCCGCCCACCCCTCATTTTGCATTTGTTTCAAAACTTGTCCATGCCCCAATTCGCCGTCACCGCCCTTTATCTTATGCCCGACCGGCGCTACGAGTTGGAGGGGGTAACCAGACATTTGGCTGGCGATGGCGTCCATGAGGGACGATAGAGGCCGGACGGTTGAGTTTGGAAGTCAGAAATAGCGCCCAGACGGGGTGGAGCGAGGATGCCTGGGATCGGTTTGTCGAATCGCATCCATCCGCTCATCCGTTGCAGCTTGCCGCCTGGGGATTTCTGAAGCGTGGGTTTGGATGGGAGGACGTACGACTGGGGCTTTGGCAGGATGGCGCTCTCGTGGCTGGCACGCAGATTCTTTTTCGCAGGCCGCCTCGCCTGGGATTTGTACCGGTGCATCTGGCTTACATTCCCAAAGGGCCATTGGTCGATTGGGGGGATGCAGAGCAGGCGCAAGCGCTGTTGGATGCGATCTGGGCATTTTGTCGACGATGGCGCTGTTTGCTTGTGAAGATCGAACCCGAAGCGCGAGACTCCGGGCAACTGGCCGGGCGACTCCGGACTTTGGGATATCGATCCAGCCCGCGCACCGTGCAACCCCGCACCACGCTCTGGCTCGACCTGCAGCCAGACGAAGAGACGCTGCTGGCCGACATGAAGCAGAAATGGCGCTACAATATCCGTCTGGCCGGACGGAAGGGCGTCGCCATTCGCCAGGGCGATGAATCTGACCTGGCGACTTTTTGCCGATTGATGGAATCCACGGGCGAGCGCAATGAGTTTGGCGTCCACAGCCCTGCCTATTTCCAACGCTTTTGGCAGGCCTTCGCCCCCGGCGGTCGCACTGCCCTGCTGCTGGCCGAGCACGAAGGCGAAGCGCTGGCCGGATTGATCGTGACGCATCTGGCCGGAAAAGCCTATTATCTCTACGGCGCATCCGGCAATGAGAAGCGGCAGTTGATGCCCAGCCATTTGCTGCAATGGGAGACCATGCGCTGGGCCAAAGCGCAGAACTGCACCGCCTATGATTTTTGGGGCATCCCGGATGAGGTGGGACTGAATCCGGACGCCGAAATCCCGGACCCGGCCACCGAATTGTGGGGCGTGTGGCGTTTCAAGCAGGGTTTTGGCGGGGAGATCGTGCGGTACACGGGGGCGTGGGATCGGTCGCTCGTGCCGATGTTGCCGCTCTAGGTCGAGACGTTACACGTTTCTTAACCGGGGCCAGCCTGTAATCCGGCCTACGCCGCCGGTTCCGGCGATTCGGTACGATGACGGTGTGACCCATCGTTCCATTAACCAGGAGAACCG
>JAGFJG010000113.1 GCA_024102915.1 Caldilineales bacterium
CTCCCCCGCCAATGGTCCTTCTCCGCCAGCTTCCACCGATATAATCTGTCGCGAACCGCAGCCGGCGCCTTGCCAACCGCACCAAAGTACGTGGAAAATTCCCCCAGATTCGAATGATGGATGAAGCCCACTCCATCGACAGTCAGCTTCTGCGCCAGCCCTCGCAGATAGGCTTCGATCACATCACTTTCGGCATGCACCAGCGAATCAAAACTGAAAGCGAAATCCACCGAATGATCTGCAATCATGTCCAAAGACTTGCCGTCCGTCACGTGATAGGCAATATGCGTCTCATCCGCAAAGCGTTGCTGACAGGCTTCCACACAGTGCTCTTCCAGATCGACTAAAATGAGCTGCTGGCATTCATCTTTCAGATATTGCGCCCAGCGCCCATATCCGCAGGCGATCTCCAGGATCGTCCCGGCGGGCAAAAAGGCATGGACACGCGGCAGCAGCGTGCCAAACCATTGCATATCAACGCCGCCCCACTTCGCTGACCAGCGATCGCCGGCGTGGCTCCAATCATAGTCTTCGCTCCACAGAGCTTCATTTTGTGCGACTGTTGGCATGAATGCATCTCCTGATCCGACGCCAGAATGAAACAAGTAGTCTTGGTTTCGACGATGGACGACAAACGATAGTATCGTCTATCGTCAATTCTTACACAGAACTGGCGTCGTTCAAATAGCCTCGCTATTCTACAGATGTCCTCGGACAGTCACAAAAATCTACCCGCCTGCCGACCAGTCCCCCCTTTCGCAAGTTGGCCTGGCATCCGGAGTAACCATGCCTAGCACTCAATATACTCAGATTTCAAATCGCCCGGCGCGCAGAACTCTCATCCAGGCTCTGCTGATTTCGATTCTGGCCGTGCTGATTTTTGGCGGCAGTTTGCAGGCCGAATCGGAGACGCCGCCCGCGCCACAGAGCAGTCAGCCGAGCGATGTTTCGGTCACCCGGCCCATCGATCGTCCCGGCATTTACGTGTTCTTTGATTGGAGCAATGTCGATCCGGTCAAGAACCCGATCACCGGCGGAGACACCAGTTTCAATTGGGATCAGATCGAGACGCGACCGGGTGAGTACGATTGGACAGCCGTGGACAACTGGCTGGGGTTGATGTCGGCCAGTGATAAACCAGGGGACATCAGCTTCACCAGCTATAACGGCCTTTGTTGCGGGGGCGATGCAGTCCCTGAACATGTCTATGATCGACATCCCGATATGCGCGTGGTCTGCGACGATTATTGGAGCATCCCCAAGTATTGGAACGAATCCTACCTGCAGGAATACGGCAAACTGTTGCGGGCGGCGGGGCAGCGCTACGACGGCGATCCCCGCATCGCTTTTATCGAGATCGCCACCGGGTTTTATGGCGAAACAAAGCCCGCCGACAACGTCCATCATGATTGTCTGGCCAATGCCGGGCTGACCCGCAATCTGTGGATCGAGACAGTCAAACACATCATCGATCTGCACGTCGAATCTTTCCCCAACACGACGTTGCTGCTTCAGTACGCGCCCTTTTTTGAAAGCCCGACCGAACGTCGAGAGTTGACCGATTATGCCGCCTCGAAAGGCATCGGTCTCAAGCACAACGGCTTGCGCCCTGACACCGACGCCTCGGTCATCGACAATCCCAATTACGCCCTGTTCGGCACCGGGCAATACGACCCCATGCTCAAGTGGTGGCAGGATGTGCCGATCGGCTGGGAGTCGTATGAAGCGCAATACATGACCGGGCTGATCAACACCACCTGGGGCGTCCTCTCCGGCCTGGATAAACATGCCGATTACTTTGTCTTCGCCCGCGACCTGGTGGAGAAGACGGAACGCCATCCCATTCTGCGCTTCGCCTTGCAACACCTGGGCAAGTCGATTACCGATAGCCCATCGGCCTGGGTGGCGATGCGCGAGACCGAGTTTAGCTGGTATCCCCAGTTCGGTAATTATGATTTCTACATGGTGCAAAACGATGCAGCGCCGGGCGGGCGTACCGTCCCCCTGTGGAACGTCACATCCTATCCCGAAGGCCGGTACACTCGCCGCACCGACAGCGCCAGCGGCAATCCTTATATGTATTTCGACATCGAGGACGCCTATCTGCATGACACCCATGAACGGGTGCGGCTGACGATTACCTATTACGACAAAGGTCTCGATAGCTTTGAAGTTTTTTACGACTCGTGGTCAAACGCCAACAAACGGGCCGGGATCGTTACAAAGACCAACACCGGGCGCTGGCTGAAAGCGACCTGGACCCTGACCGACGCCCGTTTTGGTAACCGTCAATCGGGTGGGGGACAGCACCCCGGCTCGGATTTCAGCCTTTATGCCCGCGGCGATGGGGATGAAACCATCCACATGGCTCAAGTCGAGCGCCTGGACATGCCCGCCACTCCCACGCCATCGCCCACGCCCGTCCGCCAGATCACGCCCACGCCGGCATGGACGCCAGAGCCGCCGGGATACCGACTGAAATACACTTTGCAGCAAGGGGTCAATGGCTATACCGGGGCCAGTGATACTTACATTAGCAGTTGGGACCCAAATGCCAATTATGGCAATTCACCGCTGATCTCCTTGCGCTCCGAAAACCAGATGCGCGGGCTATTTCGCTTCGATAATCTGCCGCAACCGTCCGGCTCCCAACTCGACCGCGCCACCCTGAGGATTTACCTGACCGGGCGCAGCAACGCGGGTTCGATCTACTTCCGGCCATTCGATATGCTCAAATCCTGGACCGCCGATCAGGCCACGTGGAATCAGGCGATGAGCGGAAAAGCCTGGAGCCAGCCCGGCACGGGTGCGGGTGATCATGCCAGTTGGTACTCGGATTTCACCTATATGTGGGAGCCGGGCCGCTGGGTGGAGATCGATGTCACCAAACTGGTGCGCGGCTGGCTGCAAAAACCCAGCAACAACCGCGGTATGTTATTGGATGGCTTTAGCAATACCCGCGTTCAGTATGATGCCGCATCCGCCGACAACCCTGACGTCAGCCTGCGCCCGCAGCTTGTGCTCGAATTCATCAGCGGCGCCTTCACGCCCGTACCCACCGCCACACCGAACCCGGCCTGGACGCCGACCCCCACACGCACTCCCACACCCACTCGTACGCCCACGCCCACGCCGCCGGTGATCAACGCCCGCCACGCTCGCCCCACCGTCGACGGCGACCTGTCGGAATGGCAACTGGCGGACCCCCTGTTATTGGACTATACCACCGCCAATTATTACAGCGGTTCCCTCCCCATGCCCGATGATTTGCGCGGCGCAATGTGGGCGTTGTGGGACAACGACGCCCTTTATCTGGCCGCCAGGGTTTGGGATGACAAGAAAAGCATCGATAGTTCGGGCATCTGGCATGATGACAGCGTCGAATTCGCCATTGACGGCGAGTTCGACCGCAACAGCAGCAGCAGTAGCGGCGGCGATCACCAATTTACCGTGCGGCGAGATGGCCTTGTGCAGGATCGGGGCGCGCCCACCCAGGCGGTGACTGCCCGCACGCGGGAGCGCAGCGACGGCTATGATGTCGAGATTGCCATCCCGGTATCGCAATGGGGCGGCACGCAGCCGGGCGCGGGCGTGCGTCTGGGGTTCAACCTGGGCCTGAATGACGATGACGAGGGCGGCGACCGCGATAGCTCGCTGGTCTGGCAGGGGCGCAGTACTTACAGCGGGGCCGAGCACTTCGGCACGCTCATATTGCTGGCAGTCGATCCCAATGCCACAGCCACGCACACCCCCACGCGGACACAAACCCCCACCCGCACACCCACGGCGACGCAAGGGCCTACGCACACGCCCACGCATACCCCCACGCGTACGCCCACGCCCACCCGTACACCTACCCCGACCATCACCCCCACACCCACCGCCACGCCCACCCCGGTGACTGTGTTCCTCGAGCCGGAAGCCGACACGTACTACAGCCAGTGGTATCCCACCGAATCATTCGGTCCTAGTTCAGTGCTGGCGGTGCGATCCGCCAACGTATCCGAGGCGTTTCTGCGCTTCCCCCTCGGCCAGGTACCGCCCGGCTCATCCGTACTCGATGCACAACTCGTATTGAACACCGTCACTCGCTCGAATGCCCAACCGTTGCAGATCAAAGCTCAGCGCGTTAATCGGGCGTGGCAGGAAAACACCCTGAATTGGCTCCAGGCCGCGACCGGCCAGCCCTGGGCGCAATCCGGCGGCCAGGCCATCCCTGCCGACCGCGCCGGCGAAGTGGTGGCGGAAATGCAATTGACGGCCACCGGAACCTTCACATTGGAGATCACTTCGATGGTACGCTCATGGGTGGAAGGAGGCGTGGCAAACAACGGCCTCGTCCTCGGCGGTGAAAGCAGCGGCCGGGTTCAATTCAACCTGGGCAGCCGTGAACAGACGCAGCCAGACTATCGCCCGCGCCTTGTCCTTACCTATCGGCCTGGCGGCGCCCCGGTCAATACATCCACCCCCACCCGCACGCCCACACCGATCCCATCCCAAACGCCGACCAGGACCCCCACGCGTACGACGCTGCCGCCATCGTCCACGCCGACCGCGCAACCGAGCGCCACACCCAGCCCGACCCCGTCGCCCACCCTCGTTTCAGGCGGACAGATATTCGAGGCAGTATTGCCGGTGGCAGCCGACACATTCCTCAATGCCTGGAATCCAACCTGGAATTATGGGCTGGATGTGGTCACGCGTGTGCGCACAAACGGCATCATGCAACCCTTGCTGTCCTTCGACATCAGTTCGTTGCCGACCAATGCCGTCATCGAAGACGCCGTCCTGCAGATGTGGGTCTATGATCGCACCAATGTCAACACGTTGCAGGCCTCGGTCTTCATGTTACGAAGGCCCTGGGACGAGCGCGAAGCCGATCAGGCTGAGGCGGCTAATGGATTCGCCTGGCAGACCGCGGGCGCGTATGGCGAGCAGGATCGAAACGCCACACCGTTGGATACCGCCGATCTGCCGCCGCAAGGATTGGTGAAATGGAACGTGACCAATGCCGTACGCCAATGGGTCAGCCAACCCGCGTCCAATTATGGCCTGATCCTGACCGGCGGTTCGGGCGGGTATGTCCACTATGGCCTCTACGCCCGCGAGCATTTCGACACCAGCCAGCATCCGCGCATCGTTGTGCGTTATCGCGTTCCCCCCACCGTGACGCCCACGCCCACCGCTACCCGCACCCCCACCGCCACACCCAAACCGACAACCACGCCCACGCCGAGACAACGTCTGATCGAAGCCGTCTTTGGTCAGGCGAATATCGACGGCAATCTGTCGGAATGGACAGGCCCGTTTGCCTCGCTGGATGCCGCCACCGCTAATCGCGTCACGAATGGCGAGACCATCGTCAATGACGGCGACAGTAGTGCGCGTGTCTGGGCGCGTTGGGATAACGCCTACCTTTATTTCGGCGTCCACATCCTCGACGATATTCTATTCGCCGACAGCACGCCCGATTTGTGGCGAGACGACTCGATCGAGATCGGCATCGATGGCGAATATGACCGCCTACCCAACAGCTCGTCCGGCGGAGATCATCAATACCAGTTCCGCAGCGATGGCGCCGCCTCTGACCGGGGTCTGCCCATTGCCAGCGGCGTCCTGTGGGCGGTGCGACCGGCGAACGGCGGTTATCAGGTCGAAGTCGCCATTCCCGTCGCAGCCCTGGGTGGCACGCTAACGGCGAACGGAACCCAGATTGGCGTTGACTTTGCCCTGAATGACGACGACAACGGTGGCGATCGGGATAGCCAGATGGTTTGGGCCAGCAATTCCGCCTATGGAGACAGCGCCAACTTCGGCACATTGCGGATGGTGGTTCAGGCCCTACCGACGCCCACCCGCACGCCCACGCCCACGGCATCGCCAACCAGCCCGCCCGCCTCCACCGCCACGCCGACCCCATTGCCTACGGCCACCCCGACTCGGCAACCGGCCGGCGATGTCGAGATCGCACTTCCTCCCGCGGCAGACACATACGCCAGCGCCTGGTATCCGAACAACAACTTCGGCACAGCCAGCACCATGCTGGTGCGTTCGTATCAGATTTCATCGGGGTTCATGCGTTTCGATCTGTCAACGCTGCCCCCCGGAGCCGCGATTCGTTCGGCGGCGCTGCGATTCTACACACTGAACCGCACCAACGCTCAGCCGATGGCTGCGCGCTTCTATCGGCTGCTGCGGCCCTGGGAAGAACTGCAAGTGACCTATTACACGGCTCAGAACGGCAAGTTCTGGGATGGGGCGCTCGCCTCCGCCGCCACGGATCGGCACAATGACGCGTTCGCCGTGATGAATATGCCGGAAAATGGTTGGAGCGAGATCGACTTCACGGAACTGGCAAGCAGTTGGCAGCTTAACCCCGCGGCAAACTACGGATTTCTCATCGAAGGCGATAGCGCCGGCGCGGTCCAATACAGCATCGCCAGCCGCGAATGGTCGCAAGCCAACCTGCGTCCCTATCTGGTCGTGCGCTATTCCCCCTCCACGCCTACGCCCACCCCCACAGCGACGGACACCCCCACACCCACCCAAACCCCGACCGCTTCGCCCACACCGACCATCCCCCCCACCTTCACCCCCACCCCGACGCCCCCCCACACCCCCACCGCTTCGCCCCCGCCAACCGCCCCCCCCCGCCCCCCCCCAGCAAACCGGAACCCGGCCCGCCGCGGCGAAAACACCTACATTTACAGTTGGTTCGCCACCCCCCACCTTGCCCCCCAACCACCCCTCCCTTCCACCCCCCC
>JAGFJG010000169.1 GCA_024102915.1 Caldilineales bacterium
AATTTTCTGCTCCAATTCCCGCACGCGCGCCTCCATCCGTTCCTGATATTCCAGGAACAGACGAATCAAGTCTTCCTTGCTTAGCTGGCGGAGCGCTTCCTCTGTCATCGTTTGGGCAGTCTACTCATCTCATCTCTTTCATGCAACACATCCAGTCACCGACCGATAAGGTGAACAGTTATTCCCGTAATATCGAAAAGTGATCTCGCGTCCAGAGTTGTGACCGGTGGAGTTTATACTTGTGATTGCGTTGACACCGCATTTGGGGGCGCTTACGCGCTTCATCAAGCATACATCAACACATTCAGGAGAGAACCGATGAGAAACGCAATTTTTGCGATCGTTCTGGTGGCATTATTGGCTGCCGCTTGCGCACCGCCAGTTCCAGCTTCGGCCCCGACTGCCGACGACACGAGCAGCGCCCAACCCTTTGTGATTGGGGCCATCCCCGACCAGGACCCCGAAAAACTGCAACGCCAGTTCGGATTACTGGCCGATTATCTCGCGACCGAGTTGGGGGTTCCGGTGGAATATAAGCCGGTCACCGATTATGCCGCTGCGGTCACAGCCTTCCGCGTAGGCGATCTGGATATGGTCTGGTTTGGCGGGCTGACCGGGGTGCAGGCCCGTCTGCAAGTCCCGGATGCGCAGGCGTTGGTGCAGCGTTCGATCGACGAGAATTTCCACAGCGTGTTCATCGCCAATGCCGCTAGCGGTTTTCAGCCATTCGACGACATCGCCGGTTTGGAAGAGCTAAAGGGGCATACATTCACCTTTGGCAGCGAGTCTTCCACTTCGGGCCGCCTGATGCCTCAATACTTCCTGGGCCAGGGAGGCGTCGGCCTGACCGATTTCAAGGGCGAGCCGGGGTTCTCCGGTTCCCACGACGCCACCATCGATCTGGTCGAGGCGGGGACGTACGAAGCCGGGGCCTTGAACGAACAGGTTTGGGAATCGCGAGTGGGCGCTGGCGATGTCGATTTGGACAAAGTGATCGTGCTGTGGCGCACGCCGC
Organism: Caldilineales bacterium; assembly: GCA_024102915.1. Classification (GTDB taxonomy): domain Bacteria; phylum Chloroflexota; class Anaerolineae; order J102; family J102; genus JAGFJG01. The sequence goes on from JAGFJG010000169.1 coordinate 1,016, forward strand.
CCTATCACGACTATCACTGGGTGATCCGCCCCGACGTGGCCGAACGTTACGGCGATGATTTTACGCAACGCGTGACCGACGCATTTCTCAAGCTCAACCCGGATGATCCCGCGGGTAAGGACATCCTCGATCTCTTCGGGGCCGACCAGTTCATCGGTACCAGCAACGACAACTATGTCGAGATCGAGGCCGTAGGCCGGGAATTGGGCAAAATCCAGTGACCGGCTCGAACGGCTCCGCTCTCCCGGTCTTCGCACTCACCAACGTCACCCGGCGCTATGGCGACCTGGCGGCGCTGCAAGATGTGAGCCTGGAGATCGGGGCGGGTGAGCGCGTGGCATTGGTGGGGCCGAGCGGCGCCGGCAAGAGCACGATGCTACGCTTGCTCAACGGCTCGCTTTTCCCCACCCAGGGCAGGATGCAGATTCTGGGCGACGATCTCAGTGAATTACCGGTGCGGCGTTTGCAGGCATTGCAGCGCCGCATCGGCTTCGTGCATCAGGACCTCAATCTGGTGGGCAATCTGCGCGTCATCCACAATGTCAATGCCGGACGGCTGGGCGACTGGTCGTTGCCCAGGGCGTTGGTCTCGCTGGCGTGGCCGCTGGGGATTCAAGACGCTGCCGGGGCGTTGGAGCGGGTGGGAATTCCGGAGAAAATCTACGAGCGTACCGACCGGCTTTCATTGGGCCAGCAGCAGCGCGTCGCCATCGCCCGCGTGCTAGTGCAACAGCCGCAGGCGATCCTGGCCGACGAACCGGTCTCCAGTCTCGATCCGGAGCGCAGCCGCGAGGTGATGGATTTGCTGCGCGACCTCAACCAGGAAACCGGCGTTACCCTGGTCGTCAGCCTTCACGACATCGGTTTTGCCCGCAGTCATTGTGATCGTATTATTGGCCTGCGCCAGGGCAGGATGATGTTCGATACCCCCGCCGCCGATCTCACCCAGCCGCTGGTCGAGTCGCTCTATCAGCTGCGTTGAATGGAAAACACCCTGCCGACACAGACAATCGCACGTATCCCAGCCCGCCCGTCACTGCTCACACGGCGGACTTTGTGGCTGCTGCTTGTGTTTGCGGCGGTGGCGTGGTCGCTGGCGCGTGCTGGTGTATTCTCAGGCGAACTTGTCAACACCGGCGGCATCCCGCAACTGAAACGCTTCCTGGTCGCCAGTCTCAATCCCGCCCTTGATCCGGATTTTCTGGCACTGACTTTGCAGGCGGCGCTGACGACGGTGGCGTTCGCCGTGACGGGGGCGTCGCTCAGCACGTTGTTCGGTTTTATCGGCGGGCTGTTCGCCTCGGAGGTGTGGTGGCAGGCGGTGTTGCCGGGGCGATACGGGCAGGGCAGGCGAGTGGGGCCGCGCGCGCCCTGGCTGCTGATCCGCACTGGCCTGTCCGGCATCCGCGGCATTCACGAGATCATTTGGGGATTGATTTTCCTGGCTATCGTGGGGCTGGATCCGCTGACCGCCATCCTGGCCATCGCCATTCCCTACGGGGCGATCACGGCCAAGGTGTTCAGTGAAATCCTGGATGAGACGCCGCGCAACGCCTATCAATCCTTGCGTTCCTCTGGCGTGTCCACGCTCAAGGCCATGGCTTACGGTCTTTATCCCCTGGCCATGCGCGACCTGATCTCCTATGGATTTTATCGCTTCGAATGCTCGCTGCGCGCCGCCACGGTGTTGGGCTTAATCGGCGCGGGCGGACTTGGCTTCGAGATATTCGTCAGCCTGCAAACCCTGCGCTATCCCGAACTGTGGACGCTGTTCTATGCCCTGTTCCTGCTCAACGCCATCATCGAGGTGTGGAGCGTGCTGGTGCGAAGGCGGCTCGGCTCCTCCACCAATTGCTCCGACCTCTGCTACGTGCCTGCCACTGATAGCCGGGCAATGCGCAAATCAGTGCGGTCGGACCCGATCATGCACCTCACGATTATCCTGTTGTTGGTGATGATCCCGCTCTCGTTCTGGTATTTGTCGCCCGACTGGGGGAAACTGTTTTCCGCGCGGGCTGTGGAGCAGATCCAATACCTGGTATCAGCCGCGTTTCCGCCCGATTTCAGCCGCATCCCCCTGAGCGCATGGCTGAACCTCACCGGCATCACGCTGGCCATGTCGATCCTGGCGGCGGCGATTGCCGGCCTGTTCGCCGTGCTGGTCGCTTTTCCGGCGGCGGGAAATTTCCTGTTGCCGGGCGGACTTCTCGACTCTGGCGGCGGCGGGCGAGTGCGGCGGATTTTCAGCTCCGGCCTGCTTTTTCTGACGCGTGGAATCCTGCTGATCAGTCGCTCAATCCCCCCGCCTATCTGGGCGCTGATCCTACTGTTCGTGCTGTTCCCTGGCATCGTGCCCGGCGCCCTGGCGCTTGCCGTCTACACGATCGGCGTGTTGGGTCGGCTCATGGCCGAGGTGGTCGAGAATGTGGACGAACGCCCGTCTAGGGCGATCCGATCAGTGGGCGCTGGAGCCAGCAAGGTCTTCGTCTATGGCATCCTGCCGCCCACCACGCCCAAATTCCTGGGCTTCACCCTGTATCGCTGGGAAGAGATCATGCGGGCGACGGTGGTGATCGGGCTGGTGGGTGCGGGCGGGCTGGGTCGCTTGCTGGTGGAACAACTCAGCAGCTTTGATTATTCGGGAGCGCTGGCGACGCTGCTGATTTTCGTGGGGCTGGTCTTCCTGGTGGATATGTGCAGCCATCTAGCGCGGCGGGCTTTTCGGACGGGGTGAGTCGGGCTTTCGAGTATTTCGTCGCTGGTTATTCTGAAACTGCCACCCCGAACAATCCACACAAAGAATTAATGATTAATTATTAATCTTTAGTATTTTTTCTCATCAACCGAACATCTATTGATCCAAAGCCCTCATCATGCTAATGTATGGATACGCGCAAGCGTGAAAATCTACCTGTGTGATGAGGTGCAACATGCAACGCCAGATCATTCCCCAAACCATGGGCCAGCAGTTCGGTCGCCGCTCCTGGGCCGAACCGTGGAAAATCAAAATGGTGGAACCCATCCGCATGACCAGCCGCGAGGAGCGGGAGCGGGCGATTGCGGAAGCGGGGTACAACACCTTTCTCCTGCGCTCGGACGATGTCTACATCGACCTGCTCACCGACAGCGGCACCAGCGCCATGAGCGACCGCCAGTGGGCGGGGCTGATGCTGGGCGATGAGGCCTATGCCGGCAGCCGCAATTTCTACCGGCTGGAGGCGACCATCCAGGACTATTACGGCTATCGCTTCGTAGTGCCCACCCACCAGGGCCGCGGGGCCGAGCATCTGATCAGCCAGGCGCTGATCCAGCCAGGCGATGTCATCCCCGGCAACATGTACTTCACCACCACGCGGCTGCACCAGGAACTGGCGGGCGGCCGGTTCGTGGATGTGATCATCGACGAGGCGCACGATCCGCAGAGCGAGCACCCCTTCAAGGGCAATGTCGATCTGGGCAAATTGCAGGCATTGATCGACGAGGCGGGGGCGGAGCGCGTTCGCTATGTCAGCCTGGCCGGGACGGTGAACATGGCCGGGGGACAGCCGGTGAGTATGGACAATGTGCGGACGTTGCGGGAACTCTGCGACCGCTACGGCATCCCCATCTATCTCGACGCCACCCGCATGGCCGAGAACGCCTACTTCATCCAGGAACGCGAGCCGGGTTATGCCGACAAACCCATCGCCGCCATCCTCAAGGAATTTTGCAGCTATACGGATGGGGCGTGGATGAGCGCCAAAAAGGACAGCCTCGTCAACATCGGCGGCTGGCTGGCCGTGAACGACGAAGAAGTGTTCGACGCCGCCCGCAATCTCGTCGTCGTGTACGAGGGCCTGCACACCTATGGCGGCATGGCCGGGCGCGACATGGAAGCGCTGGCCATCGGCATCGAAGAATCGGTGCAGGATGACCACATCCGCTCGCGCATCGGCCAGGTGCGCTACCTGGGTGAACTGCTGGTCGATTGGGGCATCCCCATCGTCTGCCCAGTCGGCGGCCACGCCATCTTCCTCGACGCCAAACGATTTTATCCCCACATTCGCCAAAATGAATTCCCCGCCCAGATGCTGGCCGCCCAGCTTTACCTGGATTCGGGCATCCGGGCGATGGAGCGCGGCGTTGTCAGCGCCGGGCGCGACCCCGAAACCGGCGACCATCGCTATCCTGCCCTGGAATTGGTGCGCCTGACCATCCCTCGTCGCGTGTACACCCAGGCGCACATGGATGTTACCGCCGAGGCGGTCAAAGCCGTGTACGATGCCCGCATGGAAACGCGCGGCCTGGATATGGTCTATGAGCCCAAATATCTGCGCTTCTTCCAGGCTCGATTCCAGCCCCTGGTCGCCTGATGTTCTCGGCCAATATACGCTTGACAATCCTGCGCTCCGCCGCCATAGTTGCAATCGACAAATCACCCACAGCGTAAACCAGGAGCGGAATCCCATGAAGATCGGCATCATCGGCGCGGGCAATATCGGCGGCACCTTAGGCCGGGTGTGGTCTGCCGCTGGGCACGAGATCAAATTCGGCGTGCGCGAGCCGCAAAGCGCCAAATTCAACAGCCTGCGCTCAGCGGGCGAAGTGAGCTCGGTTGGGGAAGCGGCGGCGTTTGGCGATGTCGTGTTGTTGGCGTTGCCCGGTTCGGCGGTGGCCGATTTCGCCGCACACAATGCCAAGTCGCTGGCGGGCAAAGTGATCATCGATGCCGCCAATAATGTTGGTTCGACCACCATGCACAATCTCGACACCCTGCACCGGCACGTCTCGCAGGCGCAGTTGGTGCGGGCATTCAATTCGCTGGGCTGGGAAAACTTCGCCGAACCGCAGGTCGGCGGCGAGCAGATCGATCTCTTCTATTGCGGCGATCTGGCAGCCCGCGACACCGCCGAACAACTGATCCGCGACGTGGGATTGCGCCCGATCTACATCGGCGGGGTGGAGACGGCAGCGGCGTTGGACGGCATGACCCGTGTGTGGTTCGCCCTGGTCTACGGCCAAAGCAAAGGCCGCCACGTCGCATTCAAACTGCTAATTGACCAGGGGTAGAGCGGGGGACGATCAACGTCGGTCAACTTCATCAATTGGCCTTCCCGGCGCTCTCTGCGCCTTTGCGCGAGACAGCTTCTTGACAGGGCGAACAGTCGCGAGTTGCCGATTCTATCGCGCCTGGCCGATACTTCCGCCATGCGCTATCTTCTTCTGATTTTGCTCCTGCTGGCGGCCTGCACACCCCCGGCGTCCGATGAACCCCCGGCCACGGCGACTCGACCCCGACCCTCGCCCACGCGGACGCCCAGACCCACACCGATCCCGACCCGACCAGCGCAGTCTGACGACGAGTGGCAGTCGGCCTTTCCCGGCGCGGAAATCCTGCAAACCGAAGATGGCATTCTGGCGATCCGCCACGCCCCCACCGCCGTAGACTACGATCATCGCTTCGAACCAGGGCTGTTGGATGGCGAATTCATCAGTGGGTGGTTAGAGCAGAAAGGTCGGGCGACGGCAGCTGTGAACTGCGGTTTTTTCCAGGAAAGCGAGGGCGCGTATCGCCATATCGGACTGCTGATGACTAATGGTGAACAATCCGCCCGGCTGCGTTCCAATTGGGGCGGCGTATTGATTGTTCGCAACGGCGAAGCCTTTGTTGTAAGACGACCGCAACGCCTGTTGGCCCCGGCTGATTTAGGCATCCAGGGCTGGCCGATGCTGCTCGAAGGCGGCAGTGCGCTCCCACGATTGAATGACGTCGATCCGGCGCGGCGCACCGCAGTGGGCGTGGATGGCGCGGGGCGTGTGGTGTGGCTGGCGACAGCCCAGCAGATTACTCTGGCCGACTTTGCCGAGCAGTTGCAGCACCCGAAGTTGGGACTGATCGATGCCATCAACCTGGACGGAGGCAGTTCCACCGGGCTGAAATGGCGTGCCAATCCCAATGTATCGCAATCTGGCATCGAAAGCCTGCCCGTGCCATGCGCCATACTCCTCTCGCCGATCTAGTCAGAGGGACGATCGGGGGGGCGATGACGACAGGGCGGCAAAATGCTTGACGCACTGCGTCATTACGTGATACAATCGCGTCACGATGAGATAATTCTTCGTCGTTTTCAGAGATAACGCGAGGGGAAAAGTGATCCCCCGACATGCCGCAATGAAGCGCAGTTTTGGGCGCTCGCTGATGTTTTTCGGAGGCTAAAAACATGCTCAATTTTGAATTCTCGTCCCAGCAAAAAATGTTGCGTGATCTGGCACATACCTTTGCCGAAAACGAGATCAAACCTGTGGCGGAATTCTATGATCAGCACGAGGAATTCCCCTGGCCGGTGGTGGAAAAGGCGTTGGAGAATGGTTTGCTCAGCGTCAACATCCCCGAAGAATATGATGGGCCGGGCATGAATTTATTGGAAGAATGCATTCTCAACGAAGAATTGGCGTGGGGCTGTTCGGGCATCCAGACATCCCTGATGCTCAATTCGCTGGCCTCGCTGCCGATCATCATCTCGGGGTCCGAGGAGCAAAAACAAAAATACCTCACCCAAATTGCTGGCGGCACGATGGCCGCGTACTGTGTGACCGAACCGGGAGCGGGATCGGATGTGGCCGGTTTGAAGACTTACGCCGAACGCCAGGGCGATGTTTACATCCTGAACGGCGTCAAGACCTGGATCACCAATGGCCCGGTGTCCGATATCTTCGTCGTCTTCGCCAAGACCGATCGTAAAGCCCGCTACGAAGGCATCAGCGCCTTTATCGTCGAGCGAGATTGGGGCGTGAAGACCGGCAAGTCTTTGCCCAAGATGGGTCAGCACGCCTCGAAGACCTGCGAGGTCTTTTTCGAGAATGTGGAAGTGCCAGTCGAGAACCGGTTGGGACCAGAGGGCAATGGCTTTCTCACGGCCATGAAGGTCTTCGATAGCTCGCGTCCGGCAGTGGCGGCGGCGGCAGTGGGCGTGGCGCGCCGCGCCTTCGAAGAGGCGACAGAATACGCCAAGACGCGCATGGCTTATGGCAAACCGATCATCGCCCTGCAAGGCATCAGCTTTATGCTCGCCGACATGGCCATGAACATCGAGGCGGGGCGCATGCTGGCGCACAAGGCCGCCTGGCTGCTCGATCAGGGTCAATCAAACACGATGCTGGCCGCTTACGCCAAGGCGTTCTGCGCGGATATGGCTATGAAAGTGACGACTGATGCCGTGCAGGTATTCGGCGGCTATGGTTACAGCCAGGAATACCCGGTGGAAAAACTGATGCGCGACGCCAAGATATTCCAGATCTATGAGGGCACGAGCCAGGTGCAGCGGCATATCATCGCCCGTGAACTGGCGCGATAGCGTATTCTCAGCTTGTAAGACACTGAACTGAACAGACGGGCGTCGCCAGGCCTGCCGGCAAAACGCCTCGCCCTAACCCATCACATCCTTCCCCTTGCGCATGGCGTCATCTAACTCGCGCACCTTGCCGCGCAGTTCCGTGATGGCGTTTTTCAACTCGAAAGGCACGTACTGATTGGCCTCCTCCAGTCGTTTTAGTTCCGCCTTCTTCGTCTCCAGTTCGGCCTGAAGCGATTCCCGCTCCAGGCAGGCTTCGTGCAGACGCCAGGCCAAAACCGCCCGTTTTTCCTCGCCCTCGCGGTCGATCTCCCCGCGCTGCTGCTTCAGCTTTTCGATCTGCAAGTCCGCCATGCCGCCAGCCGCCAGCAAGGGATTATCCACCTTCAGCTTTTCGTAATAGTCGATCTGTTTGCTCGTCAGTCCCCGCCGTTCGGCCAGCGAGCCGAGTGAGGTAATCAGAGAATCCACGCTGTCATAGCGGTAATCGTGCAGCATCTCATCGGGCGGTTGCGGGGGCGGGGGGCAATTTCCAGATTGTTGCACTGATGTCGATGAAGTTGTGGGAGTTGCAACTTCACCATTCTTGCCCGGCAGCCCGGTGAAGATGATGCCGTCTTCGGAGCGCAGATAAAGAATGGGCGTGGCGAAGCCGCGGTCGTCGGGAAAATTGAGGAAGCAGGAATTGCGCGCCAGCGTAAGGGCGGCATCGACCTGTCCCGCCCAGCGCCCGGCGGTGAGGCGATTGTAGAAGGTCTGGGCGAAATTGATAGCCACGTCATCCTTGATCTTGTATTGCATGGCCAGCACCGCCGGGATGCCGGCTTTGAGGATGGCCGGGGCAGTGCCGATGAAACCCTTGCCGCTCTCGATGGCGATCTCCGAGCCTTTGCAGGCGTTGAGCACGACCAATTTCAGGTCATCGGCATAGGGGCCGAAAAGCGCTTGAAGCTGCGAGTGCGTCACCCAGGATTCGTCATCTTTCTCGTCGATGGGATTGCGGGGATTGAAGCGCAGCGAGCCGTAGAACGTGCCATCGTAATCCTCCTTGAACTCGCCGTGGCCGATGAAGTGCAGGATGTGATAGGTCCCATTGGCCAGCTCGTCGCTCACCATTTGCACATCCACCCGACCGCCCTCCTCCTCCGGCAAAACCTTCGGTGTGATCCCGGCTTTGCTCAGCGCTTCGACGACGATCTTGCGCTCGGTGGCGGTGTCGAGATTCCCGACTCTGGGAATCACCAGCAGCACGTTGGGCGTGCCTTTGATGTCGAACGGCTTGATGCTGCCGTAATCCAGGTTGAGCAATTGCCGTGTGAGCAGGGTTTTGGCGCTCGTGGCCAGGTACATCTGCTTGCCCTGCCAATAAAGGAACTCCCACGGCAACACAGCGACTTGCGGCGCGCGCTCGTCGATGTCCAGGCGCAGACGCATGGCTGCATCGCTGCTTGGTTCCACATCGTTGTCATACAGGCCGGTGAACAGACGCAAAATCTGCTTCTGAAACAGCGCTGTGAACAGCACATCGCCCACCTGCGCGTAATCCGCCTGTTTGATCGAGCGCGGCTCTTCGCGGATGCGGCGCACCTTTTCCACAAAGTCTGCGTCGGACAACGTCGCCCAATCGAGCGCTTCCGGCCCGGCCTGACCGGTACGCTTGCCGTCGGCCTTTGTCGCCTCCGCCGTCACCTCGTAACCATCGCCAGCCTTTCGTATTCTCAGATCAAAATCGATGAAAGTGGACATTGCTAAGATTCCTTCTCCAGTTTGAAAATCGTGCCATCGACGGCGTTCAAAAACAGCACCGGCGTGGCGAAACCACGCAGGGTCACGTCGGGTTTGCGGAATTGCAGATAGCAGGCGTTACGCGCCAGGGCAACCGCCATATCAACCTGGCCCGCCCAGCGGCCCTGGGTCAGGCGGCTGTACAGAGCCTCGGCGAAGAGGATGGCTACCTCGTCGGCGATATCGAACTGCATAGCGATCACCGCCGGGATGCCGGAACGCAGCACCGCAGCAGCCGTGGAAAGATGGCCGGGGCGATCCTGAAAGCTGGTATTCAGCACCACAAGCTTGAGAGTGCGATGATTGCCCAGCACCGCTTGCAGGCGCACATGATCAAGCTGATCATGCTCTTCTTTGCGTCCGGCAGGCGCAGAAAAAGCCAACGCCCCATGCACCTGGCCGTCCTCCCCGGTTTCGGCATAGCCCAGACCGATGAAGTGCAGGATGTGATAAGCTTCCGCTGCCAGCCGATCATCCAGCGCCTGCACGGTCACCTGACCCGATAGCACCTCAAAAGGCACGCCCGCTTTCTGCAAAGATGAGGAAACGATCTCGATCTCCCTGACCCCATCCAGCAGCTTGTTCTCCGGGCAGACGATCAGCACGCGCGGCCTGCCCGCCACCGTCAATGGCTTGATGTTGCCGTTATCCAGGTTAAGCGATTGCCGGGTGATCAGCGTGCTCACCTGCGTAGCCAGGAAAAAACCACGCCAGTGCATCAGCTCCCACGGCAACACCGCCACCTCGACGGCGCTCTCTTCGATGTCGAGGCGCAGGCGCAAGCACATGTTGTCCGAACTCTGCACGTGGCGGTCGAACAATCCGGTGAACAGTCGTTCGATCTGGCCGCGAAACAGGGCGTGAAAGAGCATTTCGCCCGCTTCCTGTAGAATACCCTCGCTCGTCTCCCAGGGCTTGAACTGAATCAAGTCCAACCAATCGGGAAAGCGCGACTGGGTGAGCAATTCCCAACCCAGCATCTCCGGCCCGGCCAGCCCCGTTCCCGGCCCCTGCGCGGTGACCGTGTAGCCTTCCTCGCCTGCTTTGCGAATGTGGATGTTGAAATCCAGGATGATGGTCATGGCCTGCCCGTGCAGAATGTTCGTTGATTGGCCGCTGTCGCCTTGTCACCGCATTGTAAAAAAGGCCGCGCTTGCTGTCAACGCTACGTAATGAACTTGACCGGGGTCAACCAACGGGACTTAGTCTCTAGGGCGGCGCTTCCCCGACCGCTTGGGCCGCCTCGACTTCCTCGTGTCCCTCGCCGTCGTATCCGGGTTCAGCCCCACCGCCCGGAATAATTCCCGCCGTTCGGCCTCGGTGAGATAGCGCCACTCGCCCACGCCCAGGCCATCCAACTTCAGCGGGCCGATGGCGATGCGCACCAGGCGTAGGCAGGGGAACCCCACCGCCGCCGTCATGCGCCGCACCTGGCGCTTGCGCCCCTCGCGGATGACGATGCGCAGCCAGGGCGTGGGGTGGTATTGCCGCACCTCGCGCGGGGGCAGATCGGGCGGTTGGGCCAGCAACTCAACCTGAGCCGGGGCGGTGCGCTCGCCCTTGACGATGACGCCCGTTCGCAATTGCGCCAAAGCCTCCTCATCGGGCATGCCCTCCACCTGCGCCAGATAAGTTTTGGGCAGTTTCCAGCGGGGATGCGTCACCCGGTGCAGGATGTCGCCATCGTCGCTGAGCAGCAACAGCCCCTCGCTGTCTCTGTCCAGCCGCCCGGCGGCGTAAACGCCCTTGACATCGACATAATCCGCCAGGGTCGTCCGCCCTTCCTCGTCGCTGAACTGGGTGAGGACGTCGTAGGGTTTGTGGTGAAGGATGTAACGGCGTTCCACGTGTCAAGTGTCAAGTGTCAAGTGTCAAGTGTCAAGTAACGGAGTGATGAAGTGGCGTCGTCTCTTACTCCATCACTTCATCACGTCCAATCCATCCGGCCAAAAAGATCGCCACGGCATCGGTGGCGTCCAGCCCGAATTGGGGGACATCGATGTCGAACGCCTCGTCCGTGACCAGGGCCAGCAATTCGGCGGGGGCGCAGAGCAGGTCGGGGTTGTGGGCGGCGCGGTGAATCTCGATCTTGGGGTATGGCCCGCGCTTGTAGCCTTCGGTGAGCACGAGATCGAGTCCGCCCATGTGCCGGGCGATAACGGCTTCGAGATCGGCGGCGCCATCTTCGCGGCGGAACACGGCGACCTGCACCGCCGATGCGCCCACAACGACATCGGCCCCGGCCTGGAAGTGACGATAGGTGTCTTTGCCGGGCATGTCAAAGGGCGTGGGATGGCCGTGGTGTTTGAGCACGCCCACGCGCAGACCTCGCGCCTTGAGCGCGGGGATCAGCTTTTCCAAGAATGTGGTCTTTCCGCTGCCCGACATACCGACGACAGAAACCACGGGAGGTGATTCATTCATGCGGGTATCGTTTCAACGGGAGCCAGTCGGGCCGAGGCCGTGCGGGTTTGCGTGCTCAAGAAAAGCGTCTCAGTGATAATGGAAAGGGCGAAAGCGGCGCTGGCGATGAGCACACCGGGCAGGGCCAGCGTTTGCATGCCCAACCACATGGTCAGAGCCAGTACGGTCAGGTTGATTGCCACGGCTGCGGTAATAGGCCGGGTGCGGTGCAGGTGGACGAGAATGCCGCGCTGGGAGGCGATAAGGAATGCGGCCAGAGGCGTGAGGCCGATGACCAGGGTGGGTAACCCTGCCAGCGACACCAGATCGGGAGTCAGGCCGGAAATGCGCCCATACCACAGACCGTTCAGCGGAGTGACAGCGATGACGACAAGCAGGGCGCTGAGCACAAGCCCTACGAAGAGGCCGAACCGTTTCAACATGTGCAGAGAATGCTCATCCCGCAGCAAGGCGACGACCACTTCCTGATAGCCGAAACCCAGGCTGCGAAAGAGGAATGCCAGCGACATGAGCACCGGCCACAACGCCAGTGATTCCAAAGGCAATAACGCCCGACTCAGGCCGAGGGTGAGCAATGGGCGACCGAGGAAGTTGATCATGTTGGTCAGGGCCAGGGGGATGTAAAAATCGAGCAGCGCCCGCCAGCTGAGGTATTCACGTTCGGGCTCGGCCACGTGCAACGGCCCGTGCAGAATGGGGTTGACGAAGATGCGGGCGACGACAGCGCCCGTGATCACCCCGGCGCTGAGCGCCAACCCGGCCAGACTGGCCCCCGGCATCCCGCCCCTGGCCATGCCGACGATCACGACGAGGCCGGTCACCAACAACCGGGCGACCGTGGTCAGGCTGACCTGATCGGTCTTGCCATGCCGGATCATCACGCCCTGCCACAGGCGACGGAAAGCCACAGCCGCCGTCCACGGCAGCATGAAGAAGAAAGCCTGGCGCGACGGCTCCATCAATTCCGGCGGCGCCCCGATCAGTCTGCCGATGATCCAGTCATAGGCCGGGGTGAGCACCAGCAGCAGGTGCAGTCCGCTGAGCGCGCCGGTAAGGATTATTGTGAAAACCAGCAGCCGGTTGTAAGACTGGCGGCCTTTGGCCAGGGCTGTGCCCGCCACCAACAGCATAATGATAGGGCTTTCGATCAGCAGGGCCAGGGCGAAGGTGACGCCGAACGCAGCCAGATTGAGCGTTGCATCGCTCATGCGAGCAATGACCGCGGCCAGCACTGGCTGTTCGATAGCCATCATCAACCACATCACAGCCAGGGGAGCCCAGAAGCGGAGGATGTAGCGTTGGGTGAGGATTGCGGGGCGGTCGGGCATGTTTCAGTGGGCAGTGTTCAGTAATCAGTCGTCAGTCGTCCAGAGCGAATATCTGATTTCTGACCACCGGTCACCGATTACTGGATCAGAGTCCGAGGATAATCCCGGCGATGGTAAAATAGATAAACAGGCCGGTGGCATCGACGAGCGTGCTCATCAGCGGGCCGGAAACCAGGGCGGGATCGACGCCGAAACGAGCTGCGGCCAATGGCAGCAGTGAACCAACGCTGGTCGCCCAAAAGACCAGAGCCAGAATCGATACCGACACCGACACCGCCAGAGCAGGGTTCGGATCCCAGGTGATGGCGCGCACGAAGGCGGCGACGGCCATGCCCAGCCCAAGCAATATGCCCACCCGCGCTTCGTGCCACCAGACCCAGAATGCGTCGCTCGGCTCGATATCCTTGGTCGCCAGGGAACGGATGATGGTGGCGATGGTCTGGGAACCGGCGTTACCGCCTGTGCCGATCAGGAGGGGGATGAAGACGGCCAGGGCGACAACGGCCTGAAGTTGAGCTTCAAACAGGCGCATGACCGAGCCGGTCAGCGTTCCGCCCACAAAAAGCAGGAGAAGCCAGCCGATACGCTTTCGCGTAATAATGGCGGGCGGCGTGTCCAGGTAAGAGCGCTCGAGCGGCTCGGCGCCACCCATGCGTTGGATGTCTTCCGTCGCCTCATCTTCCAACACGTCCAACACATCATCCACGGTAATGACGCCCAACAGCACACGGCTGGCATCCACCACAGGCAGGGCCAGGAGGTCATAGCGGGCCAGGATTTGGGCGGCTTCCTCCTGATCCGTTCCGGCCTGCACCGCCAACACCTCGCTGTCCATGATGTCCATGATCAGGGTCGTGGGTTGGGCGACGATGAGTTGGCGCAGATTTGCGACCCCGCTCAAACGGCCATGCTGATCGACGACAAACAGATAATAAATAGTCTCTTCGGAGGGCTGCCAACGGCGAATGGCCTCGATGGCTTCGCCCGCAGTCATGCGGCGGCGCAGAGCCAGGAACTCGGTGGTCATCAGTCCGCCGGCGCTTTCGTCCGGATGGATCAGCAGCGGGCGCACCTCGTCCGGGTCTTCCAACCCGCGCAACACCGCTTCCGCCTGTTCCGGCGAGATATCGCCCAAAAGGTCGGCGGCTTCATCCGGCTCCATCTCTTCGACGATGCGAATGATGTCGTCCGTCGTCAACGCCGCCACAAGCTCGGCTACCTGTTCATCGTCCAACTCTTCCAGGATATCGGCGGAGTCTCCCGCCGCCATTTCGGGCAGCAGCGCGACCTGTTGCTCTTCGTCCAGTTCGGCAAAGAGATCGGCCTGGTCAGCAGGCCGCATGGCTTCGATAATATTAGCGGCGCCTTGCAGATCGTCCCTTTCCAGGGCGTTCTGCAATTGCACCAGCACGTGTTCGAGAATAGGTCGGTCCATAGACACCTCCAAACGGCATTCAGGCTCGTTTGAACAGAGGGAACGATGATGTCGTGATGAGCCAGGAGGCTATCCCTCGATCATAGATCAGCGCGCGGCGGAGGGCAATAAATGGGGGGATCGGGTGGTCGGGTGGAAACTCGTGTTGGGCAAGAAAAAGCCCGGTATCAGGAGGATGGCCGGGCTAAGCGTGGAGAAAAGTGCCTGTCACTTGCGAAGTGACAGGCACTTGAAATTTCATGCCATGACCGGGCTGCCGATATTCACCGTCACACTGGTAATACCTTCCTTCTTTAGAAGTTTTCCGGCGAACAACACTTTAATGCCAAGAGGGATGCCATCGCTATCTATATCAACGAAATCAACGAAGATATATTTGCTGGTCTCGATGGTGTCATCCACATCGCCTTCTCTCAGGCGAATATAAATGGCGTCGACTTCAGGATCGTGAGCGATTTGCATGAGTGTTCGCAACGTTTCGGAAAACCTGTTTGCAAGTTGACTAGAGACCGAGCAACTTACGTTTTGCTACTACAAATTCGTCATCGGAAATCATTCCCTTTGTATTTAAGGCTGCTAATCGTTCGAGTTCGTCTATAAAATCTCCCTCCCTCTGCTGAATCGATTTTCTACTATTCAAAGTATCGATTTTATCCTGAACATAATTTACAAACGATTGCGCTTGTTTTCTGAATGCTACAACTTCTATTGACGCAAGATTGCCCCTTGCATTAGTCGTGGATACATGTAATATGATCTTTTCTTCTAAAATTTTTTTTTCGTAGAGAATAGCAGAAATATTGCCATAAGAAAATTCTCGATATAACGGCTTTTTTGTGAATAGAGTTGATTGCGAGCCAACAAATAAAACACGCTTATTTGTTGCCCATAGATAGCCCTTCACAGAGTCGTAGCCATCTTTCAAACTGGATAGTACTGCTTTTTCCGGTATCTCATCAGACTGAAAAAATTCAATCGCAAAACGAATGCTTTTATCAGAATCATCAGGTAGTATAGGTTGTTCTTTAACAAGATCGTTACATTCACGAACGACCTCCCACACTTTCGCCTCTTTACTCAACATAACAGAACCTCCTCGCTTAAACACGAAGTGATAAGAGGGAAACAAAGCCTGATCTTATGCCTTGGTCAAGGATAATATTCCTGCATAAACTTCAAAATTGGAATTGTTGTATGCACTCAGAATTAGATAGATATCATAGTTGAAGGGTAGTAAAAGAGCGACGCACCTGCGAGGTGCGTCGCTCCTAAACTATCTTAACTTTTCGCCATCCTCCGCAGCACTGTCTGCAAGATGCCGCCGTTCTTATAGTACTCCACTTCGACCGGCGTGTCGATGCGGCTGACGGCCTGGAATTCCTTGACCGAGCCGTCGGCTGCCTTCGCCCGCACGGTATACATCTGTCCCGGCTGCATGGCATCGTCCAAACCAATGATGTCGTAGCTCTCGAAACCGCTGAGTCCCAGGCTCTCGGCGTTCTGGCCGGGCAGGAATTGCAGGGGCAGCACGCCCATGCCTACGAGATTGGAGCGGTGGATGCGCTCGAAGCTCTCGGCGATCACAGCCTTGATGCCCAACAGATAGGGACCTTTGGCCGCCCAGTCGCGGCTGGAGCCGGTCCCGTATTCCTTGCCCGCCAGCACGATCAGCGGCGTGCCGTCGGCGATATATTTCATGGCCGCGTCGTACATGCTCATCTGATCGCCAGTGGGCTGATACACCGTGTAGCCGCCCTCGACGCCAGGCACGAGACGGTTGCGGATGCGGATGTTGGCGAAGGTGCCGCGCATCAGCACCTCATGGTTGCCGCGGCGAGCGCCGTAGCTGTTCCATTCACTGCGCTCGATGCCGTGCTGGCGCAAGTAGTCGGCTGCCGGGCCGGTAGGAGAGATGCCGCCCGCGGGGGAGATGTGATCGGTAGTGACCGAATCGCCCATCACGGCCAAAGCTCTGGCGCCGGAGATTGGCTGCACGGGTGGGACCTCTGGCGTCAGACCGATGAAGAAAGGCGCTTCTCGCACATAGGTGCTGTCCTCGTCCCAGGCAAAGGTGTTGCCTTCGGGCACGGCCACTTCATTCCAGGTCTCGTTGCCGTCGAAGACATTGCCGTATTCCTCCTCGAACATGGCCGGGCGCAGTGACCGCCGGATCTCGTTCTGAATTTCCGCCTGGCTGGGCCAGATATCGGTCAGGAAAACCGGCTCGCCATTGGGGTCATGGCCGATGGGTTCGTTCGCCAGATCGATGTCCACTGTTCCAGCCAGAGCATAGGCCACGACCAACGGCGGGGAGGCCAGATAATTGGCGCGGGTTTGGGGATGGACGCGGCCCTCGAAATTGCGGTTGCCCGACAGCACCGCGGCCACAGCCAGATCGTTCGATTCGATCGCCTCGCGCACCGGTTCCGGCAGCGGGCCGGAGTTGCCGATGCAGGTAGTGCAACCGAAGCCGACGATGTGGAATTTCAGCGCCTCCAGATAGGGCAGCAGATTGGATGCCTCCAGATAGCGCTGCACGACCTTCGAGCCGGGGGCCATGCTGGTCTTCACCCAGGGCTTGGTGTCCAGTCCTCTCTCCACCGCCTTCTTGGCTACCAGCCCCGCCCCGATCATGACGCTGGGATTGCTGGTGTTCGTGCAAGAAGTGATGGAGGCGATGACCACGTCGCCATGCGTGAGATCGAAGCGATTGCCGTCGTGCTCGATGGTGGCCGAGTTATCGACTTTGGCCGGATCCAACCCCAGGCCTTTGGGGCCATTGGGCGCGGTCAGCATCTTCTCGAAGCTGGCTTTCATATCGAACAGGCGGATGCGGTCATTGGGGCGCTTTGGCCCGGCCAGGCTCGGTTCCACCGTGCTCATGTCCAGTTCCAGGGTGTCGGAGAAAATCGGGT
>JAGFJG010000181.1 GCA_024102915.1 Caldilineales bacterium
AAGGGCTTGAAAACCCGGCCAACGTGCTCGCCCAAATCGTGGCGGGCGGGGCTGACGCCATCCTCACCTCGTATGGCGTCGCCACGCGCTTCGCTCGCGAGATCGCCCCGCTCGGCCTGATTTTGCGGCTGGACGGCGGCGGCACCAAGCTGGGCAAAATGGGGCCTGGTTCGCAATTCTACACGGTCGAAGACGCGCTGCGATTGGGCGCTGACGCCGTGGCTGTTTCAGCGTTCCCCGGCGCGCCTGAAGAGGAGGCCACGCTGCAAACGCTGGCGAAAGTGATCGGGGAAGCGCACCGCTGGGGCGTGCCCGTGATGGGCGAGATGGTCCCAGGCGGCTTCGACAGCGCGACTGAATTCCGCACCGCCGAAAGCATTGCCATCTCCGCACGTGTCGCCGCCGAACTGGGCGCAGACTGGGTGAAAATCCCCTACGCCGACGGCTTCGAGCGCGTGACCTCAACCTGCTACGTGCCAGCCGTCATGCTGGGCGGGGCCAAGAAGGGCGACGAGCGCAACATGCTGGCAACGATCCGCACGGCGCTGGATGCCGGCGCCAAAGGCGTCGCCATTGGTCGCAATATCTTTCAGGCTGATAATCCCGCCGCCATGACCGCAGCCATTGCCGCGCTGGTTCACCAAAATGCTAGTGCGGAACAGGCGTTGGCTGTGCTAAAATAAACGGTGCGACGCACTTGGCAAGTGCGTCGCACGTCCAAACAAAACCCATGCGAAGGAGCATGTCATAACGATGATTAAAACATATCACCGCCCGGCGAGCGTGGAAGCCGCCCTGGAATTGCTGGCCCGGCCCGGCGTGCACAGCGCCGTGCTGGCCGGGGGCACGCATCTCAATGCCCATGCCGACGGCGTAGATGAAGTTGTCGACCTGCAAGCGGTCGGACTTGAAGGCATCCGGATGGCCGGGGGCAGGCTGACGGTCAGGTCCATGACCCGGCTGCAGGCGTTGGTCGATGCAGAGCTTGCACCCGACCTGATTCGGCATACCGCCCATTCCGAAGGCCCGAACACCTTCCGCAATCAGGCCACGGTCGGCGGCGTGGTCGCTGGCGCCGATGCCGAGAGTGAATTGCTGGCGGCGCTGCTGGTGTTCGAGGCGGATGTGCGGGTGCAGAATCAAACGACGACGAGAATCATCGCCCTCCCCGATTTTCTGGCCGATGTCGTTGGCGCACTAGATGGCGGCATCATCACCGAGATCACGCTGGCGACCGGTGGTAAGACCGCTGGCGAGCGCGTAACCCGCACCCCGGCTGACAAGCCCATCGTGGCAGTCGTGGGCCGGAAGACAGGCGATGGCCGGATTCTGTTTGCTGCCTGCGGCGTCGCCCCCTCGCCCATCCTCATCGACCCAGACCAGCTTGACTCGCTCGACCCGCCCGCCGATTTCCGTGGGAGTAGCGAGTATCGACGGGAGATGGTTGGGGTATTGGCGAGGCGGGCAGCCGGACATCTTGGCGTTGAAATATAGCGGATCGTATGTACACAGTTGATGACGCTCAGTCGAAATCAACAAAAAGCCTATTCAGCTATTGGAGTAGATGAATCAAAGTGGCCGTGAACAGAGATAAACCGGATCAATGGAAAAGCGATATTGCCCGTTCAGTTGATATGTTCAACACCTGGTTCATGGAATTTGCTCCTCAAGCCTTTCGCGAGACGCGCGAACAGACGGCCAATGAAGTCAGGAACTCACTTTCACTAACGAGAAATTTAACAAAATTCTCACCTATGGTGTTACGGGATCATCCGGAGATCCTGCCAACTCTGCGGATGTCAACGTGCCCTCCGCTGGCAGTAGATCGGCTCGTTGGATTGGCCGATGTCTCAAAAAACCTTGTACATCGCATGGAGCGAGACAAAAAGTTACCTGTGCGAACCAACCCATACACTATTGAGGCAGATCTTACAAAAATCGTAGCCATTATCGAAAAGATGGCTGACCCTGACATATTTGTTTGGCTCGATCGACCTACCGTTCCACCAACTGAGTTAGAAGTTCGTCGCGCAGCGACAATCGTTGCGGATCGGCTCTGCGGCTCTGTAGCCAATCCAATCATCCGTAATGCCCAGGAAAAACGCCAGCTTGCCGCCATCAAAGCATGGCTCGAAGACCGTGGTTACCAAGAGGTGTCCAGTAGAGATATTGAAAAAATTGGCGGAATGTCTCCAGGCTATTTCTGTTTTCGCTTGAATGTTCCGGTTAATTTGAAAGGAGCAGCACAGCACATCAATATCCCCATCGATGCAGTAATTCAACCCCGAAAGGCGGCTAAGTCAGGTTTTCCTGTGCTCATTGAGGCAAAATCTGCAGGAGATTACACCAATACAAACAAACGGCGTAAAGAAGAGGCCGTGAAAATGGCTCAGCTTCGCGACACTTTTGGTAAGGATGTGCATTTCATTCTTTTATTGTGCGGATATTTCGATAGCGGTTATCTAGGCTATGAAGCCGCTGAAGGCATTGACTGGGTATGGGAACATCGCATTGACGACCTGGCGGGATTTGGATTGTGAGTATGAATAGTACTTTCGCCGAAATCGAGTCGCAACGACTGGCGTTGCAAGCTTCGATTGATGAAATGAAAACCCAGGAAGAGCGAAACCGGATGGGTCAATTTGCTACACCTCCTGACCTGGCTGAGGACATGCTGCGCTATGCGCTGTCACTCACCGCTTCCGACCAAGAAATACACTTTCTTGATCCCGCTATTGGCACAGGTTCCTTCTTTTCGGCGCTGGTACGTACAGCTTACCAGCACACCATACGCGAAGCACTCGGCTTCGAGATAGACACGTATTACGGGGAACCAGCAATTCGTCTTTGGCAGGATCATGGACTGAAAACCGAACTCGCTGATTTCACCGAAGTGCAACCATCGCCACGCTTCAATATCATCACCTGCAATCCACCTTATGTGCGTCACCACCATTTAGCCGGTGATGATAAAAAACGCCTGCAATCTCTCACTAGACAAGTGAGCGGGATGAAGCTAAGCGGTTTAGCAGGCCTATATTGCTACTTCATGGGACTTACGCATGCCTGGATGAGTACTGGCGCTATCGCCGGCTGGCTAATTCCAAGTGAGTTTATGGATGTCAACTACGGCGAGGCTGTGAAAAAGTACTTGCTGCAAAAAGTTACACTCGTGCATATTCATCGGTTTGATCCGCATGATGTTCAATTCGCCGATGCTCTGGTATCCTCCGCCATCGTTTGGCTCAAAAATATTCCCCCACCGATTGACCACGAAGTCAAAATGACTTTTGGCGGAACGCTCCAGGAACCAGAAATGACTCGCCAGATTCCCGCTCAAGTGCTTGCGAACGAAGCGAAATGGACACGCTTCCCCACACGTGGTATTCGCGACACATCTGAAGAGATCACACTTTCTGATCTTTTTCATATCAAGCGTGGTATTGCAACAGGCGACAATAAATTCTTCATCCTGTCAGAAAAAGACCTGTACGCCAAGGGCTTACCTCTTGAGATGTTTACACCTGTTCTCCCCAGCCCACGTTATCTCCATGAGAATGTTGTTAGAGGCCGTTTAGATGGCTCTCCACAAATCGAACGTAGACTCTTCCTGCTCAACACGAAACTACCTATTAGTGATATTCAAAGCCGATTTCCTATGCTATTTGCATATCTCGAAGAAGGGCGAGAGCGCGGCGTACACGAGCGATATCTTTGCAGACACCGATCTCCATGGTATAGCCAGGAGGATCGGCCTGCTGCTCCCCTATTGTGCACCTACATTGGGCGTCGCAACGCCAATGGCAATCCACCGTTTCGTTTTATTCTGAATGAATCAACTGCAACCGTTGTGAATGTATATTTGGCCATGTACCCAAAGTTGACGCTTCGACGCGCTCTCGATCATGACAGAAGTCTCCTTCGCCGCATTTGGGAGAGGATGAATCGTATCAATCATGTAGAACTGATAGATGAAGGCCGAGTCTACGGCGGCGGGCTATATAAGATCGAGCCACGGGAGCTTGGCGAAGTCGATGCTGGCTTTATTTTAGATTTACTCCCCCATAATTCGATCCCTCTGAAGTTCGAACAACTTGATCTATTCGAGCACTTAGCATCCGGCGACGCCTCACTACAGAGTCGGATGGAAAACCACGTGGCATCACAACAATAAGGAATCCTGCGATGCAAATCATTCTAAACATCAACGGCATCGACAAAACCATCGCCTGCCAGCCGCACGAAAGCTTGATGCGGATGCTGCGCCGCGAGGGTTATTTCAGCGTGCGCTATGGCTCGGAAACGGGCGAGACGGGCGCGGCGGCGATCCTGCTTGATGGCAGGCTGATCGCTTCAGATGTGCTGCTGGCGGCGCAGGCCGACGGCCACCACATCGAAACGGTGGAAGGGCTGTCCGAAGGCACGAAGCTGCATCCCATCCAGGAAGCATTCATGCGCACGGGGGCGATCCAGTCGGGGTATGCCACGCCGGCAACGATTTTGGCGGCGAAAGCCCTGCTCGAACGCAATCCGAATCCGAGCGAAGCCGAGGTGCGAGATGCTTTGTCCGGCATCCTCGACCGGGAGACCGGCTATGTGAAACCGGTGCAGGCTGTTTTAGAGGCGGCGGCGATCATGCGGGGCGAGGAGCCGACGACGATCGAGCCCAAGGTGATGACGCCGATCACGCTGCCGCTGGGGGGAGGCGAAGGCTGGGGGGATAGCGATTGGGGCGGGCGCAGCGACCCCACGCCTGAGTTTCCGGGCGGGGGAGGCGGCACCGATGTGCGAACCCGGCTGGCGCTTCCCAAATTCGTGGTCGCGCCGGAAGCGCAGGAATTACAGGTGGTGGGCAAGCCGGAAATCAAGGTCGATGCCCTGAAACTGGCGAAGGGCAACCCCGCTTTTGTGGATGATTTCGAGATGCGGGGGATGCTGCACGGCAAGCTGCTGACCAGCCCGCACGCCCACGCCCGCATCCTCGACATCGACGACAGCGAAGCGCGGGCGCTGCCCGGCGTTCATGCTGTCATCCATTACAAAAATATCAAGCGCGTGCGCTATGCCTCTGGCGGGCAAAGCTACCCGAATCCCAAGCCGTGGGATCAGGTGTCGTTCGACAACAAGGTGCGGCACGTAGGCGACCGGGTAGCCGCCGTCGCCGCCGAAACGCCGGAATTGGCCACAGAAGCGATCAAGCGCATCAAGGTGACGTATGAGGTGCTGCCGGCGGTGTTCGACGAGAACGAGGCGATTACCGGCAGCGCACCCATCATCCACGACGAGCCGGACATGGCCGATGCCTACGATGCCGGGCGCAACATCAGTCATTTCATCCACGCGGCGGTGGGGGATGTGGAGGCGGGGTTCGAGCAGGCTGATCGGGTGTTCGAGCACCGCTATCGCGTGCATCAAGTTCAGCAAGTGCCGATCGAGCCGCACATCTGCATCGGCTATTGGGATGCGGACGAGCGGCTGGTGCTGCGCAGCTCGACCCAGGTTCCCTTCCACGCCCGACGCATGGTCGCCCCGCTGTTGGGCCTGCCGGTCAAGCGCATCCGGGTGATCAAGCCGCGCATCGGCGGCGGGTTCGGAGCCAAGCAGGAGATGCTGATTGAAGACATCGTCGGGCACCTGGTTATCGCCAGTGGCAAGCCGGTGAAACTGGAGTTGAACAGAGCCGAAGAATTTATGTCAAGCCGCACGCGCCACCCGCAGACCATCACTTATAAGACCGGTGTCAATCGGGATGGCAAGCTGGTGGCGATGAAGATGAGCGTGATCGGCAATACCGGCGCGTACGGCACGCATGGCCTGACCGTGCAGACGGTGACCGGCATGCGCGGGCTGAGCACGTATAATTGCCCGAACAAGAAATTCGAGTGCTGGGTAGCGTATACGAACATCCCCGTGCCCGGCGCGTACCGGGGCTACGGCGCGCCGCAAGCCCTGTTTGCGCTGGAAAGCCACATGGAGGAAATCGCCGCGGCGCTAGGTATGGATGCGGTCGAATTCAAGCGCAAGAATTGGGTGAAGGTGGGCGACCCGCTCGACATCGCCCCGCAATTGGGCGAGGGCGAGGCGGAGGTGGGGTCAGCGCCGTTGGTCGTGACCAGCGGTCTGGCCGAGTGCATTGCTCAAGGCATGCAGGCTATCGATTGGCAACGCCGCAATGACCCCGACTGGATCGCTCCGCCCGACCGCCCGCACATCCGCCGCGGCATCGGCATGGCTGTGTGCATGCACGGCAGCGCCATCCCCGGCCTGGACATGGGCGCAGCCAGCATCAAAATCAACGACGACGGCAGCTTCAATGTGCTGGTGGGGGCCACCGATTTGGGAACCGGCTCCGATACGGTGCTCTCGCAGATCGCCGCCGAGGTGCTGGGCGTGCCGCTGGAAGACATCGTCATCTATTCCAGCGACACCGACATGACCCCGTTCGACACCGGCGCGTACGCGTCCAGCACGACCTATATTTCCGGCATGGCGGTGAAGAAGGCCGCTGAAGAATTGCGCGAGCAGATCAAAGAGCGGGCGGGCATGATGTTGGGCATAAGCGATTGGTCGGGTGTGGCGCTGCGAGACAGGCAGGCAAGTGCCCCGGATGGCCGCTCGGTCACATTAGCGGATGTCGCCCTGAACTCGCTGCACCAGAACCAGCAACGCCAGCTCATGGCCACGGCTTCGTATGTATCGCCCGATTCGCCGCCGCCCTTCGCCGGGCAGTTCGCCGAAATCGAAATGGACATCGAAACCGGACAGGTGACGGTGAAAAAGCTGGCGATGGCGGTGGATTGCGGCGTCGCCATCAATCCCATCACTGCCAGCGGCCAGGTCGAAGGCGGCATGACCCAGGCGCTCGGCTATGCACACTGCGAGGAGATGGTCTACGACGAATCCGGGCGCATGATCAACGCCGAACTTGGCCCGTATAAAATCTATCGCGCCGACGAGATGCCGGAACTGGATGTGACCCTGGTGCAAACGCTGGAGCCGACCGGCCCGTTCGGGGCCAAAGCTGTGGCCGAAATCCCCAAGGACGGTGTGGCCCCGGCCATCGCCAGCGCCATTTACAATGCTTCCGGCGTGCGCCTGCGGCAAATCCCCTTCACGCCGGAGCGGGTGTGGCGGGGACTGATGGGGGGGCGGCAATCAACCGAAATCGACCAGTTGGAAGTACCACGTCTGTAATCCAAATATCGCTCTACGCAATCGACATGATACCTCACAATGACTGATTCGGATTTTCAACATAAAAACTAGCCACCTGACAGTTTTCAAGAGAAGTAAGGAGTGAGTCTGAAAGGGAGGAATAGGTCGAATTTCAAATGTCTTTTGATGATACTGCGACCGATGCGAAAAACACTAAGGTCTCTGCGTTCTTT
>JAGFJG010000027.1 GCA_024102915.1 Caldilineales bacterium
CGATGATGCGGGGATAAGCGCTGGCCCCGGTGAGGATCAGTTGCGGGCGCACCTGCAAGGCTAGGTCTCGGATCGCATCGTAATCAAGCCGTTCGGTATCCGGGTCGACGCCGTAGCCGTGGAACTCGTAGAGCTTGCCGCTGAAATTGAACTTGGCGCCATGTGTGAGATGCCCGCCATGATCCAATTTCAGCCCCAGCACGCGGTCGCCCGGGTTGAGCAAGGCCATGTAAGCAGCCTGATTGGCAGGCGCGCCGGCATGGGGCTGAACGTTGGCATGTTCGGCCCCGAAGAGTCGCTTGGCCCGGTCAATCGCCAGTCTCTCGACGACATCGACAAATTGACAACCGCCGTAATAGCGGGCGTCGGGCAGACCTTCGGCATATTTGTTGGTGAGGACGGAGCCATTGGCGGCCAGCACCGCCCGGCTTACATAGTTCTCGGAAGCGATCAATTCGACATGGTCTTGCTGGCGCTGATATTCGTTTTCGATGGCGCTGAATACTTCCGGATCACTTTCGCGCAAAACCGGGCGGGGATCAGGCGTCTGATCCCAGGAAAGGCGAATGGCAGGCGGGTTGAGAAGTGTCATTTTGGTTTTCCTTTGGTAATGTTGGATTCGAAGTGTTTGGCTGAATTTTGTATTAGCTGCTGGCAACGGGCGATGGGTTGGATGGCCCAGGCATGTCCGCCTCTGGGGCCAGCGGGTTCTCCAGGGCATGATCGATTTCTTCAAAGAGCGCCTGCGCAACTTCTTCGGAAAGCACCCCTTCCCGCATCAAGTCGACGACTGCAGCGCGCTGGGTACGCAGCGCTTCACGCTCGGTGGAGTGAACGATCCTGGCGGCGATGTCGGGATTGGCGGCGATGAATTCGCTCATCTGCGACCGCAACTCTCGTAGGTCCGAACTGAGATCGCTGCTGACGACTTCCCAGGCATGAGAGTTGAGAAGTCCCCGATCATACTGGACTTCCAGACGGCGCAAGGCTGCGCTAACAGCCAGCATCCGCCCCTGTATACGCTCGTATTCCAGTTCCGCTTCGGGCCGGCCCACCAATCCCAACCGTTTGAGCAACCCGCCCACCGTCGTCGCCTGCACGAGCAGGGTGAAGAGGACGACGACGAAAGTCAGGGTGATGATCAGGTCCCGGTCGGCGTATGAGCGCGGAATGCTCAGGGCCAGCGCCAAGCCGACAGCGCCGCGCAATCCGCCCCAAAACAGGACGTGTTGGTAGGGCGCAGGCACGGGATTACCGATCCGCCCGCTCACAAAGGAAAGGCTATAGACCGAGACCGCGCGCGAGAGCAGGACGACAACCAGGGCGACGATGATCGGGATAATCGCCTGGGAAAGACTGGGCAGGCTCACCTCCAGGCCGATGAGGATGAAGATGAGGCTGTTGACCAGAAACGCGATATATTCCCAAAAGTTCATGAGGCTGAGCCGCGTCGTTGGCGACATGCTATTGCTGCTGCGGTTGCCGATCAACATGCCGGCGAAGACCACGGCCAGCACTCCACTGAGATGGAATTGCTCGGCTATCAGATAACTGCCATAGGCGACGACGGTGCTGAGGGTCGTTTCGATCAGATGATCATCGATCATCGAAAATACCCAGTTGGCGATAATGCCGATGCCGATGCCAATGGCTGCCCCGCCCAGGGCCACCTTCAGAAATTCCAGGATGCCGTTCGTCAGGCTGAAATGGGCGTTTCCCAGTACGACGGCGGCCAGGATGATGTGAAAGACGACGATTGTTGTGGCGTCGTTGAAAAGGCTTTCGCTTTCCACCAGAGTTGCCAGCCGTTTGGGCGCGCCCAACGCTTTGAACAGCGAGATGACCGCCACCGGGTCGGTAGCGGCGATGAGCGCCCCAAACAGCAGCGCCGTCTGCCAACTGAGAAGCCCTGCGCCACCTAAGATGCCGGCCACGATTAGGACCGCTATCAGGACGCCGAAGATCGCCAGCAACAGCACCGGCGTGATCACATCTCGAAAGGTGTCGAGATCGATGTGCAATGCCGCTTCGAAGACCAATGGCGGCAGGATCAGCAACAGAATGATCTCGTCGGTCAGCTCGACCGGCAGGGGGATGACATTCTGAACCGATAATATGAGCCCCACCAGGACCAGGGCGACGGTATAGGGGATGCGAATTCGCTGAGCGATCATCGCCACCACCGAAACCAACAGGAGGATTTCGACGATAGTGATTTCGGCGCTGAGGAGACCTTCCATAATGCGTCCTGAACGTGCTTGCGTGAATGCGCTTTGGCTTCACCGGCGCAGTCCAAATGATTCCATGCAGTATAGCACGACAGCGATGGGCATCCCATACGTGAGCGTCCCTGATCATATACTTTGCTAATGGAATCCATACGAATGGTATATGTTGTTGACTTATGCTGAAGAGGCATCCAAGTTGTTCGGCAAGGCGACGTGCCTTGCGACCGAACTGGGATGCACGAAAAGCACTTATCCAAATCACCAACATTTGCAGCGCCATCCAAATCCCGAGGAGGCTAGTCACAAACATGGCAAAAATCGTAGGCATCGACCTGGGTACCACAAACAGCGTTGTCGCCGTCATGGAAGGCGGAGACGCAACCGTGATCCCCAATGCCGAAGGCGGACGCACAACGCCTTCGGTGGTCGCATTCAATAAAAACGGCGAGCGTCTGGTGGGCACAACCGCCAAACGCCAGGCAATTGTCAATCCCGATAACACATTCTATTCGATCAAGCGTTTGATGGGCCGGCGCGTCGATGATTCGGAGACCGAGCGCACCAAGAAAATGGTCTCGTACAAGATCACCGGCGGCCCGCACGATGACGCTCGCGTGGAAGCGCCCATCATGGGCAAGTCATACACGCCGCAAGAGATCAGCGCCATGGTCCTGGGCAAACTGAAGAAGGACGCTGAGGCCTATCTTGGCGAGCCGGTGAACCAGGCAGTGATCACAGTCCCGGCCTATTTCAATGACAGCCAGCGCCAGGCCACCAAGGACGCCGGCAAGATCGCCGGACTCGAAGTCCTGCGCATCATCAATGAGCCCACCGCCGCAGCCCTGGCCTATGGCCTGGACAAGAAACATGATGAGACGATCCTCGTCTTCGACCTGGGCGGCGGTACGTTCGACGTATCGGCGTTGGAAGTCGGCGATGGCGTGATTGAGGTCAAGTCGACCGCAGGTGATACGCACCTGGGCGGCGATGACTGGGACGAGCGCATCGTTCGCTGGCTGATCGACGAGTTCAGGAAGGATCAGGGCGTAGATCTAACGTCTGACCGACAGGCTTTGCAGCGACTGCGCGAGGCGGCGGAAAAGGCGAAGATCGAGCTTTCGTCCATGAAAGAAACCGAGATCAACCTGCCCTTCATCACCGCCGACAGCAGCGGCCCCAAGCACCTGCAATTGAAGCTGACGCGGGCGAAGTTCGAGCAGATTACGGAAGATCTGGTGAAACGCTGCCGCGTGCCTTTCGAGCAGGCGCTGCGTGATGCCGGTCTCAACAAAGGCGACTTGCACGAAGTCATCCTGGTGGGCGGCGCCACCCGCATGCCCATGATCCAGGATCTGGTGCGTGACCTGACCGGCAAAGAGCCGAACAAGAGCGTCAACCCGGATGAGGTTGTGGCCGTGGGCGCATCCATCCAGGCGGGTGTGCTTGGCGGCGAAGTCAAGGACGTGCTGCTGCTGGACGTGACGCCGCTGAGCCTGGGCGTGGAAACCCTGGGCGGCGTGATGACGGTCATGATCCCGCGCAACACCACTATCCCGACCCGCAAGACTGAGATCTACAGCACAGCCGAGGACAGCCAGACAGCCGTCGATATCCAGATTCTGCAGGGCGAGCGCCCCATGGCCCGCGACAACAAGTTGTTGGGCAACTTCCGCCTGGACGGCATTCCCCCTGCGCCACGCGGCGTCCCGCAGGTCGAGGTGACATTCGACATCGACGCCAATGGCATCCTGGATGTCACCGCTAAAGACAGGGCCACGGGCAAGGAACAGAGCATCAAGATCACGGCATCGACGAACCTGGACGATCGTGAAGTCGACCGCATGGTGCGAGAGGCCAAGGATCACGAACGCGATGACGAAGCCCGCCGCCAGCTTGTCGATGCTCGCAACACCGCCGACGGCGCTGTCTATGCCGTCGAGAAATCCCTGAAAGAACTGGGCGACAAGGTTCCCGCCACCGAGCGCGGCCAGATCGAGAACATCATCGTCGACTTGAAAGAAGCGATGAAGGGCGAAGATGTCAACCGCATCCGTTCACTGACCGAGCAGCTCCAGCAGGCGAGCCACGCTCTATCGCAGCAACTGTATCAGGATCAAGGCGGCCCCATGCCCAGCAATGGCAATGGCAGCGGCGTGCAGGACACTGGTCCTGGTGGCGAAGAGGACGTGGTCGAAGGCGACTTCCGCCAGGTCTGAGAGCCCCCTGTTCCCTCGACAATAAACATCGACCCCTGCGGTTCGCCTTGAACCCAGGGGTCGTTTTTGTTGAAATCCAAGTGGCGCGACCTGAACTCTCGGACTATACTGAAATCAAGTTCAGCCACGCACTGAAAAGGACAATCAAAATAAGCCTACCTATGAGTTGAAACGACACGAATGGACTACAAGGATTATTACAAAATACTGGGCGTCCCGCGCGACGCATCCGAACAGGATATCAAAAAAGCCTATCGCAAACTGGCGCGCGAACTGCATCCCGACACCAACCCCGGCAACAAAGAAGCCGAGGAGCGGTTCAAGGAGGTGAACGAAGCCTACGAGGCGTTGTCCGATCCTGAAAAGCGGAAACGCTACGACCAGTTTGGCTCGCAATACCAGAGATACACGCGGGGCGGCGGCAATCCCGAAGATTTCTGGCAACAATGGGCGGGAGCGCAGGGGACAGGCGGCGGCGCCCGCACGGTTTCGCCCGAAGAATTCGAGCAAATGTTCGGCGGTGGCGGTTTTGGCTCGTTCTCCGATTTCTTTCAAGTATTATTTGGGGGCGGGGCAGCCCAGCGCGGCGGTTTTGATTCGTATATGGGTAGCGCTTCCAGGCCAGGCCGCAATATCGAGCACCCGGTGGAGATCACGCTGGACGAGGCCTATCATGGCGCAAGCCGGGTGGTGGAGGGCGGCGGCGAAAGGCTGGAGGTCAATATCCCGGCCGGGGTAAAAACTGGTTCGAAGGTGCGGATGGCGGGCAAAGGCGCGGCCGGAGCGGGCGGCAAGCGCGGCGATCTTTTCCTGCGGATTGAGGTCTTGCCGCACCCGCAATTCGAGCGGGAGGGCGACGATCTTCGGCTGAAGCTGCCCGTCGATCTCTACACGTTGGTGCTCGGCGGCGAAGTCGAAGTGCCGACATTGGACCGGCCTGTGTTGCTCACAATCCCCGCCGGTACGCCGGGTTCAAAGGTTTTCCGACTGCGCGGTCTGGGTATGCCCGACGCCCGAATGAAAGGGCGTAACGGCGATCTCTATGTAGAAGTCCAGGTACTGGTCCCCACCCAACTGAGTGCGGAAGAAAAAGATCTATTCCAGAAATTGCGGGCGCTGCGCGTGCAGAGCTGATCGCCGGCATCAGTTGAACGCCGGCAGCGGCAGCGCCTTCTTCACGGTTTCGTCCAGCAATATTTTGGCTTTTTCGAAGGCGGAATCTTTCGGAGGTTTTTGGATTTCGCGGGGCGAACGCAGTTTTAGCACCCAATTGACGCGAATACGGTTTGACGACAGATTGTTCCACCGCTTCAGTTGGCTGACTTTGACGTCGCATTTGCGGGCGATTTTCGCAAGCGTATCGCCTTTACGGACGCGGTAGCTATCACCGCAGCGGGAAGCGGCCATCGCACTTGCGCTGGCGTTCAACGCATAGCGGGCGACGAACTTGGAACGGCCGACCTTTTCATCCTGAAAATTCGGCGAGTTTGTATCGGCGGCAATTGATCCAAGTAACAGCGATGCAAAAATGGCGAACAGTGCAAGGACGAAAAAGCTCGCTCCAAAAGCCACGATTGCATTGTATCGCAAATAAAAGACGCTATCGACTTTGCCAGGTCGCTGTAAATTGCGCATTGTCGCCCCGGCACACCAAATGGGGGAATTTAGGGGAATGAGCGGGATGACGTCACTTCTGCACGTAGGCAGTGTTCAGCCGAGCATTTATGACCAGGGTCATTATGATGGATACGCGCGCGTCTGTCAAATGGGAAGATCGCTTTCAAATGCGCTGTCACTCGTGTCACACGATAGGGGTCCCCGCAAGCTGTCGTCAGATGACTGTCACTGCCGATTCAGTGACAGTCATCTGCATCACCGAAGTATTATCACGTCGCCGCAAGCTGCATGTTGCGCAGGATGTCGTATTCTTCCTCGCGCTCATGCCGGAACTGGCGGGTGTATAGATCGTAATATTTACCGCGCTGCTTGATCAGTTCGGCATGAGAGCCTTGTTCGGCGATGCGGCCATTTTGAATCACCAGAATGCGGCTGGCGCGGCGGATGGTGGAGAGGCGGTGGGCGATGACAAAACTGGTGCGCCCCTGCATCATCCGTTCCATGCCGCGCTGGATGAGCGCTTCAGTCAGGGTGTCCACCGAACTCGTCGCTTCGTCCATGATGAAGATGTCCGGGTTCGCCAACACCGCCCGGGCCAGGCTGATCAGTTGTTTCTGGCCGACGGAAAGCAGGACGCCCCCTTCGCCCACCTGTTCGTCGTAGCCCCTTTCCAGTACGGTGATGAAATCATGCGCTCCCGAAAGGCGAGCGGCGTCTTCGATCTCCTGGTCCGTGGCATCCAGCCGCCCGTAACGTAAGTTCTCGCGGATCGTGCCGGAGAAAAGATGCGGCGTTTGCAGAACGATGCCCAGCCGCGAGTGAATGTCATGCTGGCTGTATTCGGTATAGTCCCGCCCGGCGATGCGGATCACGCCCTGCGTGGGTTCATAGAAACGGCAGAGCAAGTTGATGATGGTGGATTTGCCGCCGCCGGTGGCGCCGACCAAAGCAATCGTCTCGCCCTGGCGCACATGTAGCGTGAAGTCCCGCAAGACCGGCTTCTCTTTCTCATAATAGAAATCGACATGGTCGAACTCGATGTCGCCGACCATGCTCGTGGCGGGTACAATGACGGACTTATCCCGCACTTCGGGGCGAGCGTCGGCCAGGGAAAACACACGTTCGGCGGAGGCGATGGCATGTTGGGTCTCGGAATAGACGCGGGCAAGGTCCTGGATCGGCCACATCATGAAGGTGATATAGGCGACAAAGGCCTGAATACCGCCGATGGTCATCGTCCCGTATTCGGCCTGAAGACCGCCAATCACGACCACGGCCCCGATGGCAAAGGCGGCGATCAGTTGCACCGCCGGCAGGAACAGGGCTGAAAGCCAGGCCGCCCGATAACCGGAGCGGAAACGTTCGACCGAGGTTTCCTCGAACTCGCTCAGATTCTTCTGCTCTCGTCCCAGCGCTTTCGTCACCCGCACGCCCGTGATGTTCTCATTGTAAGCGCCGGTAATCTGTGAATTCAGCTTGCGCACCAGACGAAATTGCACCAGGATTCGTTTCTTGAATTGGACGGCGACCACCAGCAGCACAGGGATCATCAGCAGCACAATCACCGCCAGTTGCCAGCTGATCCGCATCATAAAATAGAGCGCGGTGAGGATATTCATTACGCCCCAGACCACATCCAGCAAGCCCCAACTGACCAGCCAGCCGATGCGCTCGGTGTCCGAATTTACACGGGACATGATCCAGCCCACGGGCGTGCGGTCGTAATAGGAAAATGACAGATGTTGCAGGTGGTTGAACAGCCTTCGGCGCAGATCGTATTGGACTTTTTCGCCCAGGATGCCCGCCATATAAATGAAGGTAAACACGCCTGCCGCCTGCACCACAATCAGAGCGCCATACTGTGCGATGATCTCGAACAGTACGACCTGATTCTCGGCAATGATGCCTTCATCGATGATCCGCATACTCAGATAGGTGAAGTAGGAATCCAGGGCCGAGACCAGAGCGATGGCGATCAGGAAGCTCACCACCATCGGCCAGTGCGGCCGCGCCTGCACCAGCATCCGCTTCAGGGTGCTGCCGTTGAACTGCGTTGTAAATTCTTCTTCTTCGAATTCGTATTGATCCATCGTCTATCGTCCGTCGTTCATCATCGTGAATGTTACTTCGGGTTTCATCGTAACTTCAGATTTACAGATTTTCTTCGTCACGTCATCAAACCGCGACCGCGTCCAGGTCGCGCTCCAATTCCACTTCGATCTGGGTTTGGATGTCGTAGATCTGGCGATAAGGGCCGGGCTGGGCCAGCAGGGAATCGTGGTCGCCATACTGCACGATCTCGCCCTTGTCCAAAACGACGATCAGGTCGGCGTCCATGATGGTCTGGATGCGGTGGGCGATGATAAACGTGGTGCGACCTTCCATCAGCCGTGCCAACGCCGCCCGGATCGAGCTTTCGGTTTCGGTATCGACCGAGGAGGTGGCGTCGTCGAGGATGAGGATGCGGGGGTCGCGCAGCAAAGCGCGGGCGATCGCCACCCTTTGCTTTTGCCCGCCCGAGAGCGTCACCCCGCGTTCGCCCACCAGGGTGTCGTAGCCTTCGGGAAAGCTCAGGATCACATCATGCACGGCGGCGGCTTCGGCGGCGGCAAAGACCTCCTCGTCCGAGATTTCTCGCTCGACGCCATATGTGATGTTCTGGCGGATGGTGCGGGAGAATAGAAACGGCTCTTGCTCGACAATGCCGATCTGGCTGCGCAGGTAATCGCGCGGGTACGTATTCAACTCGACCCCGTCCAGCGTGATGTGGCCGCTGTTGTATTCATAGAACCGGGGCAAGAGATTGACCAGCGAGGTCTTGCCCGAACCGGTCGAGCCGAGCAGGGCGATCTTCTGGCCCGGTCTGGCGACGAAACTGATGTGGCGAAGCACTCGCTCGCCGCCATCGTAGCCAAAGTTCACGTCATCGAAGATGATTTCGCCCGCCACGTCGCCCTCTGGCCGATAGTCGCCTATCGTCAACGGTTCCTTGTTTTCCTTGACCAATTCCGTTACCCGATCATAGGAGACAAAGCCTGTTGACATTTGCACGATGATACGGCCCAGGTTACGCATCGGCCAGATGATCCAGATGATCAGCCCAGCGTAGGCCAGATAATCACCAACCGTGATGGCGCCATTGATGGCCATGATGGCGGCAAGGGTGAACCCGAACAACATCTGGAACCCGGCCAGCAGGTCAGAACTCGGCCAGTACAGCGAGTGCATCAACATCAGGGCGGCGCCGCGACGATACCGCTCGGCATTGTCTTCCTCGAATTTGTCGATTTCATAGGACTGTCGGGCGAACGCTTTGACCACGCGCACGCCGGACAGGTTCTCCTGCAAGGTAGTTTGCAACTTTCCATCCTGCTCTTGATAAGCCTTGTAGCGTTGAGAAACCCGGCGAAAGAAGAATATCGACACCACAATCAGCACGGGGACCACCACGACCGAGAGCAAGGCCAACCGCCAATCGATCATCAGGGCGATGGCAATGAAGTTCACGACAAACAGGATGACGATACGACCCAGGCCAATCGCCTGATCCGCGTAAAAGCGGCGCACGGCTTCCACATCCGAAGTGCAGCGCTGGATCAATTCCCCGGTCTGCATCTTGTCGTGATAGGTGAAATTGAGCCGCTGGATATGATCGTAGAGATAGTTACGCAGACGCAGGGCCGTGCCCTCCGCCGTCGCCGCCGCCCAGCGCCCGCTCAGGAAAGTGAAAAGCCCTTCCAGCAGCGCCAGGGCGATGAAGCCCAGGGCGATCAGGACAAGATACTGCCAGCCGAATCCCTGACCCAGGACATCATCCACGAAATAGCGTAGCAAGAAATAAGTCCCGGTCTTGGCGATTGCAGCCACACCCAGGCTGATCGTCGCCGCCAGATAGATGCCCTGGTAGCCGGTCATCATCCGCCAGAGGCCAGATAATCGATTGTTTGACACCGCGTTGCGAAGGTCGTACGCGGAACTGCGGTTCGAGATGGTCATGTGATTGCACCGAGGCACAACAATGGACAAGGGCTGGTCGGGTTTGCCGATTAGCCCAGACCCTCAAGTTGAATGCGAAAGATGCGTTCCGTCGACTCGACGGAACGGGTTTCCCCTCCTGGATCAATCACCCGTCAGAAATGCGAGATATTGCTCCAGGTTCAGAAGTATGTCAGGCGGATAAAATGCGATGTGAAGATGCTGGGTTGTCGTGGCGTCCGATGAGGTTTTGCGGTTCACTATGTTCAGTTGTCGATATTGAACAAGGACCCAATAGGATACATCTGGCAGGCTCTAGCTGCAACCTCGCGCGCCTGTGTAGCTGGCGGCTGGCCGGTCGGCGAATTGCGCCAGAAAGCCGAGAAAACGCGTCACATCTTCGAAGTTGCTGACCAGGCCCAAGGACACGCGCACAGCCCCGGTGGCCTTGTCGCCCAGGCATCGGCGAAATGCATCGACATCGAACTCATAGGAAGTGGCGAGTTCGACGCAACGGCTGATTTCCTCGCCGGTGTGGGTGAGGCTGTACTCGCCGGCGCCGGGGTTGCAGAAACAGCCAGAGCGGATCGAGATGTTGGCGGCATTGGCTTCGTCTTCCACCTGCTGGTATGGAACCAGAACGCCATCCGGGTCGAGCACATTGCAGGCGATAGAGCCGCCGCGTTTTACTATGTCGGTCGGGCCATAAATTTGCAGCAGCGGCGCGCCATTGCTGTGTCGCAACGCCTGCATCTTACTGAGAAGATATTCCAGAAGAATGACCACACGTTGGTGCACGGTTTCGATGCCGACTCGACGGATGAATTGGAAACCATAGCTGAGTGCGGGCAGTCCCAGATAATTCACCGTGCCTTCCTCGAAGGCCTCGTGATCGCGGGCCAAAATGTGCAAATCCGCTTTAGTAGAGACGAGTTGTACGGTCCCTCCGGCGAACCAGGGCCGCTGCAACTGTTGTAACGCCTGACGCCGGGCCAACAAGGCCCCGATTCCGGTGGGATAACCGAAGATTTTATAGAAAGAAATCGGCACGAAGTCGGGATGTATTGCGCGCAGGTCGAGGCGATTGGTGGGGACGAAAGCGGCTGCGTCGAGCAAGACATGATACCCATGCGCCTGCGCCTGCTCCACCCATTCCAGCGGATGTTGGACGCCGGAGTAGTTGGACTGGGCGGGGAAAGCAAAAAGCCGGGGGGAGGCCTGCCGCCCTTGCTCGAAGTACTGGAGCGGATCAGGCGCTCGCAGGCTGACCGGATCGAGCGGGATGTAGGTGATCTCGGCGCCGCGGCTGCGGGCAAACTCGCGAATGCCATGCACCGAGTTGTGGTTGTCGGCCACCAGCAGGAATTGGGCGTTGTCGTTGAAGGGGTAGCTCTCGCCCAGCAACTTGAGGGCGCCGCTGGCATTCTGCGTGAAGATGACAAGGTATTCTTCCGGATCGGCATTGAAATAATCCAGGACATCGGCGCGCGCTTGCGCCACCAGTCTCGTCGATGCCAGCGAAGTGGGGTTTTGCGAGTGTGGATTGCCCAACAACAGATCCTGCAAGAGTTCGGCATGCCATCGCACGAGGTTGGCGGGATACAGCCCGCCGCCTGTGTAATCCAGATAGACGTGCTGCTGTTCATCCAGGCGCTGATATTCCTCCGCCCTCAGTTTATCGATTGCAGCAGTTTCCACATATTGAGGAAACGCCTGTAAGAATTCATCGTAGGCGGGCGAAAAGTCGAAGGTCGCAGGTTTGGACATCGGTTTTCCTCCGGTTTTTCAGGTCAGGATTGCTCAGGAACTATGCCCAGAAGCCAGCGGTGATGCGCCCACACAGCCTTGATCTGCCAGGGCAAGCGGCTTCGATCCAGCCAGGCGTATTTCATCACGCGTTCACGCAAGTCGGGCTGCTCGCCCAGGTAATAGGCCATGGTGCTCCATGTCCAGCCTTCGCCGGTGAACTGGTCTTCCAACTTGCGGCTGCGCAATCCCAGGCGCTTGAGCACTTCATTGGCGGGCATGACCGTATCGGGCCAGGGAGGCACGTCGAGGACGCCGGAAGCGACAATGCGCACGCCCGCTTCCTGCAAGGTGCGGCGCACCAGCCCGATATTCACCCACCGTTCATCGATCGTGGGAAAGAAGTCCTTGTCCAGCACCCATTTTCGCATCCAGTATCCGACCTGAAGACTGTTGGGCATGGCGACAAATACCAGCCTGCGGCTCACCCGCGCCAGTTCGCGCAACAGGGCGGCGGGGTCGGGCAGATACCACAGCGCCGCCCAATTCCATGCCAGATCGAAGCTGCGAGCGGGGAAAGGCAGATTTCCCCAGGCGTCCGGCGAGATGACTTCCATCGCCGGTTGCAAAGCCATTTCCGCCCAGATGCGTTCCACTTCGTGCGCCCGGTCTGGCGTGTCGTCCACCAGGGTGACACGACAGCCGCTTTGGGCCAGTGGTGCGCTGTTGATCCCGCTCACGCCTGCCATGCCATAGATTGGCGCTTCCAGGCAGGTTTGAATCTGCCAGCGATTACGCAAATCTTCCAGGAAATCGTTGAGCACAAATCGTTCATAGACCAGGCCCAGGCCCTCATTGTAGTCTTCGAGATAGGGCTGCCAGATCGCACGCTGGGCATGACCGGTTGGCCTGGGGGTGGAATCACTCATGTGTCGGACGTTTTACCTCATTGGATTTCGTTTGCTTGGTCGCTTGCATCCTAGCACAATCGCTGCCGCGTCTGAAATCATGGAATTGTAGAAGGGAAGTCGTTTTGGATTCTGATCGGCCAATCTCGGTTTCGTGATGGCTTTGACATGGCGTGGTCAGCACGCGATAATCCCTGCGGCGGCGCATCACATGAGTTTGACATCATCTCGCCCTCTGGGCGTCTCGTTCCTCGCCTTGCTATTCCTGGCCGTGGCTATTGTCACGCTCGGACTGGCCGGTTTTGTATTGGTCAGTCCCGATAGCGTGCAGATGTACATCGACATCCTGGAGAGATTGGAGTGGTCGGCAGCATGGTCGAGTTTGCTGGCGGTGCCGCCCCTGCTCACTGCCGGACTGGCCGGATTGTTATTCAACGGACTTTGGCGCCAACGTGAATGGGCGCGCCTGGCCGCCCTGGTCATCGTCTTTCTCTTCGCCCTGACCACTATTGTCGGCATCGCGTTTGTGACTGCCTTCCAGATCGGCGCTCCCTATGGTCTGGTCGTCGGCGTCACCCTGCTGGTGATTTGTGCGATCCTGTTTGTTTATTTGTTGCGCACGCCATTCGGTTTGGAACGCGAGGTTGCGGTTGCTGCGCCAGCGCCCAGACCCAATGCAACCCCGGAGCCGGGGCCTTCTTCGGCTGCACCCTACATTGAGCGTATGCCCTCGCAGTCGCCGCCTCCCTATCAGGGCGGATTTGTACCGCCCCCCCCGCGCGAGCCTGTCATGCGACCGGCTGGTATTGATGCCGAGACCGTCGCGGCAGCATCGCTGACGCAAAAAGCCGGGACAGCCGCAACCGCCGGTCGCACCGCCACTTTGACCCCGAAAGGCTGGCTGATCATCCAGAGCGGCCAGCAATACGGCCAGCAATTCCCCTTGCATCCCGACGTCGTTGCCGTCATCGGGCGAGACGCCTCTCGCGTCGATATCCTGATCACCGATCCCACGGTCAGCGGGCGGCATGCCCAGATTCGTTACGAGGATGGGCGCTTCGTCCTCCACGATTTGGGCAGCACCAACGGCATCAGCATGGGCGGCCACCGGATACAGCGCTGGCCGTTACAAGAGGGCGACGAATTTAGATTGGGCAATGCCAGGCTGGTCTTTGCCGAAAAGCTGCAGTGAGGATCGGCGACTGACGCCAGCGCGCATTCGCACAGATATCAATTATGGAAACACCTAGTTTCGAAACAGCACACACCACCCAACCAATCGACGACGCATCGGTCACCCCAACCGCAATCGATGCTACGCCGTCCAGTTTTGCCTGGCTTGTAATGTATAGCGGCCCACGCCGCGGCAGGCTCTATGCGATGAAAGCATCGGGTTCCAGTCTTGGCCGCGAGGTCGAGAATGATCTGGTGGTCGATGATGAAGCCGTCTCGCGTTTTCATGCTCGCGTGTTTGCCGAATCAGAGTTGGGCCGACTACGTTTCTATATCCAGGATCTGGCAAGCGCCAACGGCACTTTCGTCAATGGCGAGCGCGTAGCCCGCGAGGAACTGCATGATGATGATCGAGTCGTCGTCGGCGACACGCATTTCGTATTCAAACAACTTTAGCCGCCCGATTTTCTATGCCCAGTTTCTTTTCTGATCCCACGGCCATCACCGTGCAATGGTATGCCTGGGGAGTCGCCGCTGCCCTGCTGATCACAATCCTGATCACGTTCTGGATTTACTTCGACAGCCAGCGACGACACTTTCAAGCCTCTCTCTGGCGTGCGATTTCATTGTTGGCGGCTGTACTGGTCATCCCCAGCGCGGTGCTGTGGTTGTTCCCCGACCTGGCGTTGGGATTGGGAGAATTGCTGCGATGGCTGGCTTTTCTCGGCATTATCGCCACGCTGGTTTCAGTGCTTGTCTTGTTATTATACATTGCACGCCTGGGCGTGAAGCCCATGGGCTATGATCCCGGTGAAGCGCTGGAAGAAGAACCGTTGGTCGTGGGCGATGACACGCTTACGGTCGAGATCACCGGCGAAACCGCAGCAACAGATGCGCCTCGCCCCGCCAAGACCGCGCGTTCAGCCTCGGCAACGCAGGTCGTCACTGAATCGCTTGACTTCTCGCAAACCCCCGAAGGCGCCACTCGTGAAGTGCAACCGCAGCCAGCCGCGCGGCAACCTCTGGCTTGGCTGGTCGTGATGAAAGGTAAACGGGCGGGTAAGGAATTTCGCCTGGGCGCACTGACCGACATTGGCCGCGACAGCAGGCACAACGATATCTCGATTGACGATCCCACCATGTCGCGGCAGCATGCGCGCGTGCGCCTGGAGGACAAAGGTTTCGTCATTTACGATCTGGCAAGCGAGCACGGCGTCGTTGTCAACGGCGAGAAACACCAGCGCGCTGTACTGCGGAATGGCGACCGCATCACCTTGGGTCAGACGATATTTGGCTACATGGTGGTCAAAGACCTGCCCGAAGTCGCAAAAAGCTAGACTATTGATATTCTTGAAATAGCACACAGATTGAACGGATTTTGACTGATTCACACAGATTTTTTGAGAATAATCAGATCAATCCGTTTGAATCAGTGCCATCAGTGTATTGTTCACCGACCACCGATCCCATGAGTCAACGGATTCCC
This sequence comes from Caldilineales bacterium, assembly GCA_024102915.1. GTDB lineage: Bacteria > Chloroflexota > Anaerolineae > J102 > J102 > JAGFJG01. Next base: position 15,350 of record JAGFJG010000027.1, read on the forward strand.
CGACTCCAGAACTGGTTGCAAAATCGGCGACTGCAAACGCCTGCCGCCATCCTCGCCGACACCTTTCGTCCCCTCGGCCTGATCGCCGGCGAATATCTGGCTGCCTTGTCGCCGTTGCTCCCATTCGACCATCCCCGCCAGCAGCCTTTCACCGATCCGGGCGGCGTCGATCGCTTGCTGGATATGCTGACGAATTCGGCGGACGACCATGTTTGATACATTGACTTACATCGATCTGACCAGCCTGGCGCTGTTAGCCTTGCTGTTGGTTCTGGCCCTGGCTCCCAGGTTACAGCGCCCGCGCAAACCGAGAACTTCCACCGGCCCCGCCCTGGTGGGCGGCGTCACCCTTGACCCGGATGCCGAGGTCGCCAACGCCCAACTGGTCGACACCAACGACGCCCTGCACACAGCATCCGGCGTCGATAATCATTATCTCGGCCCGGACCAAACCACATTGGCCCTGGCTTTATTGGACCCGCCCGAAACCTATGCGTCGATAGGCGGTTTCATCCCCGCCGACCTGGTTCTCTTCCTGATCGACGAACCCCTGCCCGACCGTTTTGGCTCCACCGACCCGGCCGCAGCGCCCGCACTTTTCCTCCTTGACCCTGAACCACGCCTGCTCGAACGCGGGCTGGAGCAACCCGACCCGCCCTATCTCTATCCGCTCGTCGGCACCGTCATCGCCCTCATCGCCCTCATCCCTCTCATTTTTCGCTTGCTTCCGTAGAAAGCTTTACTCCTGCTCATCCTCATGCGCATCATCAGCCTTGTCATCGGCGCAATTGCTGGCGGCATCGTCTTTCTGTATTACTTTCTGCCATCACCGGTTCTGAGCGGGCTGGCGCAGCCACTGCTCGATCTGGTGGTGATCCTGGCGGCGGCAGGACTGCTTTTCGCCGGTTTGCATCTTTTAGGCCGCCATGCCGCCAGAGCAGCGGGGTCGCCGCTCAGCCTGGTCGTGGTCGCCGCATTCCTCGCCACCTTCATCGCCAGCACTTTGCCGGGCGGGTTTAGCCAGCGCCTGGGCGAGTGGATTTATCGCTGGTTGCTGGCGCCCGGCCTGGCCGCGACTTTCGCCCTGCTGCCGATTTTTCTCGCCTATGCGCTTTACCGCAGAGCGCGTGTGCGAGAATTGGGCATGTTGCTCTTTCTGCTCAGTTTCATCGTGGTGCTGCTGGGGCAGTTGCCATACGTGGCCGAGACGCTGCCGGCACTGGCCGAAATCCGCCATAGCCTCCTCACGGGTATGACCGCCGCCGTTTTCCGCGGCATTCTCATCGGCATGGCCGTGGCGATTATCCTGGCCCTGTTTTCTCGTCTGCGCTCGGATCCGGGAACATGATCGATTGCCGGAACTGCGGGAAGGCCAATGCGGATGACACCGTCAACTGCGCACAATGCGGCGAGCCGCTCGGCGTCGCTCTGCCGCCGCCGAGGTTGCTCGCCCAGATTCAAGGGCTGATCCCGCCGGAGCCGATCATCAGCACCGGTCGCCGTTCGGTGACCGTCGAAAGCGCGACCCGGTTGGACATCGATGACGTGGCGGTCGGCGCTGCGGTCACGGCGGCAGCCATCGCGACCAGGGTCGGGGACACTGAGGAGATCGAGCCGGTGAGCGCCGTCGATGACCTGACGGCTGTTGCTGTAGGGGCAACCATCACCGCGATGGGAGAATCGGGGGCAGCGCAAAAGGCTCCGCCCCCGCCCCGATTCGTCACCCTGCCCGACCCGGAGCCGGCCCCCCCGTCGCCGTGGTCGCCCGCGCTGGTCATCATCGCCGCCGCCATGATTTTAGCGATCCTGATCGGCCAATTCCTGCCCGCGCCCTCGGTTGCCAATACGCCACATCGCCCCGATGTGGAACTTGCTTATAGCTTTATCGAAATCCTGCCCCGAAACGCCAATGTCTTGCTGGCCTGGGACTATGAGCCAACCGTCCAGGGCGAGATGCAACTGTTGGCGCAACCCATCCTGAATCACCTGACGCAAAAACAAGCGCGCATCGCCAATGTCAGCCTGCGGCCCACCGGCCCGGCTGTAGCCGCCGACGCCTACGTCTTCACGGATCGATTTCTCCCGCTTAGCGCCCAGGTTGCTCGCCCGGCCCCGGTTAGTCTGGGTTTTCTGCCCGGCGATGCTGCCGCTTTGCAGGCCCTGGCCCTGGCCCCGGCGTCCATCTCTAATCTGCCCGAATCGGGGATGCGGGCGCTGGGTTTGCAGGACGACGACTCGCTGAGCGGCTTTCAATTGATCATCGAATTCAGCGCCGAAACCGCAGCGACGCAGGAATGGGTTGAGCAGATCACCACTCGCCAGGACACGCCGTTTCTGGTGGCGGCATCCGGCGCGATTGGCCCGGCCTTACGCCCTTACCAGCAAACCGGGCAGATCGCCGCCCTGATCGAGGGCTACACGGATGCCCTTGCTTACGAAGTCCTGTTGGGTCAGGATGACGGCCCCGCCGCCGCCATCCAGCCGTCATGGACGCTGGCGCTGCTGGTCGTGTTGGCGGCGACCCTGTTGGGGATAGTCCTGCCGGAACGTCTGCGCCGAAGCGAGGACGACGATGAGTGACACCCTGGGCATGATTGCAGCCGCATTGCTCACACTGGCGATCCTGACGCGAGTGTGGCGGGTGAACATCTCATTCCGTATCGCCGAGTATATTTTGCTAGGGGTGTTGGCCGGATATGTGGCCGCAGTCGCCCTGCGTGACGTGCTATTCCCCGGCCTGTTGACTCCCCTGCTGGCAGACCCATTGGGACAGCCCGTGCTTCTATTTAGCCTGCTGATGGCGCTGCTTTTGGGATTGCGGTTCGTCACCGATTCCGCCCTGCGCAATCTCGGACTTCTGCCGCTGGGCATCCTGCTGGGCGCTGGCGGGGCGCTGGCGCTGGCCGGGGCCGCTCGCGGCACTTTGGCTCCGCAACTTCTGGCCGCTTCAGAACTTAGCTTTTTCCCGGCCGGCCCGGACTGGCTCTCGATACTGGCGGTCTTGGTTTCCACGCTCGTTACAGTTGCCGTGCTGATATTTCTCTTCCAGCGGCAGCCCGATACCGGGGCCATGCCCAAAGGCTGGCTCAAATCGCTGAGTTATCTGGGCTATCTGGCTGTGATGATCGCCCTGGGCGCGCTTCTGGCCTCCACCGCCGGCGCCCGTGTGGTCTTGCTCATCGACCGTGTGCAGTATTTCCTCGATTTGCTCAGATTCTAACGGGGTTGGCGTGATTGCCAGCGCAGGTTGGATGCTTCGGGTTAGAGACGGGGGAAAGGAGAATCGAACTGAGATTGGCCGCCCGGAGCGGAACCGGGATAACGTCCTCTTCGTTATAAGTATGTTGCATACCTCGCGATGTATGCATCTCGACACGTTGGTCAGGCAGCGAGCCTGCTCTGACTCTCTCAAGGAGTGTTGTAAATCGTGAAGCGCTTCCCCAAACAGTTACTCATTCCCCTGCTTTTGCTGGCGGCCATTCTTTTGGTTGCTTGTAGTACGACGGCAGCGCCGGACGAATCCAATGCACCGCCGCCTGGTCCCATCAGTTTCACGACAGCCAGAACGGGTCCGACTATGCAGGCGGGCAAGCTGGTCGTGGGCACTTCGGCTGACTATGCCCCATTCTCGTACATCACGTCTGATTTTCGGTTGGACGGCTTCGACATTGCCGTGATGCGCGAGATCGCCCAGCGCATGGGCATGGAGTTGGAGTTCCGTGATTTCGCCTTCGACGGTTTGGGCGGCGCTTTGCAGCTCGGCCAGATCGATGCCGCTATCGCCGCCATTTCCTTTACGCCGGAACGCGCCCGTCAGGTCGATTTTAGCGACATCTATTACGTGGGCGAAGATGGCGTGCTCGCCAGTGAGCAATCCGGGATCACAGAACTACCCACGCTGGACGAGATCGGGCAATACCGGGTGGGCGTGCAAAGCGGGTCGGTCTATGATGACTGGGCGCAGAATAATCTGGTCGCAGCCGGTTATCTCCCCGCCGATCAACTCTTCACCTACGCCAACACCGACGCCATGGTCAATGATCTCGCCAACGATCGTATTGATCTGGCGATCATGGATCTGATCCCGGCCAAAGAATATGCTAAAAAAGGCGCGGCGCGCTTGAATCTGCAAGATGGGAATGGCGTCACGTTGATGAGTTTTGTGCCGGGGCCGGCCGTGTCGATTGAAGATACCGAGTGGCTGCTGGCCGGTTATGAGTCTGCCAGTGGCGGCATGGTCGGGGCCGTTCTGGGCAGCGGCGCATCCACTCGATTCAGCGGCGGGGATGTGAGCGGCAGCACCGGCTGCAATGATTTCAACGGCAGCTACGAAATCGACGGCGAGATGTTGAGCATCTCGGAGCTCGCCAGCACCCGCAAGTTTTGTGAGACCCCGCCTGGGGTGATGGGTCAGGAATCTCAGGTTTTGGATCTACTGCCGCAGGTCGCCAGTTATCAAATCAAACAGACGACGCTGGAACTGAGCGACGCCGATGGTACTGTGATCCTGACCTATTTCGCCCGCCCCACCTTCGCCGACCTCGGCAGCATCACCTGGCAGCTTGTTTCCTTTGGTCCCATTGCTGATCAACAAGAACCGGCGCCGGACAGCGAGATCACGCTCAATATCAATGACGAAGGGCAGGTCAGCGGTTCATCCGGCTGTAATACCTATTCGGGCGGCATCGACGGTCAGGCCGAGGCGTTCACAATCGGGCCGCTGGCCTCGACCCAAAAGCTGTGTGCGGATGAGGCTGTGAATCAACAGGAAGCGGCCTATCTGCAAGCGCTGGGTTCAGCCAATAGCGCCACCCTGCGCGGCAACAGTCTTCTCGTCGGCTATGGCGATGAGGAAGTGCTGACCTTCATGCCTGTGGCCAACGACCCCCTGGCCGGAACCGCCTGGGCGCTCGATTCGTTCGCCGCGACCGGCCGGGTCGTCGAGCCCGCGCCAACGCTCAGTTTCACCTATGGCAGCAACGCATTCGGCTCGACCGGCTGTAACCAATACAATGGCAGCTACGAAGCCGATGACGCCCTCCTTCTGTTCGGCCCCATGTCGATGACCCGGTCGGTTTGCGCCGACGAAGCAGGCAACACGCAGGAGTCAGCCTATATGGTGGCGCTGGTCGCAACGCGACACTACGAGTTGCTGGGCGTCAATCTGATCGGGCAGGGCTTGAGCCAGCAGGATTTCGTGATCGCCGTTGCCAAGGGCAATACCGAGTTGCGGCAGGCAATCAACAAAGCTCTGGCCGAGATGGTGGCGGAAGGCAGGATGTTGGAATTGATCGAGCAATATCTGGGCCTGGACAAAGAGGACATCATCCCGCCGCCGCAGCCGCCCATCGAACCGGCCTGTATCGATGGCATGGCATGGATTGCCGACTTGACCTACGATGACAAGAATATGCAATCGGTTCCGACCTTGAAGCCGGGCGAGTCGTTCAACAAAGGCTGGCGCATCCGCAACACGGGCACATGCACCTGGGACAGTTCATATGTGCTGCGTTATGACGGCGGCAACACGAACGCGTCGCAGATGGGAGGCCAGCCAACGGCCATCCAGGGCACCGTTGCACCCGGCGGCGTCTACGATCTGTACGTGGCCATGATCGCTCCGCAAAAGCCGGACACCTACGTAGGTTATTGGAACCTGACCAATGGCGAAAATGTCGCATTTGGCGAACGGCTCTATGTCGCCATCACGGTGGCAGCGCCGCCCACCCCCACGCAGACGCCCTCGCCCCAGGTGAACTACTGGGCCGACCGCACGGAAATCCGCCAGGGCGAATGCACAACCGTGCACTGGGATGTGAAGAATGTGAAGTCGGTCTACTTCTATGAAGAGGGGCAGGACTGGCAAAATCATGGCGTGGCCGGACAGGGCGAGCAGACGGTATGCCCGCCGCGCACGACGATCTACAACCTGCGAATCGTCTTCAACGATGGTGCGGTGCAGGTGCTGCCCATGACGATCAGCGTCATCCCCGCACCGGGTGCGCCCGAAATCGACCGGTTCTCCGTCACCCCTGTCAATATCAATCTGGGCGAATGCGTCACGGTCGCGTGGGCGGTCAGCGGGCCGACTGACCAGGTGCGGATAACTCGCGATGGTACGACGCTGTGGAAGAATGCGCCGTTGACCGGCAATATGCCCGATTGCCCGCCGAACGCCGGTATCGCCCAGTATGCCGTCGAGGCCAAAGGGCCCGGAGGCAACAGCAGATCGGTGCAGTCGGTGAACGTGCTTAGCCCCGTGCCGACCAATACGGCGGTCCCACCGACGAACACCGCCGTGCCTCCCACAAACACACCCGTTCCACCCACCAGCACGTCGATTCCGCCTACAAACACCCTCGTCCCGCCTACGAATACGCCTGTTTCCCCCACGGACACCCCCGTCCCCCCCACGCCGACTACCGAGCCGACCACCCCGCCACCAGGATCGGATCTGCTCGGCGACTGGGATCTCGTTTCCCTGTACCAGGGTCGAGCCGCCCCGCTGCCGCCGCTTCCTGGCACGGCTATCAACATCGAGTTCCGGGCTGATGGTACGCTGACCGGCGCGTCGGGCTGCAACACTTACAACGGCGGCTACACAGTCGGAGCTGGCAATATTCTTAGCATCAGTCCCCTGGCGATCAGCCAGCAGATTTGCACTGAACCGGAGGGCGTCATGGAACAGGAACAGGCTTACTTGCTCCTGTTGCAGAATGCCTCGAGCTATCAGGTGAACAACGGCCGGTTGCTCATCGAGGGCGTTTCCGGCGGACTGAATTACCAGCGCTAACCCCTCATCCTCTCCACCCATCTCACTCCAATCCGCGTGACGTCAGGAGTTTCCGATGCGTCACGCGGATTGTTTTTTCTCGAAGCAGGCTCTGGAATATCGTTCTTTGCATAAAGGCAACATGCTGATATATTCAAAGCGGCAGGTTGGCGTCGACTTCGGTATGGCTTATCTTTCTGGCGTCGTGGTTGAGCGCGTGCGAAGGTTCTCAACCCACGCCGCCTGGAATCAGCGAATCTGCATTATGATTGATGATGTCGTAAGAATTTCCAACGATTTTCCACAGGACTCATCGCCCGCCCTGACAGATTGGGAATGCGGCGAATTCATCGGGCTTCGGGGCCGTTGGGGAGCAGGTTAGCGATCATGCAGGCGTCATCTTCCCTGCCACCCATTACACGCAGCGTGGGCAAAAGCATGAGTTATTTTGCCCGGCCAGCGCGCATTCTGCGCGACTATCGCCGCGAGTATATTCAGCATGATCTGATAGCGGGCGTCACGATCGGGATTATCCTGCTGCCTCAGGCGCTAACCTTCGCTGTGATGGCGGGCCTGCCGCCGCAGATGGGCATTTATGCCGCCATTGTCGCCAGCATTGTCGGGGCGTTGTGGGGTTCCTCCAGCCATCTTCATACCGGTCCCACCAACACCTCTTCCTTGCTCGTGCTGGCAACGGTGCTGCCGGTCGCCGCCCTCGGATCCGAACTTTATATTGTGGCGGCAGGTCTTCTCACGGTGATGGTGGGGGTGCTGCGCATGGGCATGGGGCTGTTGCGTCTGGGGCTGTTGGTCAGCTTTGTTTCCGACGCGGTGGTGGTCGGGTTCACCGCCGGGGCCGGGGTGTTGATCATCGTCAATCAGTTACGCACGTTAATGCGACTGAACTTCCCCGATTCGTCTGAACTGATCGATACCGCTATCAATATCGCCGCCAGCATTCAAGAGACGCATTTGCTCAGCGTTGCTTTGGGCCTGCTCACGATTATCCTGATCATCCTCATCCAGCGTATCGACAGGCGTCTGCCCGCCCCGATTCTCGTTATCGCTGTGATTGCGGTGGCCGTCAACGTCTTCAACCTGGAAGATTTCGGCGTCGCGACCATTGGTAATATCGCCGGCGGTCTGCCTCCTTTCACGCCGCTGCCCATTTTCGACTTTGATCTTATAGGAAAGTTGTCGACGGGAGCGCTGGCCGTGGCCGCCATCGGCCTCGTCGAAGCGACTTCCATTGGTCGCTCTATAGCCAGCCAGTCGGGTCAGCGTGTCGATAGTAATCAGGAATTTGTCGGGCAGGGGATGGCGAATATCGTCGCTGGATTTTTCTCCGGCTATGTTTGTTCAGGCTCATTCAACCGCTCCTCTGCCAACTACCAGTCTGGCGGCCGCACCGCAGTGGCCGCATCCTTCGCCGGCGTTTTCGTGCTGGTGATCTCCACCATATTCGCACCTTTCGTGGCTTCGGTCCCGCGCGCGGCATTGGCGGGGCTGCTCATGTACTATGCCTTTAGCATGGTCGATCTGAAGGAAATCAAACGCATCTGGCGGTCGACTCGCGCTGAGACCGTAATTCTATTCGCCACATTCGTATCGACGCTGTTGTTGTCGCTTCAGTTTGCGATCCTGACCGGCATTCTCCTGTCGCTTGCCTATTATCTGTTACGCACCAGCACGCCGCGCGTGCTCAGCGTTCTGCCCGATGACCGATTTGTCCATCTCCTCCATCAGCCCGAAAAACCGCAATGCCCGCAATTGGCCGTGATGGAGGTGCGAGGCGATCTCTATTTTGGCGCGGTCAATCATGTCGAAGATTCGATTCTCGAAAATATGACGCAGCATCCCGGCCAAAATTTCCTGCTGTTGCGAATGCAGAATGTGCAGCAACTTGATATCAGCGGCATCCACATGCTGGAATCTGTGGTGAAAAAATTCCGCGAGGTCGGCGGCGATGTGTTTATGGTCAAGCTCAGGGAGAGGGTCGAAGAATTCATCCGCATGACTGGGCTAGAACAAAAGCTGGGGACAGACCATTTCCTGGAAGAAGATGATGCCATCAGCCACATGTTTTACCGCGTGCTCGATCCAGCCATTTGTATTTACGAGTGCGAGGTTCGTGCGTTCAAAGAATGCCAGAATCTGCCCAAGCCTGATTTTTCCATGCCGATCAGATCGCTTGGCGGCGCCGCACTCGGCGCATTTCCCACCATCAATGCAATCGATCTGCAAACAGCTTTACACGCCCCAAATCCCCCTGTCGTCATTGACGTGCGCGAGGCGCGAGAGTTTCGGCAAGGACACATACCCGCCGCCATCAATATTTCCCTTTCCCGCCTGCTGACCGAGCCGCCGGATCTGGCGTTCGACGCGCCGGTCGTCCTGGCCTGCCGCACCGGCAGAAGGAGCCAGCGAGCCGCCGCCATCTTGCGCAATAGGGGGCTGGCCGATATTCGTATACTTAGAGGCGGCATGCAAACCTGGGAAGCGGCGGGCTATCTCAATGCTGTGCATGAGTTCGTTTGATCGTTAAACAGTCGCGAGGCGTATTATGAGTCAACCAACGGTTAGAAATCTGGGACTTGATCTGGTGAGGGCGACCGAGGCGGCCGCGCTAAAAGCAGGGCGATGGATGGGGCTGGGCAATCGCGCTATGGCCGATCAAGAGGCGACCGTCGCCATGGTGGAGGCACTCAATTCACTGGATATGGATGGCCTGATCGTCGTCGGCGAAGAGGCCAAGAGCGGCATTCATTCCCCCCTGGACACCGGGAATCATATCGGGAATGGGCTTGGCCCCGCCCTCGATGTTGTCGTGGATCCGATCGACGGCACCAGTCTGCTGGTCGAAGGACGAACGGGCGCGATCTCGGTTGTGGGCGTGGCCCCGCGCGGGGCCATGTGGTCGCCCGCTCCGGCAGCCTACATGGAAAAGATCGTGGTGGACAGAGACGCCGCCCATGCCCTGGTTCCTGAATGTATGGACGCCCCCGCCGCCTGGACGTTGGCCCTGCTGGCTCGCGTCAAAAAGAAGAATATACGCGACCTGGTGATCTGGGTGCTCGACCGTCCGAGACACGCCGAATTGATCGAGGAGATTCGCATGGCTGGCGCGCGGGTGGCTTTACGCTCCGATGGCGATATTTCCGGCGCCATCCTGGCCGCCATGCCCGAATCCAACATCGACGCCCTCTGGGGGATTGGCGGCACGGCAGAGGGCGTGGTATCGGCCTGCGCTGTACGGGCGCTGGGCGGTCAGATGTTGGTGCGGGTTTCGCCCCAGAGCGAACGCGAATGGGCGAATTGTTTTGAAGCGGGATTGGAGATCAAGCGCATCCTCACCGTCGATGAGTTGATTCGCAGCGAGAAGATTTTCTTCGTCGCCACCGGCATCACCGATGGGGCCTTGCTCGACGGCGTTCGTTATCAGGTGAACCGGGCCGACACGCAATCTTTGGTGATGCGCGTGGAGACGGGGAATCGGCGCATGATCAACACTGAGCACTTCGTGCAGGACTAAAACAACCTAACTCGACGACGGGTCATGTACGATAGAGCGCGTTTTTCGAATTCACGCCATCGTCCATCGTCAATGGTCTATTGACAAAGCTTAATCCCCCAGGCAGGTTCCCACCGCCCTGGCGGTTTGCACCCAGCCGTGGTCCAGCGGCACCAGCTTGAGCTTGCCGGCCACGTCCTCCAGCGGCACCGGCTCCGACCCCTCGCCGCGGGCAGCCACCATTACGCCCGAGACATCTTCCGCCACCAGATTGGCGCAGGCTGCGCCCAGCCGCGTGGCCAGCAAGCGGTCGGCGGCCGAGGGCGTGCCCCCGCGTTGCAGGTGACCCAGAATGGTGAGCCGGGATTCCAGGCCGGTGAGGGCTTCGATGTTTTCGGCCAGCCGCAGGGTATGGCCCCGATGGGCGGCCCACAGCGCTGTGGTCGCTTCCTTGGCTTTGCGCTTGGCTTTCTTGCCATCGGCCTTCGCCGCCTTCGCCTCGGCCTGCCGTAGAGAGTCGGCTTCCTGACGGGACATGGCGCCCTCGGCTACAGCGATAATGCTAAAGTGACGCCCGCGACGACTGCGCCGTCGCACCGCCTCAGCCACGATCTCGACATCATAGGGGATTTCGGGGATGAGGATAACATCCGCGCCGCCGGCGATGCCCGCGCCCAACGCCAGCCATCCCGCCCTGTGTCCCATCACCTCCACCACGATGATGCGATGATGGCTGTGCGCGGTGCTGTGCAGACGGTCGATGGCCTCGGTGGCGATGCCCAGGGCGGTATCGAATCCGAAAGTGACGTCGGTCATAGCCACATCGTTATCGATAGTTTTCGGCAGGGTGAGGATGTTCAGTCCCTTTTCCTGCAACCGCAATGCATTTTTCTGCGTGCCGCCACCGCCCAGGCAGATCAGGGCGTCGAGATGCTGACGCTCGTAGCTATCGACCATGGCATCGGTCATGTCCATGACTTTGTTGCCCACGGGCATGCGATGCGGTTTATCGCGGCTGGTGCCCAGGATAGTGCCGCCCACGGTGAGAATGCCGGACAGTGAACTGCTGTCGAGCCGGACCAACCGACTTTCCATCAGCCCGCGAAAACCATCGCGAAAGCCGATGACCTGCATACCGTGCTGACCGATTGCAGCCTTGCCGATGCCGCGAATAGCGGCATTGAGGCCGGGGCTATCGCCGCCGGATGTGAGAATTCCGATACTCTTAGGCATGGGAAACTCCTGAGGGGAAGGGATGGTCAGTTTCGGGTCGAGAGACTGATCACATCGCGCAGCATGGCGGCGGCAGTGGCAGTCGGCTCGCGCTCGTCGATCTTGAGATAGATATCTTCGTAGATGTCGGTGAAAAAGGCAATCCCCATCTGCCATTCGCTGATCCCGCCCAAAAAGCTCGATGCCGGCACGGAACGAGGGCACACATCCAGGCGATACCCCGATCTTGTCTGTTCGGCGCTGGCCACCAACTTGATCACCTCGCCCGCCCGCTGTGCCACCGCCAACTCTGCGCTGGTCACACCCGTGATGCCCTGGACCTCGACCTCATTCAGCGTGGCGGGATAGCCCAACACCGCATTGGCGATGATCACCAGCTTGTTGGCCGTGTCCCAGCCTTCGACATCGAGCGCGGGATCGGTTTCGGCGATGCCCCGACGCTGCGCCTCGGCCAGGGCGCTGGCATAGTCCTCGCCCGCGGCCATGCTCGACAGGATGTAGTTGGTGGTGGAATTGAAAATGCCCTCGATCCGCCGGATATCAGCCCCCACCAGGTCGCGCTGGCCCACGTTGATCACGGGCAGGCCGCCGCACACCGTGGCGCTGAAAGTCAGCCCAGATCCCTTGCTGGCTGCCAGTTCGTGCAGTCCGGCATAGTCCAACACCAACGGCGCTTTGTTGGCCAACACCGCGCTACGCCCGCTGCCAAGCGCAGCCCGGATGCAACTCAGGGCAGGTTCGCCATCCCGCAGATTGACGGGCGAGGCTTCCAATAACAGGTCGTAGTCCGCAGTTTGGGCGAGGGAGAGGGCATCGGGCAAGGGCTGACCGCCGGGAAAAGTGCGGGCGCTGGCCCCGATGGCTTTGTGGGCGAGCAGGGCAGCCGGGTCCAGCCCGTTCCCTTCCGGATGGTATGTCGCCCCGCCGCTGTCGGCTATCCCCACCACCCGCAAATCGAGACCATATCGCCGCGTCAACAACTCGCGCTTGTCCAACAGGATGCGGGCGAACGTGCGGTGAACCGAGCCGAAGCCGATGAGGATGAGTTTTATCACAGCGGGTTCCGTCATAACAATTGTCCTCGATCTGGTCAGTTGGCCGGAGAGATCAACGCCTCATTCAGCGTCAAATCCCCCGCATGTCTCGGCATGACAAATTTGCATGAATCGATGCTGGTTCCAGGCTGAGGTCGCTGCTTTTCCTGCAAGCCGCAGCCATAAACAACGCTCCCATTATCCCATCGATGGCGAAGCGCGGCAACGTATGGCTCAGGTTTTCTTCTTGGGGCAATCCGGTGGAATGAAGTAAGCTTTCGGAAATAGAACTTCGCATTCTTGGAACCAAACGCATCGGTTTGCCGTTCCAGCTAGGCCGGTTGCATGCTCTGCGAAAAGCCAGCCCGTTATTTCTTACTTCCATGTCTCGTTCCCGCAACGCCACTTTTATCAATATCCTGCTGATCGGCTTCTTGCTGCTGGTCGCCGTGGCGGCATTTGCTGCCAGCGCCGCACTTTATGGTTACAGCCGCATTGCCGAAACCCTGCCCCCGCCGCAAGAATTACAAGACCGCGCCAATACGTTCAAGACGACGACAATTTACGATCGTGATGGTCGTCTGCTGTACGAGGTATTTCCGCAGGATGGCGGGCGGCGCACAGTCGTCTCGCTGGGCGAAATCAGCCCCTATCTCATCAACGCCACACTCGCGACCGAAGACCCCAATTTTTATCGACACCCTGGCGTCGACCCGGTGGGGCTGGCTCGTGCGGCCTACTATGTTGTGCAGAACGACGAACGACGACCCGGCGGCAGCGGCATCCCCCAACAGTTGGTCAAACTGACCTTTCTCAGCACCGAAAAAACGTTAAGCCGTAAAATCAAGGAAGCGATCCTCGCCCTTGAGGTCAGCCGCCGATACCGAAAAGACGACATCCTCGAAATCTACTTGAACCATATTCCTTATGGCAATCTGGCATTCGGGGCGGAGGCGGCGGCGCAAACCTACTTTGGCAAACCCGCCAGCACATTGACGTTGGGCGAAGCGTCGCTCCTGGCCGGGATTCCGCAGGCTCCTGGCTACTACGATCCGTACACCAATTGGGAGGCGGTGCGAGGGCGGCAGGGTGATATCCTGCGCCTGATGGTGCAGTACGGTCTCATTTCGCCATCCGAGGCTGATGCCGCCTGGCTGGAGTTTGCGGGCAAGGATGTCAATGAGATATTGATGCCCGCCGACGGCAGCTTCACCGCGCCGCATTTTGTGTTGATGGTGCGGCAACAATTGGAAACTGAATATGGGGCGGATGTTGTCGCCAAGGGCGGGCTGCGCGTGACGACAACGCTGGATCGGCGGTTGCAGAGCATGGCCGAGCAGGCTGTCGACGAGGGAATGATCAATTTACGCGAGCGTGGCGCGGGCAGTGCCGCTCTCACCGCCATCGATCCGAATACGGGCGAGATACTGGCAATGGTGGGCTCCGCCGATTACGACGATGAAGCCTCGGATGGTCAGGTCAATATGGCCGTCGAACCGCGCCAGACGGGAAGCGTAATCAAGCCGCTAACCTATGCGGCAGCGTTTGAAAAGATGCCGGATTACTGGACGCCGGCCACCATGATAATGGATGAGCGTACCGAGTTTGGCGACGGCCCCGGACGACCTCCCTATGTTCCCAAGAATTACGATGGGCGATTCCACGGTCCCGTCAGTGCACGAGCGGCGCTTGCCAACAGCTACAATATCCCCGCGGTCAAAGCGCTCGAACACATTGGCATCCCAGCCCTGAAGGAAATGGCGACGCGTCTGGGGATCAGCACATTCACCCGGCCTGATTACGGGCTATCACTGACCCTGGGCGGAAGCGAGGCAAGTCTGGTCGAGATGAGCGGCGCGTTTGCTTCGTTCGCCAACGGTGGATATCGGGTGCGGCCTCATGCCATTATGCATGTCGAAACCGAAGAAGGTGACCTGTTAGAGAGTCACCAACGCCCGCAACTCCTCCGCGCCCTGGCCCCTGAGATCGCCTATCTGATCACATCGATACTCAGCGACGCAGAGGCCCGCCGCCCCGCCTTTGGTAATGCTGGCAGAAGCCTGATTCTGGGCGAGCGGCCGGTCGCAGCCAAGACCGGGACCACCGATGACTGGCGAGACGCCTGGACAATCGGCTATACGCCGCAATTGGTGACCGGCGTCTGGGTCGGAAACGCCGATAATTCACCGATGAACAAAGATACAAGTGGTGTGATCGCAGCCGCACCCATCTGGCAGCGTTTCATGCGCCAGGCGCATCAAGATTTACCCATCCAGCCTTTCCCCAAACCCGAAGGCGTTGTGCGGATGGAGATTTGCGCCGATACCGGAACGCAAGCTGACGCCGACTGTACAAATCGGCGTCAGGAGTTCTTCAAATTTGATCAACTGCCGTCCGGCTCGGCCTCGACGAATCAGTTGTTTCCGACAACGGAACCGCTTTAGCGTAGGAAACCAAAGGGGTTCCGCTGGACGTTTTGGTAGCGGATCTCGAAATGCAGATGCGATCCGGTGCTGCGGCCGGTATTGCCCACCGAGCCGATGCGCTGGCCTCGGGCGATAGATTCGCCAACTCGCGAGAATATCTTGCTGAGGTGAGCGTAATAGGTGCGATAGCCGTTACCGTGGTCAATCACAACCAGATTGCCGTAGCCGGTGCGATCCCATCCTGCATAGACGACATAACCGGAATCTGCGGCCACAACCGGGCTGCCCTCCCAACTTCCGATATCGAGGGCGCGGTGGCCGCCCCAATAATTCTGAGTCAGGGTGCCGCTGACCGGCCACACAAATTGCCCAGAGCCACGCTGTGCATTCTTCGGGATCGGACCGTTGAAGATGCTGACGGTGCGCGGGATGTAAGGCTTCTCGCCGCCGGGCACGATGATGTATTGCCCTGTCTGAAGCGTAGCCCCTTCCTGGTTGAGGCGATTCCATTCATAATTGATGATCGCATCAGGCTCGACTTTGTATTTCTTCGCCAATGCACTGATGGTATCGCCTTTCTTGATCTGGTGGTACACGCCGTTCACAGGCAAGATCACCAATTTATCGTTGACGCGCAGCAGGTCTGGGTTCAACTCCAGATCGGGATTCGACCACATGATCGTTTCGGGTTTCAGGCTGAACTTGTCCGCAATCCCAAATACCGTGTCGCCCGGCTGTACAACGTAGTTTTCTACATCCAATCGCGGGCGTTCAGGTATCTCGGTGAAGGGAACGGCGGCACGGACGAGCGCTCCCGTCGATTGCACTGCAGCGCCGCCACGGGCTGTGACCAACTGGCTCAAGGTAATGGGCGTAGCTGTGGGCGGCGGCGCGGGTAACAGGTCAAGTTGCTGCACGTTCCATTCTGGTAAGCTGAGTCGGCCTACCAACAACAAGGCGATGACAACCACAACCATGCCGACGTGAGATGCCAGCCTGACGGGCGTATATCGATCTGTACCCTGCCCAATTAGTTCTTGGTAAAGACGCAGAAAAACCTTACGACCAGGTCCCCACTGTTCATCAGCGACATCTTCCGCAGCGGGGGATGGACTGTCGGAATCGGTCTGAGAAGAGGAGATTATTTGCATAGTGATGTGTCGACGGTCGTTAGACCGAAAAAAGTGCGCCCGACCTTTCAACAAGATCGGGTCATTCTATGGCGGCGGGATTATAGCACGCCATGATCACCCCGACAAATGCGGCACGCCTCCAAATGAATATTTCTTAATGCGGAGCGTGGTTCAAATTCCACGCAAAAGCTCGATGCCACGATTATTCCGCGGCAGGACTATGACTCGCGATGGTTGAGAGAATTCAGGAATTCGCTGTTTGTACGTGTACGGCGCAGTCTCTCACGTACAGCCAGCAAAGGTTCGATGCCGGGCTGCGTGATGCGCAGAGCGTCCACCATACGCCGCAAAGTCCAAACACGTTGCAGGGTGTCCTCGTTCAGTAACAATTCTTCATGGCGTGTACGGCTACGGGGGATGTCGATAGCGGGGAAGATGCGCCGCTCGGCCAGCCTCTGATCTAGGCGTAACTCCATGTTGTTCGTGCCCTTGAATTCCTCATAGATCGCATCGTCAAATGCACTACCGGTATCGGTGAGGCAGGTAGCGACTATAGTGAGGCTCCCCTGTTCCTCCAGATTTCGGGCCATGCCAAAGTAGTGCTTGGTCGCCTGTAGGGCCTCCGGATCCGGCCCGCCGCTGATGGCGCGAGACAACCCTGGCAAGGACATGGCGTATGCACGTGTGAGGCTGTTCAACGAATCCAGTAAAATGACGACATCACGCTGAAGTTCTACCAGGCGTAGAGCGTGCTGCAAAGCTAATTCCGCCACAGCCGTCTGGCGGGTGGCAGATTCGTCAAACGTTGTGCTCACAACTTCGGCCTTCACCGATCGACGCATGTCGGTCACTTCTTCAGGTCGTTCACCTACCAGGATCACCATTGTGTGAATCGCAGGATGATTGTCGGCTAGCCCATTGGCGATCTGCTTGACGATAGTGGTTCGCCCGGTTCTGGGAGGCCCCACAATCAGGCCACGTTGCCCTTTTCCGATCGGACTCACCATATCGATCAGCCGGGTTCCAAGGATATACGGCCGGGTTTCCAAGGCCAACTGCTGATCAGCAAGAACCGGCATCAATTGTTCGAATTCGGGCCTGTCGACGCCATCCTCCGGGTGGATACCGTTGACCGATGTGATCTGCACCAGACTGCGATATCTCTCTTTTTCTTTTGCTTTGCGTACCTGCCCCTGCACCATGTCTCCCGTGCGCAGACCGAATCGTTTGATCTGCGCATTCGAGACATAGACGTCATGCTTGGAATGCACCATGCGAGCATTGCAAAGCAAACCCCTGCCATCTTTATTGATATCGAGATATCCTGTAACTTGGGATGTGTTGTCGCGGCCAAGATGCTGCTTCAAATACTGCACCAATTCGTCTTTCTTCATGCGGCTGTAACCGCTGAGTCCTTCTTGGCGAGCAAGTGATCGCAGTTCATTGAGGCTACGAGTCTCAAGTGAACGTGAATTGTTCATGTTATTGGCGAGAGACCAGGCGGACGATGTCAAACAACGCAGTTTAATTCGATTGACAGGCGACCTGCCAGGAAGTCATTCTTTGGTATGGTGATTGTAATCATCCCGAGGATAGTGTAAATGCCAGTATAGCATGCCACCATGCCAAGCGCCAACAGCGCAACCCCGCTGGAACAAACGTCAGGAAAACGTCAGTAGCAGCGGGATTCTGCCAACCCGTAGAGTTGCGCGCAGGATAGACGAGTCCGTGGCGACCTGGTCAAAACTTTAAGTCACGCGAATAGTAGCTTCTGTGTTTGTCCTCCTTATCTGGGCATGAATTGTCTTGGCTTCGAGCGACCTTCAGACGTTCTGCGCCTCGTTCACAAGGCTAAGCGCTTTAACCCGATTGAGCGTGCGTCATTTGGCAGATCGGCGATTAAGTAACCCCAGGTATGAGATTTAATCAGAGTAGTGATTGAGTTGATAGAATGCCAAAGCGAATCAACTTCACTCTCACAACTGAACAAGAACAAGGCCTGAGTCAGGCCATCAAATACGGCTGGCATCGCTATCAAAGGGACGGCATGGCTGGTTTGAGCAACCAGCCCAAGGGTCACCCTCCCAGTTGGGCTACGACTTCGCCATCTGGAGCGTGGAACGGCTGCGAGACCACCTGTATCATGTGACAGGCGTCTATCTCAGCGACGGACATCTGCGTAAAAGGGGGCGCGAACAGGCGATTTCCGACTCCTCTTTGTGGACGAAATCACCCTGAGTCTGCATCCGCCTTTGCGGGCTTGCTGGATGAAACGAGGGCAACAGAAACGTATTTCCACCCCAGGCCAACAGGCGAATCATCATCTGATTGGCGCTTATGATTGGGCCGATGACTCCGTGACCTGGCTGAGTGTGGCACGTAAGAATAGCCCTCAATTCATTCGTTTCCTGGAGCATCCCCTGGTCGAATGTTATCAGCATGATGTCGTGGTTCTGGTCTTGGACAATGCCTCCTTCCACAAAAGTGCGGCGGCCATAGCGGCTCTCAGCTTGTTCGAACATCGCGTCCGGGTGTTCTGGCTGCCTCCTTACTGCTCAACCTTGAATCCGATTGAGCGTTTCTGGCGTCATCTCAAAGACCAGGTCTGTGTGAATACACTCTATCCATCACTCTCTGACCTCGTCTCTGCCGTCGAACATCAACTCCATAATCAGAATCAACTTGATTCTCCTTCTCGCTTCACCTTTTCTTAAACATCATATCTTGACTTGCTTAGGTGCTACTGAAATGTAAGGTTCAGAAGCACTTTTCATATTTCATAGGTGAACACGCTGTTGAGCGCTCTGAGGCGTGTATCTCTAAAACGGAGGTACAATCGCCATGTTCACGCTGTTTCACCTGTTCTGGCTCTTTGGGGCACTGTGGTCTGACGATCCAGGCGACCCCTCCTGGTAGACCAGAACCAATGCTTGACGGAGGAACGCCGGCACTCCTTCAAGCAAGAGGTCGAGAATAACTGGGAACAAAGAATCATACCAGACCAACCAACGTATATGCAGCCCACGAATAGGGAGAACTGTATTTCTCCGCCAGAGTTTGACGTGCATGCAACAACGCTTCGCCGGGTGAGACTTTTTCCGAGCTGTAAGCAGCATAAAATGCGCTAAAAAATGCGGCGGACAGTTGGTCATTGATCGGCCAGAGACTGGCAAGTAGAGTGTCTGCTCCCGCAACCAAAAACGCATGAGGCAATCCCATCTGTTCATCCCCGGCCATGACGTGCCCGATCGCGGTATCACATGCCGCTAACGAAACCAAACGAGCGTTGAACCTGAGCTGTAAAATCTCAGCAATGTAGAGATTCGAATCATATAAAGCGATATGACAGAGATGAGAATGATAGGGATGAAGCAATGAATGGGCTGCAAGGTGAATTAGCTCATAGGTTGATAACGCTCCAGTCGCTTCGAGCGATTTGAACGCGGCCACAGTTGCTCGTTCTCCTACAAACAAATCGCTTTCGGACGAAAGTAAGTGACGAAGATGGATCGCCTCCTCGCCTGCAGCCGAGAGAGGGGGATGCTTCTCTGGATTGGGATAGGCAGGGACGGCGAATACAAGCCCTTTGGTTTGTGATAAGGATTGGCGTTGATGCAAGTTCGGCCGAGATTGACATGATAATATCGTTTGCAAAAGAGGGAGTGAAGGAATCTGGCCGAGCCTTTTGGTCAGACCGAGCAAATCATCATCGACTGAAAGCGCTGCCCAGGGAAAACTATTCAGGGGACCGGATGGCAGCACATAGAGTGTGTCGATGGCACGAATGTGTGGCTGCCAGGTGACTGGAATCATCAAATTTTGTACTCGGTCCCACTCCGCTGAGCGTGAACGATCTGACGACCATTCCAGTATTCGTCGCCGATAGCTGGTTTCGGGACGGCAATACAAAGCCAGTAGATGCTGGTCAAGTGCACTGAGCGTCGTTGGCGACGCCAATGACCGTGAACTGTCCAACCAGAATCGATACAGTTGTACGGTCTCGCCTGCAAACCAACCATATGACAGGCATCCCCAGTTATCTATACCATATCTTGCATCCAAACTTTCTCGCAAAATGGGTAAATCGATTGCGGGTGGGGCATAAAGACTGATATATGGCGCATTTTCTACGGATAATTCTTCTGCTAAGTGTTGGAAGCGTTGTTCCAGCACGTTGACAGAACGCCAATCTTCGAGTTCCTGTGCACGCTGGATGGCAGCTCGCAGTTCCTCGAGATGCAAGGATTTCTTTGTTCTAGTGGAGACAGTTGGCGGAACGGATAGTTCGGCGGCTGCACTTTCGTCAGCATTCTGGTTCATTTGCTGACTCAGTTGCAGTGCTTTGTGATCCTCCAAGACCGCTAATGAACGTATCACTTCTCCGATCTGTAAGGTCAAATCGATGGTCATCACATAGACTGGTAAACTATCTTTGGCTAGGCCTGCCGCCGCTCTGGGTGAAAGACGCCCTCTGCGTAATCTAGACAGATTACTAAGCGCCTGCTGAAGGAAATCAATGGCAAGCGATCCATTTAAATTCTTGGCCGCAATTTTGGCCAAACCATAGTATGCACGCCAAGCGCTGGCGATGCGCTCCGGAGGGGCGCTGTCTAGCCCTTGCTGAAATTGCGCTTTGGCCAAATCATCCTTTCCCATTTCCAGGTAAATCTGGCCGAGCAAGATATTAGCCCTTGCCGCCTGATGCGACCGATTGTGCCGCCGTAAGATCTGATCGCAGGTAAGCAGCAAGTCTATCGCAGACTCAAGCTGGCCCTGTATGAATCGGAGATGCGCTAATGTAATGCTGGCTAAGGCCGCTTGAGTTGGGCGTTCATGCGTCAAGAAAGTCTTGCTACTTAACGTCAATAATTCTTCTGCACGTACAAGATCCCCCATTTCCAATAGATATTCCGCTTCCATTCGCCAACATGCCGCCGCCTGGGCATCCACGCCGAGGCCGGACCACGACTTGGCGGCTATGCGAATAGCCTGAACCGCTTCTTCCATTTGATCATCTTGCCAAAGTATATTGGCCAGATAGCGGACGAAATGAGCAATCGCATCCAGAGATCCGACCTGTTCCGCCAGCTCCTTCGCCGCATTGTAGGCACGCAGCGCCAGGCGGTTATGACCCATCCAATAATTACACAGTCCAACATTCGCGACTGCATGCGCCAATTCCAACTTCAACCCAGTGTTTTCCAGACTTCTGGCCGCGATCTGGAAACTCTTCAAGGCTCGTTCTTGTTCATTAAAATAAAACTGTATCCCTCCCAGGGTTGTCATGCATCGTGCATAAGGGATCTCCATTTGTTGTGCAGCGAAATAGGCGATGGAGCGTTCGATGTGTGCAGTCGCTTCAGTCTGATTTTCTAGTCGTCGTTGCGTGCTGGCGATGGCTTTATCACAACGCGCAACCTCATAACGGTCTCCCAGGTCATGGAAAGCAACACGAGCCCCGGTCAGCATATCGAGCGCTTCGACGTAGTTAGTGCGCTCATACAACGCCAGTCCGTTAATACGTTTCGTCTGCCAATATCCCCAGGCATCCCCACATCGTTCAAACTCGTCCTGTACATTGTTCAATATCTGCGTTGCCTCATCATAGCGATTGAGGTAATGGGCGAGGAGTCCATCAGCAAGACGGCAATAGAGTCTGGTTTTTGGTTGGGAACGCCATTGTTGACGCGCTTGTTCCAATTCCGTCCTGGCATCCCGTTCAACTCTTTGTTCCACTGCCGCCATCGCCCGCAAAAAATGTGCACACCCCTGTTGGAACCGGCTATCTGCGCTGCGTTCTGGAAAGACTTCCAACCAGGCGAAAACAGCTGCATATTGATTCGAATAATATTCCAGACCCGCCAATCTGATCCTGAGATTTGCGCCTGCGGTTACAGGATGAGACTTCTCATAAAGATGAGTCGCCAGTTCGCGCGCAGTGAGAAAATCCCCCCGACCTATGGCGGAATCCAACGCAAGCAGCTCAGGTTCGGTCGGATGCTGCCTTAGGACAGCGTGAATCATCGTTAACTCAGACCAGCAATGTGTAGTCGTAGATTGATTAGCGGCGTCTGTACACCTGCGTCAAGTGGGATTCGCACGGATGAAAAGAATAGCTGGCCCTGATCGTTTGTTTTCCCCCGCAGAATCTGACCAAAGCTTACTAACGTTACTATCATGCCAGCCGCGGGGTTTTCGCCGGCAAGAAGGGTCAGCATCATGCCTGGACGCGTTTGATCAGCGCCAGGGATCGTCTCCAGCGTGTAATACCAGGATGGCGGGTGCTGCAGAAAGTCGCTGCCGATCAGCATGGGGCGACGCGGGTCCAAAACATCACGAACTGTACTGTCATCCTCATCGGCTAGATGCTGATCAAAAATAGATATCTCCACATTTGCATCTGGCCGTGTGCGTTGTGCCGGCCTTTCGCTGGTTGCGTCGAGCAATTGTTGTAAAGCTTCTCGGCAATCCGGGCAGTCTTCCAGATGGCTTAGTAAAGGACTCAAGCGCCACGTTTCTGTGCTTGCCTGAATTACCGCTTGTGCGTATTGCGCCAGGTCGTCCGCAAAAGTATCGCACGGTTCAGTCGAACGCATGATGGATTCGAACGGGAGTAAGTTTTCAGCGAAGTATCCAGGAATCTGATCCTCGATCATTTTCCACAGTTTATCTTCGAGGAATTCGAGATCACTCTGGCTGAATTTTCCGTCGTTTTGCATGGCGTTACTCCCAGATCCAATCAATTGTTTCCATCCGCGCTATAAATATTCCGAAACGCTCGGCGCGCTCGAAAAACCCAAACAGTAGCCCGTGCGACCTCAACACCGAAAAAGGCCGCTAATTCAGAATTATCTAATTCATAGGTATATTGAAGTAGCAATATCACTCGATACCGCTGGTTCCGAACTTGCTTGATAGCCCCCAAAACCGCTTCGCGTTGAACATAGTGCTGCGAAAATTCTCCGGTGCTGATCGGGGTTTTCGCGGGCTGAACTTCATCAAACGATTGCGTATTACCCGAGAAGGGATCACGGATGTCGCCCAGGAGAATGTTACGCGTTGACCGCCAAATCCAGGCTGCAAGCGGCGTGTCGTAAAAATAGTTTTCACTTAGCCCGAGAAAGACACGCCCGACCACCAACTCTCTCTCATCAGGCGTAGGGTAACGACCGTATAGTTTTTGGTAGTTTCGGTATACTGTCTGGTCGAGGAGTTGTTGCAAAGCGGGTCTGGGTCCTTCATCTGTTTCGACCGCTGATGCAATCAGCGGGTGATACATGTGATAACCGATTACCACCTTTTGAATCCATGCCGAATAGCTCAAGAGCGCCGCATTCTGCTGCCGGGCATAAGCTTCAGCTCTCTGATACCGTCGAACAGCTTTCTGACTCGCCAATTTCCGCGTAATCCATTGCGTTTCCGCTTCAGAAATATCCCGTACTTCTGGAACCGACTCAATGATTTCGCGGATCAGTTCGTATAGATTATTTTGCTCATCAGGAGACCACAGTCGATCGCTTGGTGGCGGCAAATTAGGGCCAGACATGGCACACTCAGACTTGAACGAAGGGCGATGCTGTTGCAGTCTGAGTATAGCATTGTCAATCGAGTAAGAGCAATGTCCCACCGATTTTCGAGCAACAATGGCGTACCAACAACGAATGCTATCGGGATCCTGATAGTCGGTCTTCTATCAAATGATATAGCGAAATGGGCTCCGACATTGCACCTGACCCACAAAAGTAGTCATTTGCGTTCGCCGACAAGAATACTGAAGTCGCGTATCCAGTTGTCTTAAAACCTGATAACAGCTTCCCCCTTCACCTTCCTGTGCCCTGCCTGATCGACCGCCTCCAATTCACAGCGCGCCAGCCTTTCCCCGCCTTCTTCCCATAATTCCACGACCTGACCGCTGACGGTGATCTCGTCGCCCGGCTTGCTGATGCCAGTGAACCTGACCCCGAATTTCTTTACCTGTTCCGGCCGCACCCAGTTTGTGATCGCCTCGGCGCAAAAGCCCATGATCACCATGCCGTGTGCGATCACGCCGCCGTTGCCCGCATCTACGCCAGCCTGATGCACGGTATGGATGGGATTGAAATCGCCTGACGCGCCGGAATAGCGCACAAGCTGCGTCTCCGTAATCGGCGGTTTGGTGAGGCTGGGGATGGGGTCACCGATACTGAGTTTTTCAAAGCTGAGATCACTCATGATTATACCTCTGGTCACCAACGAACCACCATCGTGGCGCGGGCGATAACGACGATCTCATCGCGTTGGTTGCGATAAGTCGCCTGCGTTTTCACGAAATCCATCACGCCGGAACGGCCTTCCTTGCGCTCAATGTCGACGATCTCCAGTTCGCCGGTGATGTCGTCGCCGGGATGCATAAGGCTATGATATTCGTGTTCTTCCTCGCCGTGCAGCACGCGCAATAAATCAGCGCCCATCTCGCCCAATAATGCGCGAATTTCCGAACCGACGGGCGTGCCACCCCAGAAACGGAAGAGCGTGGGGAACGTGAGGGGAGCAACCAGGTCGAGATAGCCCGCAGCCTGGGCCGCGGCTTTGTCATGGAAAATAGGATTGTCATCGCCCAGAGCGGTCGCTAACTCGCGAATCTTGCTGGCGTCCACCTGAAAGCGAATGAGGGGCAGTTTTTTGCCGATGTAAGAGTGGTCGAGCATGAGTGTTCTCCAGGTGCGACGCACTTTCGAAGTGCGTCGCACCTTCTAGATAACCGTCGGCGGCTGGTATTCGCCCCAAACCTGGCGCAGCACGCCGCAGATTTCGCCCAGCGTGGCTTCGGCGCGCACGGCGGCGAGGATGGGCGGGAGCAGGTTGTTGGCCGGGCTGGCAGGGGCGGTGGCTGCGGCGTTCAGGGCGGAGAGAGCTGACTGCACGGATTCAGGATCACGCCCGGCTCGTAGCTTTTCCAGCCGGGAGATTTGCGTGCGATGGGTTTCAGAATCAGGCCGGAAGATGCCCACCGGCCGCTCCTCATCCGGCGTCTGGTATTTGTTCACGCCCACGATGATCTGCTCGCCCGACTCGACCGCCTGTTGCTGTTTCCAGGCGCTGTCGGCGATCTGGAGTTGCATCCAACCGCTCTCAATTGCCTTCACCGACCCGCCCATATCTCTCACCCGACCGATCAACTCACGGGCCTCCGCCTCCAGCCGGTCGGTCATCGCCTCCACGTAATACGACCCGGCCAGCGGATCGATGGTCTCGGTCACGCCGATCTCGTGGGCGATGATCTGCTGCGTGCGCAGGGCCGTGGCCTGGGCCTCTTCGGTGGGCAGGGCCAGGGCTTCGTCGTAGCAACTGAGGGCCATGCTCTGGATGCCGCCGAGCACGCTGGCGAAGGCCTGGAAACCGGCGCGGGCGATGTTGTTCAGCGGCTGCTGGGCCGTCAGCGTGGCCCCGCCGGTCTGCACGTGCGTGCGCAGCATCATGCTTTTGGGGTCTTGGGCGCAGTACTCGTCCCGCATGATGCGCGCCCACAGCCGCCGCAGCGCTCGATACTTGGCCGCTTCCTCGAAAAAGTTGTTCTGCGTGTTGAAAATCCAGGAAATCTGCGGGGCGAAGTCGTCGATGCCGATGCCTCGTTCCAGCACGGCGTCGATGTAAGCCAGGGCGTTGGCGATGGCGAAGCCCATCTCCTGGGCGGCGCTGCTGCCGGCGTCGCGGATGTGGTAACCGCTGACGGAGATGGCGTTCCAGCGCGGCACCTGTTGCGCGCAGTAGGCCATCGCATCCGCAGCCAGGCGCAGGCTGGGACCGGGCGGGAATATGTAGGTTCCCCGCGCCACATACTCTTTGAGAATGTCGTTTTGGATGGTCCCCCGCAGCTTGCCGGCCCCGACCCCTTGTCTCTCTCCGGCGACAATCACCATCGCCAGCAGCACCGCCGCCGGCGCGTTGATCGTCATCGAGATCGAGACTTTGTCGAGGGGGATGCCCGCCAGCAGTGCCTCCATATCCCGCAGCGAGTCGATGGCGACACCTGCCTGCCCCACCTCGCCCGCGGCCCGCGGGTCGTCCGAGTCATATCCGATCTGTGTGGCGAGGTCGAAAGCGACGCTGAGGCCGGTCTGCCCCTGCGCCAGCAGATACTTGAAGCGCTCGTTCGCCTCGGCCGCCGTGCCATAGCCCGCGTACTGCCGCATCGTCCAAAAGCGGCTGCGGTACATCGTCGGCTGCACGCCGCGCGTGAAAGGAAACTGGCCGGGAAAACCAAGCTGGTCGAGGTAGTGCTGTTCCAGGTTCCGGGTTCCGGGTTCGGCATCGAGGGGCGTGTACAGGCGCTGCACGTCCGCGGTTTCCGGACGTTCGGGGGCGCGTGCTACAGTTTCGGCAACTGTTGTTTCTTCCCACTCGGTCAGGCCAGATTGGAGGGGGGGTGGGGATACTGCCTCACTCATGACAAACTCCTAAAGACATGAAGCGCGACACTGCTACACGTTTCACGTGTTCACTTCCCCGCCCGCCCCTGCACGATCTTAACAAACGAGCGGCTGCGCAGTTCGGGCATGGTGATGCCGGTGGCCATCGCTTCCTCCTCGGTGATGGCCCCGCAAGCGATGCCGCGCAGGAAGAAATTGAGCAGACCCTGTCCGGTGGCGGCGTCATCGAACGTGTTGCCGAAAAGTGTGGCCTGGGCGGCTTTGTTGATGAAGGCGTCGAGGCGCATGGAGGCGTCGGCCAGGCTGTCGAGGAAGAAGTGATAGACGGCGGCGTAGCGAATGGGCAATTGCGCCGGATTCAGGTCCCAGCCCTGATAGAAGGCGTGGCGTAACGAGTGCGTGATATTGTCGTAATGCAACTTCCAGCCGTGGTGCACGATCTCCAGATTCTCGGCCACCTGTTGGGCGGATAGCGGTTTGTCGGGAGTGGCGCGATGCGGAGCGATGGGCATGATCGTGGTGGCGCCATCACTCATGGTCACGCCGGTTTGGGCCAGGCTGACCTGCATGACGTGTCGGGCGAAGTCGGCGGCGGGATGCGTGTGCGTCTGGTAGTGGGCGGTTATGTTACAGATGGCGGTGTAGTCGTACGTGCCGTACGCGCAGGATTTCACCCGACCTCGCCCCGCCCGCACCAGGTTGTTGACGGCGTTCTCGCCCAGGTGGTTGATGATCGCTTGCGTGGTTTCGATCATGAGGTCGATGCCCACGCGGCCATGCTCGATCCCCAGCTTTTCTTCGAGCACGTCCAGCAGATCGGCCAGCGCCGCCACCTGTTCGGGGATGGTGACTTTGGGCAGGGTGACGACGAAATGGTCGGGCATACGACCGCCGCTCTCGTTTGCCAGCGCTGTCAGGGCCAGGTCGAGTGTGCGCACTGCCCGCTGATAGCACTCGTGGCTGAAGGATTTGATACGGATGCCGATGAATGGCGACAGCACGCCCTCGCTCATCCCGGTCGCCAGTTGCTCACCCACGGTGACGGCGTGAAAATCCTCTTCCTCGTCCGGACGATTACCGTAGCCGTCCTCGAAATCGACACGCATGTCCTCCACCGGCTCGGTTTCCAGCTTTTTACGGACGCGTTGATAAATGGTGTAGGCGATGTAGGCTGGCTCGTTGGCGCGACGCACTGCCTCCGGATCGCTGGTCAGGGCTTCGCACAGATACGCTATCGCCTTTTCGGTCATCGGCAGCGTCTCCGCTCCCTTCATGCCCAGGATTTTGGCGAACAGTACGAAATTGGGCGCGTACTCATCCAGGCTGCGCAGGCCCAGGCTGCCCAGTTTCATCGGCGTGGACGACTTGAACAGATGCGCCCCGCCATAGAGCGTGTGCACCGGCTGCCGGTCGATGGAGTCGCCAGGGTAGTGGGCATGAAAGGCGCCGTTGGCCGCGTTCACACGGGCCGTGATCGGGTCGAGGACGTCAAGGGTGAGGGTGAGGTTCATGGGGATCTCCGGAAAAGTGAGTCGCACTTGCGAGGTGCGACTCACTTGAAATTACGACAGCAACCTTCGCGCAATCACCGTCGCCTGAATTTCGCTCGTGCCTTCGAATATCTTGAAGACACGGCCATCGCGCCAGAAACGGCTGACGGGGTATTCCAGGGCATAGCCATAGCCGCCGTGAATCTGCATGGCGTCACTGGTCACCTGTTCCACCATGTCGGCGCAGAACAGCTTGGCCATGCCTGCTTCCAGATCCGCCCGCTTGCCAGAGTCTTTCATGGCGGCAGCGTAATAACACAATTGCCGGCCAGCCTCGACTTTCGTCGCCATGTAAGCCAGTTTGTGCTGGATGGTCTGGAAATCGCTGATGGGTTTGCCGAATTGCTCACGTTCTT
Source organism: Caldilineales bacterium (assembly GCA_024102915.1). Taxonomy (GTDB): domain Bacteria; phylum Chloroflexota; class Anaerolineae; order J102; family J102; genus JAGFJG01. The sequence continues at coordinate 43,774 of JAGFJG010000027.1, forward strand.
GCGAATACTGAAGCGCTGCTTCCAACGCCGCCTGGGCCACGCCCACCGCTCGGGCCGCCGTCTGAATTCGGGCGATCTCGTAAACCCCCATCAGTTGGTAAAAACCCTGGCCCTCTTCCAGCCCGATCAAATTCTCGGCAGGCACGGCGAAATCGTTGAAGCTGAGTGAAAAAGACTTCATGCCGTGATAACCGACGGTGGGGATGCGTTCGCCCAGCAGGTGCGGCGGTACGAAATCATCGCCCGGCTGTTTTTCCACGACCAGCATCGACAGCCCTTTGTGACGCTGGCTGAGATCAGGATCGGTTCGGGCCAGCACCGTCATCATGTGGGCGCGATTGGCGAATGTGATCCAGGTCTTCTGGCCGTTGAGGATGTACCTGTCGCCATCTTTCACCGCTCGCAGCCGCATGCCAGCCGTGTCAGAACCATGGTTGGGTTCAGTAAACGCCGCCGCCGGCAAAATCTCTCCGGCAGCGATGCCGGGCAGCCAGCGCTGCTTTTGCTCCTCGGTTCCCCCGGCCATTAGCAACCCGCCTGCGATCAACATCCGGGTCATCACTGAACCAACCGAGAGCCAGGCTTTACTCAATTCCTCGGTGACGATGGCGACCGAGAGATTGTCCATGCCCAGGCCGCCGTATTCTTCGGGGATGGCCATGGCAAAGTAACCCATCGCCGCCATCTGCTCGATGATCTGCATCGGTATTTCGGCGCCCTCGTTGTACAAATCCTGGGCGATAGGCGCCACCTCCCGTTCGGCGAATCGCCGTGTCTCCCGCCTCAGGACTTCATGTTCATCGGTTAGCACACGCATTCCTCCTTGTCTGCTTACTGATTACTACTTACTGAATACTGTTCAAATTGGGTCTGCGCCAAAGAAACTCATGGTTCCGGCATCGTCCACCGGCTCGCCGCCCATCGTCTGCCGCACGATGTCGGTCATACTAACCACGCCCACCGGCCAGGGATAGCCATCCCGCATTTCCACGACCACAAGGCGGTGGATATGATTGCGGGTCATCAACGTGATCACCTGCGAGATCAGGGTGTCGGGCTGGCAGGTGACGACATCGGCTGTGAGAATATCCGCCGTCTTCATGGCCGCGACCTGTTCGGGCGAGCGTCCCTGTCGCGCCATCACCAGATCGGTCTGCGTAACGATGCCTTCGAGATACCCGGCATCGTCCACCACGATCACGGCGCTAATGCGATGGCTGAGCATGCGATGGGCGACTTCGCTGATCGAGGTGGACATCCGGCAGGAGACGATGCCATGGTGCATCATCTCGCGCACAGTGCTGGCGTCGGGCGAAAGCGGCTGTGCGGTGGGGCGCGGCGCGGGCGGCTCCATCTTCGAGGGTCGCGGCGGCGTGGGTTCATAAACATCGGCCAGGATGGCTCCCGCCCCCAATTCCCCCGGCTCGTCACCCATGGGAGGCATGCCCAGGCCAAAGCTGATCACGTCGGTCATGCTGATGATGCCCACCGGCCATTGCCTGCCCTTGCGTTCATCGACGACGATCAGCCGGTGGATGCGGTTGCGGGTCATCAGGGTCACGGCGTGGGTGATGCTGTCGCCGGGGCTGCACGTGATCAGCTTGCGGGTCATGATATCGCCGGCGGTGATTTTCTCCAGATCCTCGATCGAACGACCCTGCCGCGCCAACACCACATCGGTTTGCGACACCAGGCCGATGGCGAAACCAGCGTCATCGACGACGACTATGGCGTGGATGCGATACCGGCTCATGCGACGGGCGACTTCATCGACAGGCGTGCTGGCGCTGACTGTGATCGCCCCATAATGCATCAATTCGCGCACGGTCTTTTCGTCCATCATGGTGGGACCCGTGCGTTCGGGCAGGGTGATGCCGTGCAGCGGGGCGCGGTAGAAATCGTGGCGTTCGGTCGGCACCGGCGCCGGGGCAACATGGACGTCCGGCTCGCGCTGGCTGGCCCCGGTTCCCAACTCAGTCGCCCCCACCAGAATCGCCATATTCCCATAGGGGTGCTGGTTTTCGTACATCAATTGGTGCGCCTGCGGCAGTTCATCCCATGTGAAAGTCTGGGAGAGACAGGGATCGACCTGGCCGGAAATCACCAGATTATTGATGCCCACAGCCTCGGCGTCATTGGCGAAATGCGAGCCTTGCAAACGCTTTTGCCGCATCCACAGATATCGCAGATCGACGGTGGCGTTGTAGCCAGTGGTTCCGGCGCAGATCACCACCATGCCGCCGGTGTCACAGACGAAGATGGAGGTGGGGATCGTATATTCGCCGGGGTGCTCGAACACGATGCGGGGGTTGACGCGCTCGCCCAGGGCGTCCCAGACTGCCTTGCCGAATTTGCGTACGCCCTTCATCCACTCGGCATAGCCGACGGAATCTTTCCAGTGTGGCAGCATGCCCCAATGGTCGAAATCCCGGCGATTGATACAACCCACCGCGCCCAGGCTCCCGCAATATTCGAATTTATCTTCGGAACTGACGACGGCGATGGGTCTGGCCCCGGCCGCCCGTGCGATCTGGATCGCCATCGAACCCAACCCGCCAGCGCCGCCCCAAATCAGGGCGACATCATCCGCCCGTAGAGCGTGCTCGTCCCAGCGATAGAGCATGCGATAGGCGGTGGCCCCGACCAGCATGAAGGCGGCGGCCTGTTCCCAGGTCAGGTGTTTGGGCTTGGGCACGCACTGATGATCCTGCACTTTGGTGAACTGGGCGAAGCTGCCGTAGTTGCTCTCGTATCCCCAGATGCGGAAGGAGGGATCGTACATCGGGTCATGCCCGGCCTTCACCGAGGCCGCCTGCTGATCCCACATGCCGCAATGGATAACGACCTCGTCGCCCACTTTCACACTGGTCACATTCCTGCCTACTTTGTACACGATGCCGCTGGCGTCGCTGCCGCCAATATGGAAATCTTCCGGTTCTCCCGCCTTCTGCCGGGCGGCGATGACATTGACCGGCACGCCCAACCCGGCCCACACGTTGTTGTAATTCACACCGGCCGCCATCACATAGACCAGCACTTCGTCATCCGCCAGCTCCGGCGTCTCCACCACTTCGACCTGGAAGGCAGTCATGGGCTCGCCGAACCGTTCGGGACGCACCAGCCAGGCATGCATCTTGGGCGGCACAAAACCCAAGGGAGGCTGTTCACCCATTCCGTATAAATCCTTTCGTGCATCCATGCTCATCTTTAGCCCTCCGGGGCGACAGGTGGATATGGATCGAGCTGAAACAGAGCCGGGGATCGGATTCAGCCAAAGGGATGGCGAGCAGCGTCGCTCGATCCGCCGTTGCGCGAGACAACGATATGACGCATTGTGTCATATCGTTTGGGCAATTGCAAGTTCGTTTGCCGTCGAACCGATGCCATTTCCCGATTTTGCGGTTTCACAAAGGGCGGCTGGCCGAGGAAATACGAGACGATTGACACACTGCGTCATGAATCTTATACTTGAGATGTTGGTTACTCCCCGTTTCGTCTTTTTCCATCCAGGAGGTAGCCGTGAGAGATGTCTTCGTGATCGGCGTGGGGCAAACGCCCGTGAGCAAGGGCGCCGATATGCCTATCCGTGATTTGGCGGCGACGGCAGTGAAGGCGGCGATGGCCGATGCGGGCGTCGAGACGGCGGATGCGCTGTTTACGGGCAATATGCTATCGGGCATGCTTTCGCACCAGCAACATTTGGGCGCGCTGGTGGCCGATGCCGCCGGGTTGCGCGGGGTGGAGGCGGCGACGGCGGAGGCAGCCTGCGGGTCGGGCGCGGCGGCGATGCGGTGGGGCTATATGGCCATCGCCAGCGGCCTGCACGATATCGTCGTGGTGTGCGGCGTAGAGATGATGACGCACACCGACCGCTACGAGACGACCCGCGCCCTGGCAACAGCCAGCGATTGGCCCGCGGAAGGCGCGCATGGCCACAGCTTTGTGTCGCTCAACGCCGTGATCATGCAAGAGTACATCAAGCGTTATTGGGTGAACCGCTCGCTGTTTGCGGCCTTTGCTATCAACGCCCACGCCAATGCCCTCACCAATCCCAACGCCCTATTCCAAAAGGCGATCACAATCGAGAAGTACGAAGAATCGCCCATGATCCAAAGCCCGATCCGCCTGTACGACGCCTCGCCCATTTGCGACGGTTCGGCCGCGCTGGTGCTGGCCTCGGGCGACTGGTTGGGCCAGCGAAACGGCGCGAGACCGCGCGTGCGAGTGGCGGCATCAGCGGCTGCCACAGATAGCGTGGGCATCGCCGACCGTCGCGATTTGCTGGCGCTGGACGGGGCGGCGATGTCGAGCCGCAGGGCCTACGACATGGCGGGCATGGGGCCTGACGATATCGATGTGTTCGAACTGCACGACGCCTTCACCATCATGGCCGTGCTCTCGCTGGAGGGGGCGGGATTCGCCGAGCCGGGCAAGGGCCTGTGGCTGGGCGCGGATGGCGAGATAGGACTGGATGGCAAAGTGCCGGTGTCCACCTTCGGCGGGCTAAAGGCGCGCGGACATCCGGTGGGGGCGACCGGCGTTTACCAACTGGCGGAAACTTATTTACAGGTGACCGGGCAGGCGGGATCAAATCAGGTGGACGGGGCACGCGTGGGCATGACGCAGAATGTGGGCGGCACCGGGGCGACCGTGCTCACGCATATTCTCGAACGCGTGGACTGAAGGGCGAATCAAGCGCTGCAGAAACAACGTTTTTGCGCAATCGACCCACGTTGTATACTTGCCTCCATGCAGAATCCAACGGCTCGCCCCAGGTTCGACTAGGCATGGCCGCCGAAACGCCCTATTCCGCCGCGTCCCGGCGGCAGGTCATCGCCCAACGTCTGGCGGAGACAGGGATCATCGCCCACATTCGCGATGCATTCAGCACGCAAGCCCTGACCGAGATCGGCGATGCTTTGTTGGCGGCGCCGGTTGGAGCCGTTGTGCTGGCGATGGCGCACTCAAACGCCGATGATACCATCGATATGTTGCGGCGGCGCGGTCGCGAATTCCTGTTGGTTGGGGCCAGCGAGATCGAAAGCGTTGCCGATGTAGAAGCGGCTGCCGCGGCAGGCGCTCAGTTCGTGATTTCGCCTTACCTGCACGAGATGGCGGCCCGGCGCGCCGCTGCGCTGGACTTGCTTTACATCCCCGGCGTACTCACGACCGGCGAGGCTATCCTCGCCCAGAATTGCGGTCTCAGGCTGCTGTGCTACGCCCCGGCGGATGTCCTGGGACTCGAACATCTAGCCGATCTCCGACAGGCTGCGCCTGAGGCGGTCTTCCTGGCCGCGGGCGGAATCGATGCCGATCAGGTCGAAATAGCCGTGCGGGCGGGGGCGGGGGGTTTGATTTTTGACGACGTCCTGATCCCCGGCGGGCGATGGACGCAGGCGCAAATCATCACGGCCGCGCGGACTTTGCAAGGGTTATGGGAAACTGCCTGCGCTGATTACGAAGCCTGAGTTCAAAGGGCGATAGCAATCACTCCGGGGAAAAGAGGGGATTGAATCCACTTGTGGTGGGCGGCTGGACGGGAAACTCCTTATCAGCGATGGAGCCGCCTGGATTGGGGGGGCGGTGGTGGAAATCAAGCGTTTGTTGAATGCGGGGAATGATGTATGGGTCATGAGATTTCCGGGTACAGCAAATAAAGAGATACAATCGTCATTTCATTCACACGGAGGCTTGTCAAAATGAAGTTCAATCCAAAGTCATCTATCGCGGCTTTTTTCGTACTTACACTGATTCTGCTTGCAGCGACCACAACATCTGGCCTTGCTGCGCCATCAGCTCCTGCTGCAGCGGCAGATGATTTTGTGATTACGGTCAAAACCGATAATCCGGGAAGCTCATCAGCCACTCAATTTGTGATTCCCACCACCGGCGGCGGCTACAACTACAACGTAGATTGCGACAACGATGGCGCCAACGAAGCCACAGCACAGACCGGGGATACCACCTGCAACTACGGCGCTGCCGGGACCTACACGATCAGGATCAAGGACAATACAGGAGCGGGAACCGGCTTTCCCCGCATCTATTTCAACAATGGTGGAGATGCTCAAAAGCTACTCACCATCGAGCAATGGGGAACCGGCAAATGGACTTCAATGGCCAATGCGTTTAACGGTTGTACCAATTTGGCGGGGCAAGCCAGTGATGCGCCGGATCTCAGCAATGTCACCGACATGACTAGCATGTTCTCCCGCGCCAGCGCCTTCAACCAGGGCATCGGCAATTGGAACACCGCCAATGTCACCGACATGCGCTACATATTCTCCGGCGCCAGCGCCTTCAACCAGGACATCGGCAATTGGAACACCGCCAATGTCACCGACATGTACGCCATGTTCAGCTACGCCAGCGCCTTCAACCAGGACATCGGCAATTGGAACACCGCCAATGTCACCGACATGGCCGGCATGTTCTACAAAGCCAACGCCTTCAACCAGGACATCGGCAATTGGAACACCGCCAATGTCACCGACATGAACAGCATGTTCTCCGACGCCAGCGCCTTCAATCAGAACATCGGCAATTGGAACGTGGCAAAGGTTGGGTCTATGAATGATATGCTCAATGGCGCTCGTCTTTCAACAGAGAACTACGATGCTTTGCTCAACGGCTGGAATGCGCAAACCTTGCAATCCGGCGTGAGTTTTCATGGTGGCGCCAGCACCTATTGCTACGGGGAAGCGGCCAGAGCCAACATGATCAACTCCGACGGCTGGACGATCACCGACGGCGGGAAAGATTGTGCGGCGTTATTGGCAAAGGACTTTGTGATCACGGTAAAAACCGACAATCCGGGAAGCTCATCAGCCACTCAGTTTATGATTCCCACCACCGGCGGCGGCTACAACTACAACGTAGATTGCAACAACGATGGCGCCAACGAAGCCACAGCACAGACCGGGGATTACACCTGCAATTACGGCGCTGCCGGAACCTACACGATCAGGATTAAGGACAATACGGGAGCGGGAACCGGCTTTCCCCGCATCTATTTCAACAATAGCGGAGATGCTCAAAAGCTACTCACCATCGAACAATGGGGAACCGGCAAATGGACTTCGATGTGGCGTGCATTTTACGGTTGTACCAACCTGGCGGGGCAAGCTAGTGATGCGCCGGATCTCAGCAATGTCACCGATATGGCTAGCATGTTCTCCGACGCCAGCGCCTTCAACCAGAACATCGGCAGTTGGAACACCGCCAACGTCACCGACATGAACAGCCTGTTCTCCGGCGCCGCCGCCTTCAACCAGGACATCGGCAATTGGAACACCGCCAATGTCACCAATATGGCCGGCATGTTCGCAAGAACCAACGCCTTCAACCAGGACTTCGGCAATTGGAACACTGCCAACGTCACCAACATGGGCAGGATGTTCTACAACGCCAGCGCCTTCAACCAGAACATCGGCAATTGGAACACTGCCAACGTCACTGACATGGGCGCCATGTTCAACGGCGCCAGCGCCTTCAACCAGGACATCAGCAATTGGAACACCG
>JAGFJG010000046.1 GCA_024102915.1 Caldilineales bacterium
GCGTCGCCGGATTGAATCACATTAGCCATTATTCCTCCCAGGAAAGGGACAACCTGCGGGGCCATCGAAAGTCCCGCAGGTTTGTACGAAATCCAGTCTAGCATCGATCAGTCCCAGCGGAAAACACGCACCGAAAGGGCCGTGCCAACAGCCAGCATGACGATGAGGACGACGACCGCTGTCATATCCCAGCCAGTGCCGAACCACAGCGATTGCAGTTGGCGCACGACGTAGGTCAGGGGCAGCCACTGCGACACCTGCTGTATGGTGTCGGGCATGATAGCCAGGGGCATGGCCGCGCCGGAGAGGAACATCATGGGGAAAAAGATCACCTGGCCGACCACCTGGGCCGAGCGGGCCGTGGGGGCGAGACCGGCGATGAGATAACCAACGGCGATGAAGGCGAGGGCGCTGAGGGTGAAACCGAGCAGGAGCGCCCCCCAGTCGCCGCCAAAACGCAGATCGAAAACGACGGTAGCGACCGCGATGAGTACGGCCATCCCGGCCAGCGCAACCAGGAAATAGACGGCGACATCGGCAGCCAGGTAGACGCTGGAGCGCAGGGGCGTGGCTCGGAAGCGGCGCAGAAGGTGCTGCTCGCGAGCGGTGGCGGTGGCGACTGGGATGCTCATCATGGCGACGGTGCCGATAATCAGGGCGGCCAATGCCGGAACCTGGGCGTCGATGTAGCCATACTGGCTGCTGAAGTTCGAACTGCCGGGTTCATTGCCCCAGATTGCCCCAAACAGCAGGAGCAAGAGCAGGGGGAAAACAAGGGTGAAGAAGAAGGCGAGCGGTTCGCGGGCGAAGAGTTTGAATTGGACGGTTGCGAGTTTGCGGAAACTGTGGACTGAGGTTGCCATGATTGATATTCCTATGGTGATGAAATTGCGGGATCAGGCGCGAATGGTGCGACCCGTGAGAGATAAAAAGACGTCTTCGAGATCCGGTTGTTCGGTATGTAGCCCTGAGAAGGTCGCCCGGTGTTTTTGCAGGGTGATGACCACGTCGGTGATGAGGTCGGCAGAATCGCCGTACACTTCCACCCGGTCGCCGCTGCGTTCGATCTGGCTGACCGAACCAAGTTGGCGCACAGCATCGATCGGGAAGTTGCCATTGGCTTCGAACACGATTCTCTGACCCCTGCCCAGTCCTCGGATGAGATTGGCGGGGGAGTCAAGGGCGATGATCTCGCCGTGGTCGATGATGGCAAGGCGGTCGCACAGGTATTCGGCCTCGTCCATGAAGTGGGTGACCAACACAACCGTTTTGCCCTGAGCCTTAATCTCCTTGACCAAGTCCCAGGTCGCCCGGCGTGCCTGCGGATCCAGACCGGTGGTCAACTCGTCGAGAAAGACGACTTCGGGATCATTGAGCAAAGCGAGGGCGATGAACAATCGCTGCTTTTGCCCGCCGGAGAGCTTGACGAAAGCAGTGTTGCGCTTGTCAGCCAATCCCCACTGCTCCAGCAGCGGCTCCCAGGGCAAGGGGTCCTCGTAAAAGGAGGAGAAGAGGTCGAGCGCTTCCCATACTTTCATGCGTTCGGCCAGGGCGGCTTCCTGTAACTGGATGCCGATACGAGGCAGCAATTCGGCATGTTGTTTGTGCGGGCTAAGACCAAGCACCTGCACATCGCCGCCATCCGGCGTGCGCAGCCCCATGATCATCTCGACAGTGGTCGTCTTGCCGGCGCCGTTGGGGCCGAGGATGCCGAATATCTCGCCACGCTGGACGGTCAGCGATACGTCGTTGACCGCCACGGTTTCCCCGTAGACTTTGTGTAGATTTTGAGTCTGAATGACTGGTTCCATGTGTGCGCCTCCGTGCGTATAGATCAATCGAATAAGTTAATCCCACTTTAGCATGGCTGACGGCGGTCGTAATCGAGAGGCGAGTTGATTTTCCCGGCGAGGTCGATTGAGTTTTGCATCAACCGATCGGTTGATCGGCGCAATTCCGGACAAAAAAAATCGCCCGGCCCTGCGTGGTGCAGAACCGGGCGATTGAGCGATCCCTGGTTAAATGTCGGTCAGCTAGCGTTGGAACCAGCCAGCCAGTGTCTTGGAGCAGCGGAAGCCTTTGGTGGTGACCGGGTCAGTGTTGGGGTCGGTCGTCCAGGTCGTGTCGGCGTCCGGCGGCTCACAGTTCATCCAGACCGTAATCTGCGGCTCTAACTGGATCGAACCCAGATTGGGCGAGTTCCAGGCGCCATCCGATTGGAAGCAATTGGACTGGTGGGAGTTAGCCTGGATGCAGGGCGTGTAGTCGCCGTACTTGGTCACAACGGTCGCCTGCGAAGTGGGGACAAGGGGGAATGGCAGGGGCGTGCTGGGCGGCGGGGCGGGTGTGCCGCTGCCGGGCTTGTAGTACACCCAACTGACGTAGAGGTAGGCATTCCCGGTGAACTCTCTGAAGTCGACTCGGATGTTATGGTAACCCTCGTTCATGGAAATGTCGACGACCTGCGTTTTGCCGGATAAGCCCTTGCCGCGCGTGTCCAGGTATGTGACATTATCGATCACCAGGACCGCTTCGTCGTCAGCAAGAACGCTGAAGCGATAGTTACCTGAGTAGAAGTAGCTGGTGATGTTCGACCGCGAAGTCCAGTTGTCGGCGGGCATATTCGGCCCCGGAGAACCTGTGCCCCAGTTGAAACTGAGCGTCGGGGTTATCTGCGTGTAAACAGGAGCACCGGCCCAGTCTTGATTCGGGAAATAGTTGGTTGTCCACTGATCCGTGGTCTGGCCGAAAATGGTGGCGGTCCCGGCCATCACGAGAATGACGATGATGAGGACCGCCGCTATGAGAGAGAAGCGTTTCATGGTATTTGGCTCCTTATCTTGTGATGATGAAGCGTGGCCTGACGGCTGCCTCACTGGGCGGGTGCGAGCTTGTTTGGCTGAACGCTCTCGACGGCAGTCACTGTAATCTTGCCGTTGAGCGGCTCATCGGTGTTCAACCGGCCAACCACGACGCCATAGCGGCCGTTCTGAGGTGCGTCAACCAGAATCAGAGGATTCAGGTTCTCGCCAGCGACGGCGTCATCGTTGCAGAGGACGCGCCCGTCGGGGCCGATCACGATCAAGGTGGCGTCCTGGTCGCCCTCGAAGAAAAATGCCAGTTTGCTGGCGTCGCCGGTCCAGTCGATCACCATATCGGGCGTGTCGCTGATATAGCCGGTGCATTGCAATTCGCCGGGGCCTTCCAATGGGATATCAAAGGCCGGTATCTCGCCTTCACTGGCGACATCGGCGCTGGCAGTATTGTTGTCGGTCTCGTCCATGACGATCTCATCGCCCTTAAAGCGAGCCAGGGCTTCCGTCACCACGGTCGGATCGATGCGCAATTCTGGTTCCGGCAGAATCTCAGGGACCTGCGGGCGGCGAATCAGGGAGCCCAGGGCGAACGTGCCCAGGTCTACATCCGGGCGGGTGGTCAAGACCAGGATGCCGGGGATGAGTTGATTCTCGGCATAACTGCCCACCCAGATGTTGTAACGTCCTGTAGGCGGATCGGTGATTTTGAGAACGGGGTCAAGGAGCAGGCTGTTGGCATCATCGCTGCACAGGTATTCGCCATTGGGCGTTTGCACGACCATCATCGGGTCATGATCGCTGACAAAGAAAGCTTTGACGAATTCGGCATCGCCCTGCCAGTCGAGCGAAACCACGGGGTTGACGTTCACGAAACCATTGCAGTCTTCGATCAGGTCGCTCACATCGATTTCACCGCCGCCATTGACGCTGACGATAAAGGGATCCAGGGCGAATCCAGCTTCGAGATCAAGGTCGATCAGCGCGCGCTTGGCCGTGGAGGCTGCCGACATGCGTCCGGTCTCACTTTGTTTGCGCAGGTTCAGGCCGGACGATCCATACTCTGTGGCATCGTAGGCGATGGCGGTGAGCCTGTTGCCGTTCATCTCAAATGTGATGACGCTCGGCTGCAAATAGGCCTGGCCGTTTCGTTCGGTCAATGACACCTGCAGAGCGCCCTCGTTGGTCTCTTCCCACTCGCCCACTTCGATGATGGGTGGTTGGCCGTTCAATGGATCGGTCACCATGCCGGCTGCACCATCTTCGGCGATGGTGAGGGTGACAAGGCGACCGGGGCTATCCGCCGCGGGCAGGAGTGTGCGGTATACGCCGACGAATCCCGTCTCATCCGCAGCCGCCTCCTCGCCGCCAGCTTCCTCAGCTTCAGCTTCGCCTGCTGCAAAAATCATGTTGCCAGCATCGGCTTTCAGATTCAGAACAAGGTCATCCTCGTTGAAAACGTAGCTGACCACATCGCCGAGCATGGCGATGTACTGATCCGACAGGGAATCCTCGGGACACATTGCCATCGTCATCGGCCCGATCTGAATGGTCAGCGAGCTGCCGTCCACGGTGAAAGTCCCGGCGGCGTTGTTACAATCCGCCTTGATGGCGACCGTGCCGTCACTGCCAAAAGTCAGCGTGTACTGCGCGGGATCGTTAACCGTGATGTCATTCACCTCGGACTGGTCGGCGAAGGATTGCCATGCCCAGAGAACGTCCAGGAGCGCTTCGGGCGTCGAGGCGGCTTCTGACGTGTCGGCATCTGATGCGGGCGCTGCGGCGGCTTCCAGTTCGGGCGTGGGGGTGTTGGATTGCTGCATCGGTTGAGCGCTGACGCTGCCGCACGCCGCCAACGTCAAGACGGCCAGTAAGGCCCCGAACAGAAGCAATAATCTGGGGATATTGGGTTGTTTCATTGTTTCGTTTTCCTCCATCGTGGAAATTACGAGTGTTAGGATAATTCGAGTCCTAAATATTTGGCAACCGTCAGCAATCTAAAGAGGAGAGTTCACTAGTTGGGCCGGACGGCTGCCAGCAGAGCTATCGAGCGAGGTTGCATCTGATAAGACGGCGTTGTCACCAAAGGTGCGACGGCCAACTCCTGAAAATCGTTGGGCGGGCTGAGATAGGTATCGATCACGCGTCGCCATCCCGCATCGGATGGCGGCAACTCGAATTCCAATGGCTCCCAGAAGGCATTGAAGATGATGTGGAACATGTAATGCTGACCCCACACCGTGAAAGCCAGGCTGCGCGACTCATAGCTAGAGTCAGGCTCGTGCAGATGAATGCCGTGCCATTGAATACGAGCCTGATGCAGCAGGTCAGTCAGACTTTGATTGTGGCCGTTCTGGAAAATCGCCAGGCTCAGCCGGAAGGCGATCAGTCGCTTGACGAAGCGATGGATGTCAGCATGCCGCTCTAACAGTCGCCAGTCCAACCAACTCAATTCATTGTCCTGGCAATAGGCGTTGTTATTGCCCAATTGTGTGCGCCGCATTTCATCGCCCATCAACAACATCGGCACGCCCAAAGCAAGTAAATTGATCGTCAGAAAATTCTTAATCTGGCGACGGCGCAACTCCTCGATCTCGATCCCAACGGCAGGGCCCTCGACGCCGCAGTTCCAACTCAAGTTGTGATCCTGCCCATCCACATTGTCCTCACCGTTCGCCAGATTGTGCTTCTCGTTGTACGAAACCAGATCATTGAGCGTGAAGCCATCGTGGCAGGTCACAAAATTGATGCTTTGCTCCGGCCCCTGCTCCTCGTGCCCGTAAATATCGGGGCTGGCGAAAAAGCGAGAGGCGACAGTATTCACCATACCCGGATCGCTCTTGACAAAAGCCCGCACGTCATCGCGGAATCGCCCGTTCCACTCCTTCCAGTGGTCGCCGATGAAATTTCCTACCTGATACAGGCCCCCCGCATCCCAGGCCTCGGCGATCAACTTGGTTCCGGCCAGCACCGGGTCATTGTCGATGTCGAGCAGAATCGGCGGATTGACCATGGGCTTGCCCGACTGGTCGCGGGAGAGGATCGAGGCCAGATCGAAGCGGAAGCCATCGACATGCATCTCTTCAACCCAATAGTGCAGGCTGTCCAGGATAAGACGGCGCACCACCGGATGATTGCCATTGAGCGTGTTGCCCGTGCCGCTGTAATTGGCATAGCGCGCCGGGTCCGATTCCAGGATGTAATACGTGCTGTTCTCCAGCCCCCGAAAACTGTACGTCGGCCCCAGGTGGCTGTTCTCCGCCGTGTGATTGTAAACGACGTCGAGGATGACTTCGATATCCGCCCGATGCAAGGCTTTGACCATATCCCGAAACTCGTCCAGCACAGCCAACGGTCCCCGATTCGAGCTATAGGCTGCGTGCGGGGCGAAAAACGAGATCGGATTGTAGCCCCAATAATTCGCCAAACTCTCCGGCGCATCCTGTTCGTCAAACTGGAACACGGGCAGCAATTCGACGGCAGTGATGCCCAGGTCTTTGAGATAGGGGATTTTTTCGATCAACCCGGCGTAAGTGCCACGCTTCTCCTCGACGACGCCCGAACTGGGATGACGGGTGAAACCCCGCACGTGCATCTCGTAGATGACCACCTGCTCGAAGGGTTTTCGCAGCGGGGTATCGCCCTCCCAATCGTACTCGCTCGTGTCAGCGATCACGCTCTTCATCGCCTGAGCGGCGTTGTCGCCCGGCCAACTGGCAGCATCCCGGCTGAACCCGTCCGGAATGGCTATCGCCCGGCAGTAGGGGTCCAGCAGAACCTTGTCGGCATCGAAACGTTGGCCGAGTTCCGGGGCGAAGGGGCCATGCGCCCGGAATGCATAAAGCTGGCCCGGCCGTAAATTCGGCACACAGGCATGCCAGTAATGAAACGTGCGATGCCGAGGCTGCGTCAACTCGACGATGCGGTTCGGTTCCGGGCTATCGACCTCATCGAAAAGCAGCAGATCGATTTTCGTACTGCTGCGGGAGTAAACGCTGAAATTGACGCCTTCGCCGTCGAGAGTAGCGCCAAGAGGAAAACTCTTGCCTGATGCGGGGGATTTTGCGGCCAAAAGTTAGCGCAGTTCCTTATAGTAATTGATCAGGCCATTGGTCGAAGCATCGTGACTGGCGACGGGATCATCATCTCTTAGTTCGGGCAGAATCGCCTTCGCCAATTGCTTGCCCAACTCGACGCCCATCTGGTCAAACGAGTTGATGCCCCAAATCACCCCTTGCGCAAAAATCTTGTGTTCATACAGGGCAATGAGCGAGCCGAGAGTCAGGGGATCGAGTTTGCGATAGAGGAAAGAGCTGGTGGGGCGATTGCCCGTGAAGCGTTTGGCCGGGATCAGGGCTTTCAGTTCAGCATCGCCCAGGCCCTGAGCCGCCAATTCCGCCTTCACTTCCACCGCTGTTTTTCCCTTCATCAGAGCTTCGGTCTGGGCGAAAAAGTTCGACAGCAAGATCGTGTGGTGATCGCCGACCGGGTTCTGCGATTGGGCGGCGGCCAGAAGATCGCACGGGATCAGCTTGGTTCCCTGGTGGATCAGTTGATAGAAGGCATGCTGTCCATTCGTCCCCGGCTCGCCCCAAATGACCGGCCCCGTGCTGTAATCGACCTGTCGGCCCGCCCGATCGACGCTCTTGCCATTGCTCTCCATATCGCCCTGCTGGAAATAGGCCGAGAAGCGATTGAGGTATTCATCGTAGGGCAAAATGGCATGGCTCTGCGCGCCCCAGAAATTATTGTACCACACGCCCAACACGGCCATGATCACCGGGATGTTATTGGCGAACGGCGTCGTGCGAAAGTGCTCGTCCACACGGTGCGCCCCGGCCAACAATTCTTCAAATCGATCAAAGCCAATAGCGATGGCGATGGATAGACCAATCGCCGACCACAGCGAATAACGACCCCCGACCCAATCCCAAAACTCGAACATGTTCACAGGGTCGATGCCGAACGCCGCCACCTTTTCCCGATTCGTGGAAAGCGCGGCGAAATGCCTGGCAATATGCGCTTCGTCTCCGGCTGTTTCCAGAAACCAGTTGCGGGCTGTCCCGGCGTTCGTCATCGTTTCCTGCGTCGTGAATGTCTTCGAAGCCACCAGGAATAGCGTCGTCTCCGGTTTGCACGCCTTGAGCGTGTCGGCCACGTCTGTTCCATCCACATTGGAGACGAAATGGAAACGGATGTCGGGGTGAACGTAGGACGTCAGGGCTCGCACCACCATTTTGGGGCCGAGGTCCGAGCCGCCGATGCCGATATTGACCACATCGGAAATCGGCTTGCCGGTGTAGCCCAGCCATGCCCCCGAACGCACGGCATCGCTGAACGCTTTCATCTGCCCCAGCACCCGATTGACATCAGGCATGACATCGACGCCATCGACAAAGACCGCTCGGTCGGATTGGTTGCGCAGGGCCGTGTGCAGCACCGCCCGCTGTTCGGTGTAGTTGATTTTCTCGCCGCCGAACATGGCCTCAATCGCCTGCGCCAGATTTTGTTGTTCGGCCAATTCCAACAGCAGTTGCAGGGTCTCTTCGGTGATGCGGTTCTTGGAATAATCGAACAGGATGTCGTCAAGACGCAGGGAAAAGCGCCCGAAACGATTACGATCTGCGGCGAACAGATCACGCATATGCACCTTTTGCATCTGCTGGCGGTGCGCCTGCAATGCTAACCAGGCGGGCGAGTTGGTTAATTCAGACATGGCGAGGATTCCTCTTCAGGGAAGGCATCGAACGAAGGACTCTTGTCGGAGCATATCACGTCCAGCCCTGACCAAGCAAAGACCTGCCGGGTTTTACTGTAACCCCGGCAGGTCGATCTTGAACGCTCGGAATCTGACCTATTGAAACTGCTCAGACCGCTGAGCGCTCGGCTTATCCCAACCGCAGATCACGCCAATTTCTCAGATAAATCCTCCGTCCATCTGTGTCATCTGCGCAATCTGCGGTTGCTCTTTATTGATGAGAACCTGTCTCGCTTGCTTTCTTGCCCAGGCTCATGGCGTACTTTCATCCATACCGGCCAGCTTGAAGACCAGTTCGCCGCCGCCTGCGGGCAGACTGAGATCGAGCGTGGTTCCGCCCGCATGGCCTCGATAGTTCTGAATGCCGGGCAGCCAGCTGATCAGGTTGCTGGACTGCGAATCCGACCCGCATTCAGCCAGCGTCATCGGCCCTGGGCTAAAGCGCATCGAGCCCATCAAGCCGCCATCCGCCGTATACGAACCGCTGGCGTTATTGCAATCAGCTTTCAGTTCGAATGTGCCGTCGGGATTGAACGTGATCTGATAAACGCCGCCATCGGTCAGAGGGGTTTCCTCGCCGGTGTTGGGATTGCGCAAAGCCGTCCATTCCCACACGCCATTGCCGAGGGTATTGGCGGACATACCCTCGATCACCAGCGAGCTGACCAGGGCGTCGAGTTGCGATAGATCCGGCTCCCAATCGGACGGCGTCAGGCTGTTCAGGCGTTCCGCATCGGCGCTGATTGCCGCAGCCGGATCGCTGTTGAAAAGGTCGATGGCGTCCGCAGGCACATCGGCGACATCGTTCGGCAGTTCCGCCGTGCTGACAGGATACCAGAAGCTGACGAGGTAACGACCGTCGTTGGTGAAACCCTGGTAGGTGTAGCGCAGGCCCTGGTTCGTCACCGGATTGGCATCCTGCGCCCAACGGCCCACAAAGCGAAAACCGTTCTTGCTGGCGCTGTCGGCGGCGGGGGTGACCCGCCCAACCTGAACGGCGAGATCATTGACGCCGGTAATCTCCTCATAAGGCAGGGCGGGATATCCGGATGTTTCCGCCGGCATGGGCAGCAGGGCAGTCTGGAATTCGATCTGGTCGATGGTTTCGCTGACACCCGGGTTGTCGTTCTCGTCCCAAATCGCTTTGTAAGCCTCGACGGGGATGATGTAGAGTATGGGGTCGCCGGGCTGTCTGTCCGCCGGATCTACCACGCCGAAGTTGATGACGACGTGTTCGGGCAGGCCTTGCGGGCCAGGCGGCATGCTGGCGTCGTAGGGCGCGGCGGGGATGCAATTCGCTTGCCAGGGATAGGGGAGCCCCTGCGTGTCCAGACTGATCCCGGCCAGATCGAGGCCGGCGCAGCCAGAGGATTTCGCCGCAACGCCAACGGTGATGGGTTCATCGGCGGCCACGCCATTGACAGAAACGGAGTATTCGCCGGGCTGCATGTCAGTGGTGTCGATGACGACCTCTTCGGTGAATGGCGTCAACATCTGCGCGCACATGGCATCCTGGGGAGCGACCGAAGTCAGGGCGATCTCGATGGCATCGCCTGAGGCCTGCTGTTCAGACTGAAACTTGCGGGGGCATGCATCCGGGCTGTTGCCCGTGACGACCGCTACCCAATCGCCGCCGCGTTGCACCATCGTGACGTCATCGACCATAACGGGGTCGCCCATGGGCGCGGCGCTGCCGGCCACCTCGACCGGGGTCTCCGCCGCCGGGGAAGCATTGTAAACGACGGTGCGAGCACCTTCCGCATCATACATGGTCAGCTCTGCGCCCCTGATGTTGTAGCTGGCGACTCGTTGTAATGCTGCCAGATACCCGGCTTCGTCGTCCATCAAGGTTTCGGGCTCAAGGCAGGCTTTGCGGGTGGTGACCAGCGGCCCGACCTGGATGCCGTCACCGTCGGTCGTGTAAGGCCCGTTGTAGTTGTTGCACCCGCCAAACCCGGAAACCGTGCCATCGGCGGCATAAAGTGCGGTCATCAATTCGGTGTTGAGGCTGGACACAAGTCCGCCCTTGCCGTTGTTGTAGCTTTGCACCTGCCAGTTCGTGCCCACGAACGCCAGGGGCTCGTCGACGGTGAAGGTGAGCGCCACAGCGCCGGATTCGTCCATCATCGAAAGCTGGTTGCCGCTGATCTCATAGGTGGTCACATCGCCCAGGTCGGCCAGGAAATTCATTTCCTGCTGCATGACCGCTTCTTCGCAGGCCATCATGGTCATCGGGCCGAGGATGAATTGCAGGCTGTCGCCATCGAGCGTGTAAGCGCCGTTGTACTGGTTACAACTGGCATTGCCGCCGATGAAACCGTCCTTCAATTCGGCGGTCACCCGCGTGCCGGGAATAGGTGCGACGGTCGCACCGGTATGATCAACGTAGGAATTCAACACCCAAAGTGTGCCTTCCAGCGGCGGGGCTGCATCGGTGGGTGTGGGCTTGGACGGTTGGGCGGGCTGCGCTGGTTGAGGAGCCGGGGCCGGGGCGGGTGCACAGGCGGCCAGGGCCAGAACCAGCACCAGCCCGGTCAATAAGAGTCCGGTTGGGAGATATCGATTCATTTTCATAGGAATTCATGCTCTCAGGATGTGATTTGGAGATGGAGCGGTTTTATCCCGCCTCAAACATAACGAATGCGAGGGGCAGGCGGTTCCATCGTTGGCAACGATGATGTTCGTCGCGAACGATTCAGATTATCCCAACCATGGCTTCCGCACAAAAAACGCCCCCGCCTTTCGGCGAGAGCGTTTTTATGTAAAACGAATGGTCGGCTTTCTGAAGGCAGTTTAAACGCAGAGTCCGCAGAGATCGCAAAGAATCGAGTGTGTAAGAAACACAATCGGTTTCTTTGCGAAACTCAAGATGTCCTTTGCGTCCTTCGCGCTGAACTGTCTTTCTTGAGAACTTTATTCGCTCCAGCCGTGCCGGTCACGCACCTTGATCATGGCGCTGAGGATGTCGTTCCAGGTTTGCTGATTCATCATCACGGCATTTGGGAACATGCAGCCATCCCAACAAATGTGCTGGAACGCTTTCGTCAGTTCGCCATTCTCATCTCGCAGCCAGTACCCGGCATCGCGGGCGATGTCCAGCTTTCCATTCGGATCGTAAGCCTGGCAATGTCGCCCGGTCTTGTCATGCGAGCCGCTGCCGAACACGGTGCCGTCATTCTGCGCCACGTGGAAATCGATCGTCCAGGGCCGTAACGCCGCCGTCATTTTGCGCATGCCCGCCTGGAATGCGGCATCATCGTCCCAATTGAAATCGCCGGGCACAATGCGATGTTCGGGGGCGTTGTAGCCCATGAGATAGAGCAGCGTATGGGCCATGTCCGCCTGGAAGCCGATATTGGGACGGTCGGTCATTTCCAACAAATCGACCATGTCCTTCCAGTTGTGCATGCCGCCCCAGCAGATTTCGCCTTCAGCGGCAAGGCGCTCGCCATAGTCGGCGGCGATATCGCAGGCCTGACGGAAAACCTCGGCCACCTTTTTCTGGTTCCCCACCGGATCCTCAGCCCACACCTCCGGCGAGGTCGACGAATCAATGCGGATCACGCCGTATTTGCGTACGCCGGTCTCATTCAACACCTTGGCGATGTCACAGGCCTTCTTGACCATGTCCAGATAGACCTCGACTTTCTCCGGGCCGCCGAGCGTAGAGCCGCCCCACACCGGGGCTACAAGCGAACCCACGGCAAAGCCCATCCCGCCGATCTTGTCGGCCAGGGCTTTGATATCGTCGGGGCTGCTTCCGATGTCGGTATGCGGCAGGGCGAGGAACAGGTCAACGCCGTCGAATTTCTGGCCGTTCACATCCGCTCCGGCTGTCAGCCTCAGCATGGTGTCCAGGTCGATTGGCGGTTCGCCGCCATTGCCTTTGCCCACCAAACCGGGCCACATCGCATTGTGCAGTTTGGGGAAATTGTTGCTCATAGGTTTGTTCTCCTTATCTGTTGTTTGATTTCAAATTCGGATATGGGCCGGACGACTAAACCTCGACCCAGTGGCCGCTCTGGCCGGAACTGATCACGGCGTCGCACACGTCCTGTGTGATCAGGGCGTCGGCGAAATCGGGCTGCGTGGTCGCGCCGGTTTCCAAATCACTGAGGAAATCGGCGACCTGGTGCGTGAAGCTGTGTTCGTAGCCGATCTGCAGGCCGGGAACCCACCAATGATCCATGTAGGGATGATCGCCGCCGGCGTCGGTGATGTGGATCGAGCGCCAGCCCCGCAGCGCGCTTTCGTCGCCATGGTCGAAGTATTCCAGCCGATGCAGGTCGTGCAAATCCCAACGAATCGAGGCGTTAGCGCCGTTGATTTCGAGCGTGTAAAGAGCCTTGTGACCGCGGGCGTAGCGGGTGGCCTCGAACAGGCCGAGCGAGCCATTGGCGAAATCGCACAGGAACATACTGGCGTCGTCGATGCCGACCGGCTCGACCTGGCCGGTAAGGTTGTGATGGCGTTCCTTCACGAACGTTTCGGTGCGGGCCGTCACGCGAGTGATGTTGCCGTTGAGCCAGATGGCCGTGTCGATACAATGCGCCAGCAGGTCGCCGGTGACGCCGGAGCCAGCCGCATTGACATCGAGCCGCCAGAGACCCTCGCCGCCCTGCGGCAGGTCTTCCGAGATCGTCCAGTCTTGCAGGAAGTTGGCGCGATAATGATAGATCTTGCCCAACCGTCCGGAGTCGACGATCATCTTCGCCAGGGTGACAGCGGGAACACGGCGGTAGTTGTACCACACCATGTTGCGCACCCCGGCCTTCTCGACCGCTTTCACCATCTCCCGGCC
The DNA here is from genome assembly GCA_024102915.1 of Caldilineales bacterium. Lineage (GTDB taxonomy): Bacteria > Chloroflexota > Anaerolineae > J102 > J102 > JAGFJG01. The sequence goes on from JAGFJG010000046.1 coordinate 13,373, forward strand.
TTCCTCGCCATTCCGGGCCAACGGCTTTTCGCACCAGATCATCTTCCCGGCCTCGGCGGCGGCGATTGCCATATCGCGATGCCAATCGTTGGGCGCGGCAATGTCGATGATGTCGATGTCGTCGCGCTCGATCATTTTTCGCCAATCCGTCTCGGCTTCTTCCCAACCGGCTTTCTCGCGAAACGCTTCCAGCCGTTCGGCATTGCGGGCGCTGGCGACTTTGAGCACTAACTCATGCTCCAGGTCAAAAAAGTGATTCACCTGGCGAAAGGCGTTCGAATGGGCGCGTCCCATGAAGCCGTAGCCAATGATGCCGACATTAAGTTTTTTCTTCATGTGGGAATCCTCTCTTGCTTTGATGATCACTGCCGGATCATGCCAGGCAGCGAACGGGAATACAGGTTTACGATAAGAGATATTGGATATTGGCCTATTTCAGACCATCGACCGGACTCAGGGATTGGGGCAAATCAATGATTAAAGATTGGAGATTGATCGCCTTTCGTACTGCCTTCATTAATCTTCAATCATTAATCTCCACCAAATCAGGCCACGCCGACCACATCCGGGTTGCCCGGCCCAAAGTGCTTGAGCATGACGATGGGATCGGACTTGGATGGGTTGGTGATCACGACGCCCGCCATCGCCGCTTCCTCGCTCACAAAGAACTCGTCGTGGGTAAGCTGGCCGTATCGGATCAGGCTCGGCGTCTCGATATCCCACTCGCCCATTGTGCCATGCCCTTGCATCATGATCAGACCATAAGCGCCGCTGTCCCGAATCGTGACCGTTGCGCCAGGCAATACGGTCAGTTCCTTTGCCGAGTAGTCCTTGGACTTGTAGCAAATCCACTTTTCGACATAGCCCTCGGCCTCCATCTCGGCCATCGGCTTGACCGGCTTGGGCCGCATGAATCGATTCTCCACGAAATTGGGATCGAGATTCAAGTCCCAATCGATGATGTCGAGCAGCCATTCGTAATCGCCCATCCTCTCAGGCGGCGTATTCTTCCACAGCAGTTCTTCGTCGATCACCGCATCGCCCGTCACCGATTCGTACATGGCGAAGACGTCAGAGGCTTTTTGCGGCTCGTAGGTGCACAGGCTGCCGGGGGCATGAAGCACGCCGGGGGGAATGTTCCAGCCGGTGCCAACCTCCAACCGGTATGCGGTCGAAAGCGTGGTGATTTTGTTGTCGCCCTTGCCGAAATTCATCAGACATGCCCGTACATCATCCCGCGTAACGCCGGGATTCAAGCCAAAGAAGGTGTAGGGATAGTCAGCGCCATAGTTATTGGCTTGCGGTGGGAAATAGTAGGATTCGGGCTTGCCCAACTGTCCTGTCAAAGCGGCGTCCTCGTCACGATGATGGATGTGGAAAGGCAGCGCCTTTTTGTTGTCGAAGAACTTCGAATACATGGGCCAACGCTGATGCGCCTTCCAAATGCGGTCGCCGATCAAGCCGCCCTTCATTTCGTCGATGGCATCGCGCAACAGCACCTTTTCCGTTGCGCCGCCGTGCTCAAAAACGATAAAACTCAACCCCTCATTGGGCGAGGTCAGCGGGCCATTGTCTGCGGGCGTAGTCGACGAGAACCAACGTTCGTCGATGCCGCCACGGTTCGCCCCCAGCGCGAAATAATCGTCGGGATGCAATTTGATGCGCCTCCCCGGAATACAAAATGAGCGCGGCACCCAATTCGGCGCCAGCCGCACAATCCCCTTGCCTTGTTCATACGCATTGTGGATGATAGAACTGCCTGACATAATAAGTCTTCCCTCCTTGGAAGATGTCGATGGGTTCCAGACGATGATGCTTTGCGTTTACGTGAGGAAATTGTTCGGTGAAATCCGTTACAATTATCCTGATTGTACACCACAGACCAAACTACAGACAAGCATTGTCCAAATGCTTATCAGCACAATTTATTGGTCGAATCTTGAACCGAGCAATGCCGCCTGGACCTTACAATGACACATTGCAGTAAAACATGAAGCGTGATGCGCGGGTTCATCTTAGCTCGCGCATCACGCTTCACGATTCCTGGAATCGATATCCGCTCCGGCGGACTTTAGCTCAGCCTGTACAGCTCCCCGAACTTTGCATGCAGATAGTCCATAAGCGGTTCATGGCTGGGTTCCTGACCAGTCACCCGTGCAAGCAGTTCGTGGGTGCGATAGCGGCTGCCCTGGCTGTAGATGTTCTCTTGCAGCCAGGCCAAGAGCGGCTGAAAATTGCCGGATGCGATCTGCTCGCTGAGGGCGGGCGCAGCCTGTTTCGCCGCCGCAAATATCTGAGCGCCGTACAGATTGCCAAGGGCGTAGCTGGGGAAGTACCCAAAACCGCCGAACGACCAGTGCACATCCTGCAAACAGCCCTGGCTATCCTCCGGAACCTTGATGCCGAGATAGCGTTCGAAGGTCTCGTTCCAGGCCGCCGGGATATCCCCAACCGCGAGGTCGCCCGAGATGATCGCCTGTTCGAGTTCGAATCGCACCATGATGTGCAAATTGTAGGTTACTTCGTCGGCTTCGACCCGGATGAAGGAAGGCTCGACGGCATTGACGGCGAAGTAAAAATCTTCCATCGAAACATCGGCCAAAGCGTCCGGGAAGGCCTGCTGCACACGCGGGAAGAAATAGCGCCAGTAGTCCCGGCTACGACCCACGAAATTCTCCCAGAGACGAGATTGCGATTCGTGGATGCCCATGCCGATGGCATCGCCCACAGGCCCGCCAAAAGCGTCAGCCGGTAAACCCTGCTCGTAGAGACCATGCCCAGACTCGTGCAGGATGCCGAAAAAGGCCTCATTGAAGAAATTCGGGTTCCAGCGCGTGGTGATACGCACATCGCCCGGCCCGATGCCCGTACAGAACGGATGCGTAACGGTGTCCAATCGCCCGCCCGCCATGTCATAACCGAAGGCGATGGCAGCGCCTTCACCGAAAAGCCTCTGCCGATCGACGGGAAAACTGCGATGGACGATGTCGGTTTTGGGGCGCACCGGTGAATCGGCGATGGCCTGCACCAGCGGCACCAATTCCGTCCGCAACGCATTGAAAAGGCGGGTGACATTGGCGGTCGTCTCGCCGGGCTCATACTGGTCGAGCAGTGCGTCGTAGGGATGATCCTCAAAACCCAGATAGTCCGCTTTCTCGCGCGTCAATTTGATCAATTCACCCAGGTGCGGCTGAAAAATGAAGCAGTTGGATGTGCGCCGCGCCTCGACCCAGGTCTGGTGCGCCATCACCGAAACACGCGTGATCTCCTCGACCAGTTCGACTGGCACTTTGGTCGCCTGATCGTATTGATGGCGCAGCTCTCGTACATTGGCGGCTTCATCAAGCGTCAGTTCATTGCCATCCGCCTCGATTTCCGCGAGCAGTTCGCCGACACGAGGGTTGCTGAGCATACGATGCTGCGAGCCGCTGAGATAGGCTAGTTGCTCAGCCCGCAGGCCAGCGCCGTTTTTCGGCATGTATGTTTCACGGTCCCAGCCCAGTACACTGGCAATGCTGTGGACGATGGTCATCTCTTTACTCATGCGCATGAGTTCGTCATACGCGGTTTGGGTTTTCGTCATGTTGAATAGTCCTTAAGCGGGGGTGATCAGTAATCAGTGGTCAGTTACTGCATCGCTGATTACTCTATAACTCTATCACAATAAAACGCCCTCAGGGTAGCACCTGAGGGCGCGAGGTCTGAAAGTTCTACGTGGTTGGGCGATCAACCGCCCAGATAGGCTTCCTTCACCTGCGGATCATCTTTAAGCTTCTGGGCATTACCCGCCAAGACAATGCGCCCGGTCTCGATTACATAGCCGCGCTGAGCGATATCCAACGCCATCAAAGCATTTTGCTCGACCAGAAGGATAGTGGTTCCCTGCCTGTTGATTTCCTGAACGGTGTCGAAGATGAGATCGACCAGCACGGGGGCGAGGCCCATCGAGGGTTCGTCCAGGAGCAGAAGACGGGGCTTGGACATGAGCGCCCGGCTCATCGCCAACATCTGCTGTTCGCCGCCACTGAGCGTTCCGGCGACCTGCTTTCGACGCTCGCCAAGCCGCGGGAAAAGCTCGTAGGATTCCTTGATATCCTGCAGGATCCCTGCCTTATCGTTGCGATGAAATGCGCCCATCTCCAGGTTTTCTTCCACCGTCAGCTTGGCAAAGACGCCCCGTCCTTCCGGGACCATGGCAATGCCCTTTGCCGGCAGATCGTGAGCCGGGACTGCGAGTAAGTCTTCGCCCTCAAAGAATATCGTACCTACGTGCGGGCTGATGAGGCCGCTGATGGTGCGCAGCGTGGTCGTTTTGCCGGCGCCATTACCGCCAATCAGGCAGACAATCTCGCCCTGATCGACCGAAATCGACACACCCTTCAGGGCGTGGATACTACCGTAATAGGAATGAACATCCTGGACTTCAAGCAGCGCCATTGCTCTTCTCTCCTTGCTCCTGGCTCGTCAAAAACGCCGTTGCCGCACCCTTGCCCAAATAGGCTTCGATACAGACCGGATCGTTTCGAATCTCGCCTGGCAGGCCTTCTGCGATTTTGCGGCCATAGTCCAGCACAGTCACCTTCTCCGAGATGCCCATGACCACGTGCATGTCGTGTTCGATCATGAGGATGCTGATGCCCAATTCATCTCGCAAGCGCCGGATGAAATCGGTGGTCGCCTGCGTTTCGCGAGGGTTCATGCCAGCCGTCGGCTCGTCTAACAGAAGCAGTTTCGGCTTCGCTGCCAGCGCCCGGCCGATTTCAAGGCGTCGTTGATCGCCGTAGGGCAGGTTCTTGGCAAGCATGTCGCCCTTGCCGCGCAGCCCCACAAAGTTCAACAACCGCCGCGCTTCTTCCTCTGTCGCCTTCTCCTCGCGACGCGTTCCCGGCGTGCCGACGATTGCGCCAATCCACCGTGAGCTCAGGTGCGATTCCTGGCCGACCATGAGATTTTCGATCACCGACATATTGCTGAACAGGCGAATATTCTGGAAGGTGCGGGCAATACCCAATTTGGTGATCTGGTCCGATGTGCGACCGTTGAGACGATGCCCGTCGAAGCGGATTTCACCCTCGTCGATCTGATAGAAGCCGGTGAAGCAATTGAAGAAGGTGGTCTTGCCGGCGCCGTTGGGGCCGATGATGCTGGCGATGCCGCCCCGCCGAAGTTCGAAATCGAGGTTGTTGACGGCAGTCAAGCCGCCGAATCGTTTGATGACGCCTGAGGCGGTCAAAATGTTATCGCTCATCTCAACCTCCTGTCGCCGCATCTGAAGGCATCATCTCAGGCTTCACGCCAGGCGGAGCCGGCCCGCCGACATCCTCGTCACCTGCCATCTCACGTTTGGTCACAGGCGATGGCCACAGACCTTCAGGCCGCACCAGCATCATCACCACCAGCAAAGCGCCGTAGATTAGCACTCGGAATTCGGCGAATTCGCGCAAAAGTTCTGGCAGACCAATCAAGACGATGGCGCCTAAAATCACGCCGGGAATGCTGCCGATGCCGCCGACGATGATCAGGCTGAGCACGTTGATAGAGACCATCAGGCTGAAACTCTGGGCGAAGATAGCGCCCAGTTTGCTGGCGAAGATAGCGCCCGCCAGACCGCCAGAAGCGGCGCTGAGAGTGAAGGCCAGCAGTTTGGTCATGGTCACATCAATGCCCATCGCCGAGGCCGCATCCTCATCCTCGCGCATGGCCATCCATTGCCGTCCGGTTCGGGAGCGGTTCAACCGCAGAGCGACGAACAGCATGAACAAGCAGGCGGCCAGGATGATATAGTAAAACTCCTGCGGGCCGGAGAATTCAAAGCCAAAAAGCGTCGGCTTGGGAATGAACGATACGCCTTGAGCGCCGCCAATGTAGGGTTTGAGCCAGTCGGAGATCGCCAGCAGGCGGATAATCTCGCCAAAACCTAGTGTGGCGATGGCAAGGTAGTCGCCGCGCATACGCAACACCGGCAGAGCCAGAATAAAGCCCGTACACATCGCGGCGAAGATCGCAATCGGGATCACGATCCATAGGTTCAATCCGGCGAGACCCAGCGGGCCGGTCGATGTCAGTACGGCCGTGATATAAGCGCCAACGGCAAAGTTGGTCACATAACCCAGGTCGAGCAGGCCAGCCCAACCGACAGCGATGTTGAGCCCCAGGCCCATCAAGACGTAGAGGCCAACATTATCGATCACCTCAGACAAGTAGATGCCAACCAGCCAGGGGAGGAAGAGGAGGAACAGTCCGAAAAAGGAGAATCCCGCATAGCCCGCCCTCTTTCGACTCTTCGGGGACATGGCCTCCCTGCGGCTGCGGACGTTAGCGCCCTGATAGGACCAGATCAGCGAGATGAGTACAGCAAAGAAGAAGATGACCACCGCCGCCTGAACGGTCAGCGCGTCGCCTTTCACCACCTGGCTGACGGCGCCCCGGCTGGCGAACTGCTGCATGATCTGTTTGATGAACTCGCTCATCAGGCCGGAGACCAGGACGACAATGATGCCGATGCCAATGGCTTTCCGCAGTCGGTCGGGGATGAATATAAAGATCGTCGCCGCCAACGCCGAAATCATGTAAGCGCCGATCAGCATCAGAATCCCGGTTCCCAGCGAGTCCTGATCGAACGTGAGAATATTGATCAGATCAGGCGTGATGTTGACGAATATCTGCCGCAAATTGGCCTGTGTGTTCAGCAGGATCAGCAAAACCAGCGGCAAACTGGCAACCAGGCCGATCAATGCGCCTGCCACCAACATCATCACAGGATTGGCGTGCTGCGAGCGCAACCTCCTGGCTTGCAAGAGACCGGCAATAATGGGGGGCGTAAAGAGCAACACCTGGCCCAATGTGATCACATCGACAATGATGTCTCGTTTGCTGAAAACGACCACCATGCCGATGATGGACACGTAGAGCGCCACTCCGCCGGAAATCAAGCCCATTCGCAGAAGATAGCGCCAGTCGAAAGAACGAAGTCGATTCATCGTTATCCTCTCCTTTTAAGCCTTCTTCTCGGCTAGCTTCTCACCCAAAATGCCCTGCGGTCGGAAAATCAGCACCAACACGAGCATGGTGAAAGCGATTGCGTCCTTGAGCTGATTGGCGGCGGGAATGCCAAGCCCGTCCAGCACAAGATTGGGTCCGATCGACTCAAATACCCCCAATAACAAACCGCCGATAAGAGCGCCAGGCACGCTGCCAATGCCGCCTAGCACCGCCGCCGTGAAGGCTTTGACGCCTGGGAAAAACCCCATGTAGAAGTTGACGCCCTGCGGTCGGTATAGGCCGTTGATCACGCCGGCAGCGCCAGCCAGGGCCCCGCCGATGGCAAAAGTGAACACGATCACAGCATCGATGTTGATCCCCATCAACTTAGCGACTTCCTTGTTTTCAGACACCGCCCGCATGGCCTTTCCTCGTTTCGTACGTTCTACCAGCCAGAACAGCGCCGCCATCAATAATAAAGCCAGGACAATTACAACTATCTGAACGATCGGGATATTAGCGCCTGCGAAGGTAACCGTTCCCTTCAGCGCTGGCACTTCGGGGTAAGAATAAAAATTGGACCCGTATAATCCCTTGAAGGTGTACTGCAAAAAGAAAGAAGCGCCAATGGCGGTGATCAGGGGAACAAGGCGCGGCGCTCCTCGCAGTGGTCGGTAGGCGATTCTCTCCAGAAGTACGGCCACTGTCAAAGAAACAGCGGCGGCGACGACCATCCAGATGGCAATCGCCAGGATTGGATTGCTGGCCAGCAGTCCAATCTTGGCGGTGTAGTTCGCCACGAAATACGCTGTGAATGCGCCAGCCATGAAGACCTCGCCGTGCGCGAAATTGATCATGAGCAGAATGCCGTAGACCAGAGTATAGCCGAGGGCGACCAGGGCATAAATACTGCCCTGCGCCAACCCCGACATTGTGAGGCTGATCCATTGATCAAGCGTGTATTTCCCCGACGATAACGTATTGTAAGCCCCGATGATTACAGCCAGAATGATGCCAATTCGCAATAACCCTAGAACAACATCGACCCACGAAAGTCGATCCAGATAATCACGAAATCGATCCGAAGTGCTCCGCGTCGGCTGCGCGGCAGTTGCTGACGTCATGCCATTCTCCTCACCTTTCGATGCAATATTGCGAATAGAGTTGAGCTAGGAGGAGACGAGCGCTCCCCCTAGCTCAACGACTTTCAGCTAGGACCTAAGGCATTGACCTTATGGCGTCCAGATGGCTTCGGGCGGCCAGTTGCCGCCGGTGACCTCGGCATCGGTCAATTCGTAGATGCCCAACGCTTCGCCTGTGGCGCAGTCTCCGGTGGAACCGCAGGTCAGTTTGCCTGTCAATCCGTTGAAGTCCTTGGTGGCCGACAATGCATCGCGCAATGCCTGGCGTCCAAAGAGGATCGATCCATCATCCTGAACCTGCGCAACCGCAGCAAAGGCATCGAGCAGCATGTTGGTGGCGTCATAGGCATGAGCATGGAAACCGCTCGGCGGCGTGCCGCCATACTTCGCATCCCATTTCGCCAGGAACGCACCATAGACGTCACCCGATACGAACGGGCCCG